>JAIOSQ010000160.1 GCA_021107535.1 Bacteroidales bacterium | reverse complement strand
GTGGTGTGAAGCGCTGGCAGATCAAGCAGGAAGATTGCTATACATACTGGTGTATTTCCGGGACTGATTGCGGCCGCTGTATGAGCGATTGCCCTTTTTCCCATCCCAATAATTTCTTTCATAATATGATCCGGATGCTGATCAGAAATTCGAAAGTATTCAGGCATTTTGCCTTGAAAATGGATGACTTCTTTTACGGCCGTAAACCCAAGCCGGCTCCTGTACCTGAGTGGATGAAAGCAAAATGATACTGGATGCTAGATGCTGGATGCTGGATGCTAATTTCTGGTATCTGGTATCTGATTTCTAGTATGCTGGCTCAACATCCATATTATAAAACATAAACGCCCACTGATCCGCTACTTGTTCGATGACCTTTGATACCGGTGTTCCTGCGCCATGGCCTGCCTTGCTTTCTATTCGGATCAGGACAGGATTGGGGCCGGTGTTTTTTTCCTGCAGCGTGGCAATGAACTTAAACGAGTGTGCAGGGACCACGCGGTCGTCATGATCGGCGGTAAACACCATGGTGGCAGGATAGTCAACACCACTTTCGATATTATGCAAAGGCGAATACCCAAGCAGGTAATTGAACATTGCACTGTCGTCTTCACTGGTGCCATAGTCTGTTGCCCAGGCCCATCCTATGGTAAATTTGTGATATCTGAGCATATCCAGCACCCCCACATGGGATAGGACTACCCTGAACAGTTCTGGCCGTTGAAGCATGCAGGCACCAACGAGCAATCCGCCATTTGAACCTCCTATAATAGCCAGCTTATCTTTCGAAGTATAGCCCTCAGCGATCAGGTATTCTCCGGCTGCGATAAAGTCGTCAAAGACATTCTGTTTTTGCAAGAGGGTGCCTGCATCATGCCATTCTTCACCATATTCACCTCCACCACGAATGTTTGCAACGGCATAAATACCCCCATTTTCGAGCAAAACAAGGTTGCTGGTTCTGAAAGAAGGGGTTATACTGATATTAAAGCCACCATAACCGTACAATAGGCTTGGATTGTTACCATCAAGTTTGATCCCTTTTTTATGAACGATGAACATGGGTATTTTGGTGCCGTCCTTACTTGTATAAAATACCTGTTTGGTCTCATATTCACTTGCATCGAAATCGATCTCTGAGTCGAAAAATATCTCGCTTTTGTTCTCCCTGATGTTAAGTTTAAATACCGTTGCGGGATAAGTGAAAGAGGTAAAGGTATAGAATGCGATATTATCATCTGTCCAGCCGGATAATCCACCAAATGAGCCCAGGCCCGGGAGTTCCAGTTCTGAGACAAGCTCTCCGTCCAGTGTCAGGATATAGGCCTTCGATGTTGCATCTTTCATATATTCTGTGATCAGTTTTCCGCCAAGGATGACGGCAGATTCAAGGACTTCTTCTTTTTCGGGGATGATGCTGACCCTGTCGGCAGATAAGTCTGCAGTATTCACCATATACACCATTCCTTTCGGTGCGTCTTCATTGGTTTTGATCAGAAGTTTATCATCAATATTTCCGATCACACCGTAATCATATTCGAAGCCTTCAGCCAGTTTTATGAATTCACTGCGTTTCTTTGAAAGGTTTTTGAAATACAGGGCATTTCCGCTTGTGGATTCAGTTTCATATAAGATCAGGAACCTTTCGTCTTCGGTAGTGCCGGCATAATAATTCCTCCTTGGGAAATCCGCATTTTCATAGATCAGGATATCCTCATCCTGGCTGCTTCCCAGCTTATGGTAATACACTTTATGGTATTCATTCACATCACTGAGTTCTTCCCCTTCGGCGGGTGGGTCGTAGCTGCTGTAAAAGAAGCCGTCTCCCTTCCAGGATATTCCTGAAAATTTCACCCATTGAATATGATCGCTGAGGGTTTCCCGTTTATCAATGTCCATAACATGTATTTCCTGCCAGTCGCTGCCGGCCCTTGCAATTAAATATCCAAGGTATTTGCCGTCTTTTGAGAGATTCCATCTGCTCAGTGCAACAGTGCCATCTTCCGAGAGTGTATTGGGATCAAGCAAAACTTCAGGTTCACCATCTTCACCTTTCATGACATATAATACGTCCTGGTTTTGCAGGCCGTCATTCTTTCTGAAATAATAAGATTCTCCTTTCTTCTCAGGTGTCCTGTACCTGGGGTAATTCCATATCTCGGTAAGCCTGTCCACGATCTTGTCACGGAATGGGATTTGAGAAAGGTACGCATTGGTGACCGTATTTTCAGCCTTGACCCATTCGGCTGTTTCTTCCGAATTGTCATCTTCGAGCCAGCGATAGGGGTCTGCCACCTGAACACCAAAGTATTCATCTGTCTGGTCAACTTTCTTGCTTACAGGATACTTGATCTCGTCTTGTTCGTTACAACATGAACTTATGGTCATAATGATAATTAGGCTAAGTAGTGGTGAAATAAATCTTTTCATGATTATGAATTATAATGAAGTTTTAAATTTTGAGTTTTAAGTTTTAAATTAAGTGTCTCTGTAGCTTTTACTGAATAGAACACAGATAACACGGATACAACGGATTTTTATAAAAATGCTATTGATATTTATATTGGGTTATGGAATTTCTCTTCTATTATCTTCTGACTCCTGACTTCTGATTTCTGTCTTCTGACTTCTGACTTCTGACTTCTTTTTTGTTGATATTTGCTGTAAATTTAGGCAATTTTTAAACTGAAACCATCATGACAAAGATAAAATCACTGAGCTTGCATAAATTCGATTATGTTCTTAAGGATATGAACACCGAGGAGTTTGAACTGAAAGGCGGGATCTATAATAAGACCACCTATGACCCGGAGGGACGAACCCTGAGCGAGATCAAGTATAATGCAGACGGGAGTGTGGAACAGCATTACGGATATGTATATAATGAGCAAGGCGTGAAGATAGCCGACAGATCCTGGGATGAAAACGGTGATTTGATCGATGACATGGAATATGATATAGATGCAGATGGGAAAACTCAATTTGCATATAAGAATTATCTTGACGGTTCTAAGGATACTGTTACTTACCGTTATAATGATGCAGGGAACCTGATCGAAAAGGAAGTCAGGTCGGATGAAGATGAAGTCGAATTTCTTGATAAATTCTTATATGAGGGAGATCGAGAAATATTGCATGAATCCTGGGACGAGGAAAACAAGATTGTATTCAGAAAAGAAACCAGGTGGAATGAAGAAGGGAATGTTCTTGAAGATAAGATCTGGATGGCTGAAACACAGGAAACAGCAAGGACCGTAAATGAGTATGATGAAAATGCCGAACTTTCTTTTGTGGCATCTTATGATGAAAATGGCGGTGTTATTTTTAAGGTGGCGTACAAACGTGATGATCAGGGACAGATTGTTGAGGTGAGAGAGGAATCGCCGGAGAAGATTGCTGTCACCATCTTTGAGTATGATGAACATGGCAACGTTGTGGTGCAGGAAGAAAGTAACGAACATGGGGAGATCAACTCCAGGATAGAACGGAAATTTGATAAGGAAGGAAATGTCACAGAATCAGAAGCCATCCTTGATCGTCATGGCATGGGGGCGAACCAGCGTTATATACTTAAGTATGAGTATGAGTATTTTGATGAATAGGGTGCGGGGTGCAGGGAATAATCATTGCTGCTCCGGCCATCCATGAAGCCCCATTGCTGCCAGGCCTCCTTTTGATGTTTCCTTATAAAGACTGGGCAGGTCGTAGCCGATCTTGAATATTTTGGTAATCGATTCCATAATAAGAATTATTAGTGATTAATTATTAGTGATTAGTGAAGAATGTTAAAATGAGTGTTGATTGATTCGAATTTCTTCATTCCCAATCTCCACCCTCCCAAGGCGGGCAGGCTAATCATTAGGATTTATCCATTAATCATTCACTATAGCTTTTTCAAAAGCTTCCATGCCTCCCACTACAGGCAAAGTAATGCTTGTTTCATCCAAATCAATGGTCAATTCAGTACCCGGATCGGGCCAAAGTGTAAAATCACGATCACTTGAAAATATCATAAGCCCAATTTGTTGCCCTTCGGGAATTATTTGATCATCGGGCTGCAGATTAAAGGACATTTCATAAAACTTACCGGGTTTCAAAGGCTTACTTTCGGTTAAGGAGCGGTAATTCTGAGGATCGGCCCATCCGCGGGTAATAAGATTATCCGTGATCTTAGGCTTCCTTCCCTCTGTCCAGGGCAAAGAAACCAGCCAGACTGAAAGATTGGCTGCCGGTTTATTACATGATAACTTAATAGTAATTTTCACTGTGCCGGAAATGTGAACTTCCTCAGATAGCTTTGGCGTAACATAGATCAAACGATGATCTGTGATTTCAGCTTGTGCCAATGCTTTACCCGAAAAAGAAAAATTGTCGACCAGGGTTTCTTTTCCCTGTCCGGATACCGCTTCTATACCAAGTTTCCCGTATTCCGGAGCACCGGCAGTGAGATACAAAGTTACAGGCGATGCATCAGGATTTGGATAGTCGGTGTAGGGTGTCGGGTTGGCTCTTTCGTCATTTTCGCGCACGATCCATACCCGTGAATCTTCCTCAACTCCGTTCTCTAACCCATGCAGATAACGTGTAAACCATCTGTTCATCATTTTCATTGGCGGTGGGCCGCCATGTCCGCCCTGGTGGTAAAAAAGCTGTGTGGGGACGCCTTTTGCTTTTGCCGCTTCATATATGCGAAAGCTGTGTTCCGGCATCACGTTCCAATCATTAAAACCATGCGACATCAATAAGGCTGCTTTAAATGGTTCCATGTCCTGCAGATAGTCGCGGCCATCCCAGAATTCATTGTAGTCACCATAGATCCTGTCCATCCCTTCTACCATTTCTTTATCACGTACAACAGCATTGCTATATTCCCTCTTCGATTCATCGCCGCTATGAATGAAGTCATAAATAACATCAATGTCTTCACCTCTCCAGCCTCCCGGGCTCTTGATCAAGCCGTTCGAACGGTAGTAGTGATAATAAGATGTAAGCGGTGCAATGGGGATAATGGCCTCCAGTCCTTCAACCCCGGTGGTTGCTGCTGCAACCGGGATGGTGCCATTGTATGAAGTGCCTGTCATCC
>JAIOSQ010000165.1 GCA_021107535.1 Bacteroidales bacterium | reverse complement strand
GGCACTAGGAACTAGGAACTCAGAAGGGGCTTGAGGCACTGGGTAATTTACTTCTACCGGTCATCCTGATCCCGCCGTAGCTTTAGCGGAGGCGGGAGAAGGACTTCCATTAAGTTTCACCTCCACGAATAAATTTCACCTGCCAGCTAATTGCAGGTAGCTGTTAAATAATTCTGCTTACTTTTTGCACGAAGCTTATAAATAGATTTTGCCGGCTTTACTGCGGACGCCAGCAGGTTCTTCCTCATTCGCCTTGCTCCGCTGAAGCTATGCGAAGGCGCAGCTGCGCTCATTCGTCAGGATGACCGGTGCATTTTAAAAATTTTTATGTTATTCTAAAGCATTGTCCTGCAGCATATCTGCAATCTTTGGACGGGTGATCTTGAGATGTTCATAGTCAAGTTGAAGTCCCAGTGGGCCAAGTGTATTTCCGAAATAATCGTAAATACCTTTAACGGCTTCAAAGGGTGCCAGCACGGATTCAAGTGGCGTTGATCCGGCATTGTTCCTGATATTTTTATCAGCACCATTATCCAATAATATACCTACAATCTCAGGATGGCAAAAGAATGCTGCAGTATGCAGGGCAGTTGATCCTTCCTTGTTTTGATAGTTTACATCGGCTCCTGCTTCCACCAAAGCCCTGACTACTTCAATTTTTCCAAACAAAGATGCAGTGATCAGTGGTGTAGACCCGGCGGAGGGCTCAGGCTTATTCAGGTTGGAACCAGCTGCTATGTGCTGATGAATGGCCTTAATGTCACCCTGGAGTGCTGCCATATGTATACTGACTTCGGGAACAACCTCTGACATTGCTGATTGCACTTGCTCCTTCGGTGGTTCTTCCTTCTGTGCATAAATTACAATGGTAAGCAATACGGCTGCCGGCAGTATGGCTTTCGTTAGTATACTATTTGATAGACTTTTTTTGAATATGGCCCGGTAGGCTGACACCAGGATATTGGAAACAACAAATGTTAATATTGCTAGGATGAAAAACTTTACAATGCCGGGTATGGAGACTTTCAGAAGCATAAGAGCAAATACGCCGATCACTACCATATGGATGACGTAAACAGCATATGAGTTTTTACTTAGTTCACTGAACATGCTGCTGGTTTTATTAAGCCTGAATCTGAAAATGTGGATAAAAATGTACAGGAAACTAAACATTGAAAGCAGTGAAGTACTATAATAGATCACCCTATCGACTGTATCTGAAACGAAGAAGTAATTCCTTCCCGGTTCGATCATATTGAAGAAGAAATTCAATGCAACTGCAGTGAATACACTGAGTGAAAGGGTGAGTACAATATTTGACCAGATATAATACTTTTTGTTTTTAATATTTGATTCAAATACCTTCAGCTTATAGCACAAAGATCCCAGGAGAAAGACCATAAAATATACCAGCAATTTCTCAGTTTGAAAATGTAGCATAGGTGAATGAAACCATCCACGGATGCCCAGGTTTGAGATCGTCATGCTGTATATTACTCCAATAACAAAAGTTAAGATCACGCCTGTTCTTAATGAGATCTTTATTGAAAGTACATTGGTCTTTGCCAAAACCAGATACAGTACTTGAAATAAAAACAGAACGGGAAGGAACCACAACCATCCCATTGTTGGATTGTCTGCATAGAAACCTAAGTTTCCTCCAGTCCTTTCAAATAAGTGAAAGTATGTGTACCATTCTTCCTGTGGTAATCCCCTGGAATACAAGAAGATGAACTTATAGGCCGGAATCATAGTAAATACTGCCACTATCCAGGGGATCATAATCCTTTTGAATTTTGATTTAAGGAATCCCCATGTATTTTTACTTTTTAATGAATTAGGTATAAAATACCCTGAAACAAAGAACATCGTAAACATCACAAAGATATCCAGATACATACGGATCAAGCCTATTGAGCTGTTTTGATCAGGATCAACGACAATCCATATATTTTCCAGGATAGGTTCATAAACGATACCCGCGTGTAATACAATAACCAGGAAGATCATAAAGGTTCTCAGGTTGTCTAAAAAGTAAATTCGTGTTTTCATAATCATCATGTTTGAAGTTTGACATTTTTTCGATGTTACAAAGTTGCATTGAACGGTGAAGCATCGCTAAACACTTATGGAGCGGATGATATCAAGTTTGCTGCAAGGCTTGAAATTATGATGCAGGGATATAAATTATGACGCAAATGATGTATAAAGGCTAAAGAATCCTGAAATAAAACATTATTCGTATCTTAAACAAAAATTGCCTAATTTCGGCCTAACGGTTAACAATAATGCCTGATTCTCATTACATAGAAAATGATTTTTTAAGGAAAGCAACGGAAATCATTGAGGAGAATATATCCAATGAGCAGTTTGGGGTTTCTGAGCTCGCTGCAGATATGGGTATGAGCCGTTCCAGCCTGCTTCGTAAAGTCAAAAAGCTATCAAAACTGTCCGTTAGTCAGTTTATCAGGCAGGTACGTTTGAAACAAGCCATGGAAATGTTAAGACAGAATTCCTTTAATGTCTCCGAAGTATCATATAAGGTTGGTTTCAGTAGTACTTCATACTTTATCAAATGCTTCCGTGATCATTATGGATACCCACCCGGGGAGGCAGGGAAGAGGAGTCTTAATGAAAGTGATCCCATTCAAAATGGCCAATCCAGAAAAAAAAGAATGATGGTAGTGCTTGGAGCACCACTTATTATTGCACTTTTACTGGTTATACTCTTTTTCATTGTTAAGCCGTTTTCCTACGAACAGGAGGATATCGAAAAGTCCATTGCTGTTTTACCATTCATAAACGACAGTGATGATTCTACCAATGTTTATTTCATTAATGGATTAATGGAATCCATACTTAATAATCTTCAAAAAATT
>JAIOSQ010000188.1 GCA_021107535.1 Bacteroidales bacterium | reverse complement strand
TGAATATCTTTTATAATCACCTGTTTACAGCTAATCTGGTTTCCGATAATTCTTTACAAGAAATGATGAAGATCATTGATGGCTACGGCATTGGCATGTTTCAATTATTTCATGAAAAAGCATACGGGCATACCGGAGGAATTGATGGATTTCAGTCAACGGCTTCATACTTCCCCCAGGACAGTACATTCATTGCATACATTTCAAATGCTGTTGTTATTCCAAAGAAAGAAATAACAGTAGGTGCGTTAAAAATATTCACTAATAAGGAATTTACTCTGCCGGAATTTAAAACTGGTTTGAAACTTAAAAGTGAAGATCTAGACCAATACACAGGTGTATATAGCAGCTCAAGCAATCCGTTACAAATAACAATATCTAAAGATAGCACCATGCTTATTGCTCAGGCAACTGGTCAGTCATCATTCCCATTGGAAGCATACGAGCTTCATAAATTTAAATTTGACCCGGCCAGCATTGAATTTGAGTTTGTGCCGGACGAAAATAAGATGATATTGAAACAAGGCGGTATTGAATTTGAGTTAATAAGGGAAGAGTAAGCACACTCATCATAGCTATGAGCAACAGCCTGTAAAAGCCAAAGCATAAGCCAGACGTATTGCAAACCGCCGGGAGATCCCTCGTCACTTCACTTCGTTACATCGTGCAATCGCGCAATCGCTCCATCGTTCAATAAAAACTTGTGACATTTTTCTTTTTTCGGTATTAATAGTATAGAGACAACACAACACTATACTATACTAAACAATGCACTTCGTATACATACTCAAATGCAGCGACGGAAGATACTACACTGCCTGCACTTCCAATCTGAGAAAAAGAATAATCATGCATCATAAGGGACTGATATCTTCAACCAGGAAGCGGCGTCCGGTGGCCCTGATCACCCATTTCCGGTTCAGGAGAAAATGCAATGCGTATGAATTTATCAGATCCCTGAAGGGAGGGACGGGAATGGCATTTGTGAGAAACAGAAGAATATGAATAGAGAATCACGAACAAGGAATAAGAATATGAACTCTGAATTGGAACATTTTCGAAATTTAGGTTAAATTTTGGTCCCTTGTCCTCGGAATGGATTATGAATTTTGAATTTGTTCCCAATTCTTATTCATATTCCTTGTTCCTCTGTTCTCTATTCATTTTTTCTTTTTGAAAAAATTCCCTATTCTTTTAAAGAATCCCTCTTTTTCTTTCTTGTTTTCTGCCCCTGTAAGCTTTTCTTTCTCTTTTGCTGTTTTTCTCAGTTCCCGGCGCTCCTTGCGTGTGAGGTAGTCAGAAAGTATTTCAGCACAATAAACAGGGCAGTCCAGCATGCTCATCAGTGAATCTGACAGGGGTGCAAAAGGAGACAGATACTGATTCCTGAGTTGATGATCTTTTTCTATCTTTTTAAATGTTAATCCAAAGATAGGGAGTGCCATATGTGCCCCTGATCCCAGGGCAGTGGTTCGGAAATGAATGGATGGTAGTTCGGCACCGACCCAGACACCGGCCACCAGCTCCGGTGAATACCCGATAAACCATCCATCAGCATTGTTCTGGGTAGTGCCTGTCTTGCCTGCCAGCTCCGATCTCAGGCCATAAACGCTCCGGAGAGACCGGGCCGTCCCGCTGTCAACAACACCTTCCAGCATCGTATTCATGATCATGCCCAGCTCTTCGTGAAAAGCCCTCGGATGTTCTTCTGCCTGCTTGTTTTCATAGATCACATTCCCCTTGCTGTCTTCTATTCTCAGGATACCAAAGGGTTCTACCGCCACGCCATTGTTCGCAAAACCTGTGTATGCCCCCAGCATCTCAAAAAGAGAAACATCTGCCGTTCCCAGCGCGAGTGATGGCACTTCAGGCAAATGTGTACTGATTCCCATCTTCCTGGCCAGGCCGGCCACTGCAGCAGGACCGGTCTCTACCATTACTTCCGCTGTGATGGTGTTCACCGACTTCATCAATCCACCCTTCAGACTGTAATAGCCTTCGTATTCACCATTGGAGTTAGCCGGCGACCAGTTATTATACGCCTTATATACGCGTTGTTCATTTGAGATAAAACGACAGGGCGACATACCATCCTGTAAGGCAGCAGCATAAACAAATGGTTTGAAAGTAGATCCTGCCTGTCGCTGGGAAAGAACATGATCATAGGGAAGATATTGATGGTTTATTCCACCAACCCAGGCAATGATGCCACCTGTTTTCGCATCCACCGCCAGGAAGCCTGTGTTGAGCAGGCGCATATAATGTTTGAGGGAATCTATGGTGCTGATCTCCATGACTTTCTCACCCTTGCCGGTCAGGATATTCCTTTTATGCGGGATGGACAATGCTTTTATGATCTCGTCGTAATTCATCCCAATAGATTGAAGCTTTTGGTAAGCCCCGGTCTTTTTTAATGCCTGCTCAAAAGTTTTCGGATGCTTCTCCCAGGGCTCCCTGCCTTTCCAGTGTTGATCAAATTCAGTCTGCAATTTTTTCATGTGTATGGCAACGGCCTGCTCCGCATAGGATTGTATTGTGGTATTGATAGTGGTATATATGCGCAGGCCCTCCCTTTCCAGGTCATGGCTGTCATTCAGTATATTTTCAGCCTGCAGCCGGATGTATTCCCTGAAATAGGGTGCTATTCCCTTGTTCACGCCCCTCAGCTTGTAATCAAGCTTTATCGGTTCTTCATTTAGCTCTTCCAACTGGTCTTTTGTGATGAAACCCTGGGTGTGCATTCGCGAAAAGACTGTGTTTCTTCTTTCTGTTGCCCTATCCGGATTAATCCGTGGATTGTATAAAGTATTGGCTGCCAGCATTCCGATGAGTGTGGCTGATTCTGATATCGTAAGATCGGCGGATGCTTTGTTGAAAAACCGCCATGCCGCTGCTTCAATACCATATACATTTTCGCCAAAAGAAACAGTGTTCAGGTAAAGGGTGAGGATATCCTCTTTATCATATACGTCCTCCAGCCTGGATGCAATGAACATTTCTCTTATCTTATTAACAGGAAGTGAGAGTATGCCATAGTCCTTTCTACTGAAGAGGTTTTTTGCCAGCTGTTGGCTGATGGTGCTTCCTCCTCCCTGATCGGCATCTCCCGATAAAATGGATTTAAACAATACCCTTCCCAGACTGATGATATCCACCCCATGATGTTCGAAAAAACGATTGTCTTCTGTTGCAATAAGTGCCTGTCTGACAAAAGGGGAGATGGACTTATTCGTAATGCTCTGGCGGTTCACCACGTAATATTTCCCCATCAGGGTCCCATCTGCTGCATATACCAGGGATGCGTTATCCTGCTTAATCCCAATGATCTCCTCGGTGTCCGGCAGTTTACCAAACATGCCCAGATAGATCGACAATACAAACAATCCGCTGAGGATTATACCTGCTGCAAGTACAAGTAAAGCCCAGTATAAAAACCGTTTTCTGCGGACTATCCTTTTCTTAGCTTTCTTACGTTTTTTTGCCATTTATAGTGATGATAAAAGTATCCGAAAAAGAATTATGTTCTTATAACGGAGGAAGGTGGATAATGTTGGGCCCTTCGACAAGCTCAGGACAGGTTATTGGGTTAAATTTTGCATTTTGGATTATTACTGATGCGTTACTAATTGATTGTAATTAAATAAGTTAAGTTGTTCTTTGACATTTTGATTGATTTGTTGTTTGGTAAACAGTTCATTTACAGGAGTTTTAGCAAAGACAAAAATTCCTAAGT
>JAIOSQ010000147.1 GCA_021107535.1 Bacteroidales bacterium | reverse complement strand
GGTGATGTCATAAACATTCACCGAGCGTGTAAACACATTAACCCGTACTTTCCTGAAATCTACATGATATGAGGTGGTATCGATGGAAGAAAGCTTTTCTCTCAATAAATGATCTGCCTTATTACTCAGAATGCTGTTCAGAATAATCAACAGGATGATCAGGATAAGTAGCACCGAACCGCCAATGATCAACCATTTCTTTCTTGCTTTACTGAGGGCCATGCAAAATGGATTTGATTAACTAAGGCGATAAAGATACGAAAAATCCCCCCGGGCATTCGGGGGGATTTTTAATCTGATCAGGCAGTTAGCATTGAAGGGAAGTAGTTGCCCCAAAGATCCTCAGCAGCTTTTTTTCTCCTGATGGGATCATTTTCAAGTCTCGCAGCAAGGCAGTTTGCATCCTCGCGGCAATCATAACCCGGAGCGCGCATTAAGGTTTTCAATTCAGACATATCGTGTGTCTCATCTATTTTCATCACGTCATGTTCCCATGCCTTATCTTTCTTTGAGCGCTTTGTAATGGCGTACACTCCTCCCTCTGCCTTTAAGCCTTCCGGCCCGGGGAAAGTATAAAAACGGTACTTTTTTCCTGTTCTCCCGGTCAGATAGATCATTTTTACTTCGGTCATATAATTCTCCTCTCATATATACTGCCTCAGCAAGACCCAGGTGAGCACAAGTATAAATTTAGTTAACTCTTAAGGATGAATATCTGTGGCTACAGCCCCGGAACATTCAGGCTATACGGAATACAATAACCACAAAACAGATCTTGCCTTAAACATGTGTTTTGCTCAAGATACGAAATTATTGGCCGGAAAGCAAGGGAATATGTTTTTTTATATGATGGGAGATGCGGGTAATCAGTTTTGGGTTTTGGGTTTTGGGTGTTGAGTTCCTCGCTGCGCTTAGTTCTCCCTTTGGGATTCCGCTTTGTGCCGTGCCTCCGGTCGAAGGGTGTTATTTGCAGAATGAGTGCAAACCCGATACGGAGGGGTTTTCTCCCTTCGGGATTTCGCTTTGCTCCATCCCTTCGCCTCATCTGGCATGTCGCATTTTAATCCTGTCCGGCATCCGGTGTTTTCTCTTCACAGCTAACAATATTTTCCTAACTTTACATCAGGTAAACGAATAATTGATTTGAAAAAGCTATATATAATTCCTGCGATTCTAATTCTGTCAGGTTCATTATTATTCATACACCAGGGATATAAGACCAATAGCGAACTTTGGTCCTTTTCCAATATTGTTATTTTTTCTTTTGGTTGTATTATGGCTGGATGGATTTCGATACTGCCAATCAGGAGGATTTATAATACAAGGAAAGGAAAGCCATACATTCCTAAGCTAAAAGATTATCGACGATTGGGGGAAGAGTATATCATCGGTTTGATTTCATTGGTGATGTTGGTTTTCAATCTTATGCTTGTTGATTACCTGTCAGATGTTCGGACAGAAAAACTATGGGCTGATAATGAAAAAACAACAGCCTATGCCCGTATTATAAATATTGAAACTCAGGAAGACCGGAATGATACCAAATTCTTTGCAGATATAGAGTATAAGACAGAACACAGATCGATTTCCAAAAGCATACGATTAAGGTCAGGTCAACATACTGTTGGGGATAGCATCGAAATCGAGTATGTTGTTGAGTATCCTGATTTATTCCGTATAAAAAGTGATTAATTAATATTAACAATATTAACGGCTTTATAAATTCATTCAAACAATGGGAAAAGAAATAAAAACTAACGATTTCATTGAACTGCTTCAGAATGAAACTGACAGGGGAGCTGCATTATTAGGGTACGGTTTGTTTGAGCATTTGTTGTTGAAGATAATTGAAGCTTTTATTATTGAGAGGAAGCAATCCAAAGAAATAAAGTATGTTCTTCGAAGTTTTCATAGTCGACTTGAAATTGCTTATGCTCTTGGATTGGTAGATGATACTGAGTATTCGAATATCAAGGTATTGAAAGACATTAGAAACAAATTTGCACATGGTTTTAATCCAAATTTATCTTTCAATGATGGGGCAATTATTGAACTATGCAAAAAGTTAATAAAATATCACCAATTGCCTGAGAAGTTTAAACCTGAAAAAGATCCAAGGTTTTTCTTTAACCTAACTGTTAGCCGGCTGTTAATCGAAATGTACAGTAGGGAAAAACAAATTGAAACAGAACGTATAGTGTATAAGGATCGAGTACTAAGGATACAAGATATTCCTAAACAATAATGGTATCCAAGGCAGGTAATACCTAAGTACTATTCATAATGATTAGGCTGTCTTAGCAGACAGGTTTTGGTTGTTGCAAGGGGAATTGGTATATTTGGTAAGTATTAATAAACAGTTAATATTGTATGATAACCATAGATATGCTTTGTTTAATATTAATGGCCTCCGTGGGATTAGCCGCAGCGATCAGACATTATTTTAAGCACAAATATGATCTTTTGGTAAATGGGGAAGCAACTAATATTGGAGAGTATTTAAAATGTATGCATTTATCCTCCAAAGATCGGTTTTATAAAACTTTTTCATATTTCTACATAATTCCGATCTTGAGTAAGGAAAATAATGCCGATCTTAATAAAATCAAACGATTGGTCAATTTATTTACAATACTTACATATATTCTATTAATTTCATTTATCTTATTTGTTTGGCTGAGTTCACTTGAAGTTAAAGCCCCCAACTTTTGAGTAAGACATGTTTTCGAGGATATTTTGGAGATTCCGTTATAAGTGAACACATAATATCGAAGGAAAGCAAGTACTTGATTCCAGAACAGGATAATTTGCAATTCTGTGTTTGAAATTCTGTATGTACAATGTGATTTTCGATTTTTGATGTGCGAGGTGTGGCATTTTTGCTTTAAGGGTATTAATGGAGGAGTAGTGATATGTAGACGCCTGTAATGCGTACCGGTCATCCTGACGAACGAAGAGAGGAAGGACCCCCATTATTAAACTCCAAACCTTCAAAATCCAAATTCCAAGAAAACTTAAAACTCAAAACTCAAAACTATTCTCACTGCTGACTTCCGGCAATCTTCCCCAGCGCAATCTTCAAATCATAAACACTTACCGGCCTGGCCAGGATCTTCCTGTTGCGGTCGAGGATGAACATGGTGGGTGTGGCATAGATGCTGTAATCCTCAGCTGCTTGTGAATTCCATCCTTTAAGTTCGGTATAATTGATCCAGGGCGTAGTGTTCATGGCAAGGGCCATGCTATAGTCGCTTGCACTGGTGTCGATGGATATGGCCAGGATCTCAAAATCGGGAAGCCCGGGAGCATGATAGAGTTCTTTAAGCCCCGGGATCATGGAATTGCAATGCGGGCACCAGCTTGCCCAGAACAGGATTACTGTCAGATCCTTATCGATGTCTGCAAGTGTTGTTTTGTTTCCGAAGATACCTTCAATGATAATGTCAGGGGCAATATTTCCGACAGCCAGCCTGCGCAGGTTTTCCATCCTTTTTTCAAGCTCCGATTTCCGCTCCTCGTCAACACATGTGCCGGCAGGCTCATAATTCTCAGCGATATGTGATATTACCTGGTCAAATCCATACATATCGAAGCCTTCAATAAGATATTGCATCAAAAAATTAAATACTTTGCCATTCACCATGGCCTTGTTCAGTATGGTATCAACAGCTTGTATGAATACATGTTCCTGAAGGTCCTTATTCCCATTGTTAAGGGTATAGAAACCAAGGTAATCTATGGCTTTGCCTGTCAGTACATTGCTGCTTAGCAGGCTGGTATCATTGAAATTCGTCTCGTCCAGGTAATGCGACTGCATAAAAGCAATGTATTCGTCCCAGTTCATGTCCGCTGGGATCATCACGGGCCTGTCACTCTTGATTATTCCCGTAACATACATTCCGGGGTATTCCCTTATGATCCTCCTGGTATATTCCCTGAATTCCATTTGCACACTCTGAAAGTAATCCTCAGTGTAATGATAAAAACTATCGGTCTCCGGGTAAAAACGGAGAATATCGCTAAGTTGTCCGGCTTTGTGATTGTATTTCTCCGATTGAACAAGGTAGTCGTAGTAGATCAGGTTCTCAATTGAAAATATGAACTCCGGAAGGCCCGATTTGCCGGCCTCAAACCTCAGGCTTACATTCTCATGATTATAGATGAGATTAAAAAGAGGCGTCTTCCCAATCGCAAGCGAATACAGGCCTGCGGGATCTTTTTCATCCATGTCGAAACTGAACCACCCGTTGCCATCGGTCTGTGTTGAATCGACGAACATGTGTTTGTCACCGAAAAATTCCAGTAAAATGAGTTTTTTATGGAGATAAGCTTCCATGGTACCTTCAATCTTATACTGGGCATTTGATGTTAAGGAGAATATAGAAATAAGGATAACAGATAATAAAAATCTCATATAATTATTGTTGGAAAAATTGATCCTGAAATCCAGGATCCGGCTTAGCCGGTCACACAAAGGTACTAAATATCATAAACGAAGATCTTCCTGCTGGTAGTATCTGTCAGTGCTACGCTGTTCTTAACTTCCAATATGATCTTGAAATTGCCGAAGTCAGTATATTTATGATAGATAGAAGTGTCGGGCATGTATGGTGTGTCCCAGATTCCGTCGTTGTTCCAGTCCCAGCGGAATTGCAGTTCAGTGGACGGAGTGTTTAAATTGCTGACAGAAGCAGCAGCACAGAAATACAAAATTGTATTTACGCAGCTGGTGTCAGGTGTGACAGAAAAGTAAGCCTGCGGTGGGATACTGTCCGCAAAAATATCAATCACTGTGCTCTGCCTGCTACTCCATCCATCTGAGTTTGAAACTTCCAGGACCACTTTGTAAGTGCCGGGATAATTAAATTGATGTTTCCTTATCATGGAGGGAGAATATTCTGTATCGAACGTCATGTCACCATCCCAGTCCCATCTGATTTGCAAATCATCGGGTGAGCCAGATTCAGCATAACTGTCCGAAGCATCAAAAATGAATATTGTAGAAACTGAGCCATAAGAAGGGCTGACATCAAATGATGCAAAAGGTTCTTGTGTCTCTTCTTTCTTTTCACAGGATAATAATCCTACTACCATGGCTATGGCAAATAGTCCAGAAATGTATTTCATTGGGCGTATCGTAATGCAAAGTTTCCTGAAGGCGCTTATGAAGAATGGGCCTTTAATTTGTCAGAACTTGGGTATTCTTCAGGAGAACTTCTATGTAATTAATAAAATTTGAGCACCGAAATATACAACAAAATTAACGTATTTCCAAAATTCGATTAATTTCAAAATGAAAAACGCCGACTGTTCAGATGTTAGATTGTCTCTATTTAAATGAGTTTCTGATAGTTTCATAAAATGAGCCTGTTGAAAAGTTTATGATTTATTTCAAACATTTTCCGCCATTATATCCAAATTTGTTCAGAATATATTACACTATTTGCAATATTCCGGGCCTGGGAGAGGGTGTTGGTATTGTGCAGGGAATAGAAAATGTTAATATATATTTCTTGCGATTTTGCAAAATATTTCCTAATTTAGTGGAGAATTATTGATGAGAACGAACAGGCCAAATTGCATCAGCATGAAAAAAGTAAAACAACTCATAATCGGTCTGACCTGTACAGGGGTACTCCTCTTCTCTCTTACTTCAAATGTAAGTTATTCTCAAACTCCTACCACAGGCGATTGCCTGGGTGCTATACCTGTGTGCGAGGCATATTATTTCCAGCCTCTTACATCAAACGGTGTTGGTAATTATCCGAATGAAGTGGGGACGGGGCAGGATTGCCCCTATGATTGCCTCTGGGGTGAGATCAACAGTGTATGGTATCAGTTTACTGTTCAGGAATCGGGTCTGCTGAGTTTTATCATCACCCCGGTAGATTTAAACGACGATTATGACTGGGCGCTGTATAACCTTACACAATACAGATGTG
>JAIOSQ010000118.1 GCA_021107535.1 Bacteroidales bacterium | reverse complement strand
GTAGGAACGAAATATTAATCCAAAATTGGGAATCGAAAACCCAATCAAACATCGAATATCAGATACCGGCTAATCCTGCCTACGCAAATGTTTCGGCAGGTTATGTATCCAAGCCCCTGATTTCTCCATAGAAATCAAGCACCTCCGGATTTGCCAGGGCATCCTTATTCTTGATTTCCTCTCCCATAAAGGCTTTCTTTACGGCGATCTCTACCTTCTTGCCATTAAGGGTATAGGGTATTCCATGGGTTTCCATGATGATGGCAGGCACATGGCGGGGACTACAGCTGCTGCGGATCAATTTGGAGATCTTGATCTTCAATTCATCATCCAGGGTATATCCTTTATTGAGTTTCACGAAAAGTAATATACGTTCATCGCCTTTCTTTGTCTGGCCGATAACCACAGAATCTTCTATCTCCTCCATGTTCTCCACCACATTATAGATCTCGGCAGTGCCAATCCTCACACCTCCCGGATTAAGGGTGGCATCTGAGCGCCCATACATGGTAACGCCACCATGTTCACTGAGCAAAATATAATCACCATGCCGCCAGATGCCGTCATAAACATCAAAGTAGGCATCGTGGTACTTTTTCCCTTCCGGGTCATTCCAGAAATATATGGGCATCGATGGAAAAGCAGATTTACACACCAGTTCCCCCTGCTTTCCGGTGATACTCTTTCCGAAATCATCAAAGCTGTCGACATCCATGCCAAGGCCGCGGCATTGTATTTCTCCCATATAAACAGGAATCATCGGATTCCCCAGCATAAAACAGGATATGATGTCAGTACCTCCGGCAATAGAAGATAACTGAACATCCTCTTTCCATTTTTTATACACATATTCGAAGCTCTCGTCGGTAAGCGGAGAGCCCGTGGAGAGAATCGCTTTCAAGGATGGAAAAGCACAAATATTCTTTGGGTCTACCCCGGCATTTTCAAGGCTTGCAATGTACTTTGCACTGGTACCGAAGATGGTAACATCCAGTTCTTTCGCCATATGCAGCAGGGCATCGGGGCCCGGATGGAAGGGATTGCCATCAAAGCAAACAATGGTAGCTCCTACGGCCAGGCTGCTGATAAACCAATTCCACATCATCCACCCGCAGGTAGTGAAATAGAAGATCATATCGTCTTCCTGCAGGTTACTGTGAAGCATTAATTCTTTTAAATGTTGTATCAGGGTACCTCCTGCAGAATGGACGATGCTCTTCGGTAAGCCTGTGGTTCCGGATGAATACATAATATAGAGCGGATGGTCAAAGGGCAATTGCTCAAAGGTCATCTCTCCTTCAACAGGCCGGGCAAGCTCTTCCCATGTCATGGAATTGGGTACGAGAGCAGTATTTGTTGTAGCTGTATAATTGATCAGCACTACATTTTCAACGGAAGGCAATTGATCCAGGATGCCTTTCAGCTTCTCCTGAGAATCGAAGATCTTTCCTTTATAATAGTATCCGTCGGCAGCGAAAACAACTTTGGGTTCGATCTGGCTGAAACGGTCAAGCACGCCTTTGATCCCAAAATCGGGAGATGAAGAGGACCATATGGCACCGATGGATGATGCCGCCAGCATTGCAATGATGGCTTCCGGCATATTGGGAATGAAGCCTGCCACACAGTCACCTTTCCGAACACCAAGTTTTCTCAATCCTTCAGCTACCCTGTGTGTCTGATCATATAGTTCAGCGTAGCTGATCCTCCTTTCAACTTCCGATTCACCCCTGAAGATGATGGCTGTTTTCTCATCCCTGCGGGATAAGAGATTTTCAGCAAAGTTCAATCGTGCCCCTTCAAACCACTTCGCCCCCGGCATCTTCTTCGGATCATCCACTACAGTGTTAAAATCTTTGGAATACTTCATGCCGCTGAAATGCCAGAATGAGCCCCAGAAATCTGCGATATTGTTTACGCTCCACCTAAAGAGTTCATCATAGGCGGTAAATGATTTTCCGTATTTCTCATTCACATGATCCATGTAGTCCTTCATTCCGGAATGCTCTGAGCAGTCAGGAGAAGGGGTCCATAGTTTTTTATACTCCATATTGATTTTGTATTTGGATAAACAGCTATGCGTTACAAAACGTTCTATAATGTTGCACGCGATGCAATCGCGCGCTAGCCAAACAATATTGAAATTCCCAATCTAAAATCGACAAATCAAATTGTAAATACAGAATTGTACATACAGAATTGTAAATCTAGTTGTTGATGTATCTCGCAATCACCAACCTCTGTATCTCCGAGGTGCCTTCTCCGATCTGGAGCAGGCGCTGGTCACGGTAATGGCGTTCAATGTCGTAATCTTTCATCAGTCCGTAGCCCCCGTGGATCTGTACTGCTTCATCTGCTACTTCTTTAGCGATCTCTGAGCAATATAGTTTAGCCATGGCAGATTCTTTTCCGAAGGGTTTATCTGCATCTTTCAGCCAGCATGCTTTATAAAGCAGGTTGCGTGCCAGCTCTATCTTCAGTGCCATATCAGCAAGCTTGAAAGCATTTACCTGGAACTGATTAACCGGTTTCCCGAATTGTTTTCTTTCATTGCCATAATCACGGGCAAGTTCAAATGCACCCTGTGCAAGTCCGAGTCCCATTGCTGCAATGGATAACCGTCCATTATCAAGGGTGCTGAGCATAATCTTTGAACCCTGGCCGATCTTACCGAGAAGGTTCTCTTTTGGCACACGGCAATCATCAAAATACAGTTCGGCAGTATCTGAGGCTCGCCACATCATCTTACCGTGCATAGCTACGGTCTTGAATCCGGGAGTTCCTTTATCCACAAGGATAGTGGAGAATATCTTCTTACCATTTTCTTCACCGCTCACTACCTGCACTGCACTTCCTATATTGATATCGGCAGATCCATTTGTGATAAAGATCTTGGAACCGTCAATCACCCATTCATCACCATCCTGCTTCGCTGTTGTTTTAGTGCCCCGTGAGTCGGATCCGGCATTGGCTTCTGTAAGGCCAAAGCCCCAGAGGGCTTTCCCGGTACAAAGCTGTGGCAGGTACTTCATTTTTTGCTCCTCGGTGCCAAAATAATAGATCGGGCCTATGCCGAGGGAATTATGGGCAGCAAGGGTAGCTGCCTGCGAACTGTCGATGCGTGCCAACTCTTCAACGGCAATGATATAAGACAGGGTATCCAGGTCCTGGCCTCCGTATTTTTCAGGAAGATACATTCCAAAAATACCAAGTTCACCCATTTTTGCTGTAATGTCATAGGAAAACTCAGCTTTTTCATCTAACTCTTGTGCAAGTGGTTTGATCTCGCGTTCAGCAAAATCCCGCACTGTATCTCGGATCATTTGCTGCTCTTCGGTAAGCTCGAAATTCATTGATCTTTGGTTTTTGGAGATTATCTTATAAGATTTATAACGGAGTCATTTCGAGCGTACGCGAGAAATCTATATTAAAAATTTAGAATAGATTTCTCCCTTTGGTCGCAATAACTAATAAACATCTACGATTATAACAGTCTTATAAAAAACTATTTTTTCTCTTCTTTTTTCTCTTCTTTTTTCTCTTCTTCCAGTTCAACAAGTGCAGTGTTTACCTCCACCATTTCATTGAGTTTCACGAGAATGCTTTTTACCACAGCATTTCTCTTGGAGGTGATATTATTCTCCATTTTCATGGCATCGATCACCACCACCACCTGGCCTTTTTTGATCTTACCTCCCGGTTTCACATTGATTTTAAAGACCTTACCCGGTATTGGTGATACGATATGGTTTCCGGCATCTAATGAATCACCCCCTGCTCCGGCTGAAAGCTCAGTGTCAAGCAGGTCATTCCTGTACATCTGGAAATCTCCTTCGTTTATGCTCACCTTTGCATATTCACCTTCGCCTTTTGAGATTTGGGCAAAATAGCTTTCATCGCCAGCCTTAAAATCAATTTCGCTTTTGTCAAGATATTCCAGCGAAGCGATAATATTTTCCCCGTTTAAGGCAAATTCCCATGTCTTTTCATCCACTTTCTTAATGGGGATCTCAATGGCCTTTTCGTCATAGGTAAGTTCTACCTTATGTTGGCTTCTCCAGTATCCAATCGAATTCCACACATCAATACTCCGGGGCTTATATTCATTTACCTTCTTTTCTCCGTTCAGTGTATAGAGCAAGTAAGCAACCATGGCTGTGTCAGCGCTTACTTCATCTTTGTTGTAGGAATCCCGGTTTGGTGCTGTTTTTTCATTCACGGCTATACTTGTTTTGGTTGTTGATTTTTGTGCTTTCATTTTTTGCAGATCAGCTTCGAAGCGTTCTTTTGCTGCTCCGGACTTATAGTCACGATACTGGTCTTCGTGCATGGCAAACTCAAGAAGTTCTTCATCATCCTCACCGGTTTCCCAACCATTTTTCTTCATCTCCTTGCGGTATTCATCAAGGACATCCGGATAAGCATCCTGTGGTACTCCTTTATAGAATTCGCGGCCTTGTTTTTTGGCCAATTCAATAATTTCCGGAGCCAGAGGGCCGGGAAGCTTACCGGCTTTTCCGAGGACCATGTTCCAGGAATTATCGTCCATCATAGAGTAACGCTCTTCCCCTTTTGCCATCTGCATAAGGTTCAGCAAAGCAATGTTTTTCACATACTGGCTGTAAG
>JAIOSQ010000029.1 GCA_021107535.1 Bacteroidales bacterium | reverse complement strand
GCCATACATCAGCAATTATACTAATGATGTTCCGGAGGAGTATTACATCACTGAAAACCAGCTTGACCTTTTTACTGATAATGGGGAGGAAAAGGAATAAGTAGTTTTGAATTTTGAGTTTTAAATTTTAAATTATTCAGCTCTCAAATTCCCTCAGTCTTAAATTCCCACAGTTTCACAGTCCCACAGTCTCACAGTCCCATAGTCTCTATTTTACTTCACTCTGATAAGGTGTCCGGTTTAACAGAGACCGGCCCAGCGTAACCTCGTCGGCATATTCAAGTTCATCACCTACGGAAATACCTCTTGCAATAGTGCTAACTGAAACGTTATGATCCTGGATCTTCCTGAAGAGATAAAAGCTGGTCGTATCTCCTTCAATGGTACTGGACAGCGCAAAAATAATCTCTCTGATCTCTCCTTTGGCAACCCTTTCTACCAGGGATTCGATGTTGAGATCGCCCGGGCCAACACCATCAATAGGGGAGATGATTCCGTTCAGAACATGATACACTCCATTATACTGTGCTGTCTTTTCAATGGCAAGTATATCCCTGATATCAGATACAACACAAACAATGTCTTTATCTCTCTTATAATTGTCGCAGATCTGGCATACTTCAGCATCAGAAAGGTTCCCGCATATCCTGCAATGCCGGATATTGTTTTTCATTTCAAGAAGGGCATGGGAAAGACTTTCAACATTGGCAGGGTCCTGTTGCAGCAGATGCAGTGACAGGCGCAATGCTGTCTTCCTGCCAATCCCCGGAAGTTTTGCCAGCTCATTGACACACTGTTCTAAAAGCCTTGATGAATAAGTGTTCACAGATATCAGATTATTAAGGTTTTCCTCTGAGAAAAAATAATTATTCAGGTCAGAGGGAGCCTCTGTAT
Source organism: Bacteroidales bacterium (assembly GCA_021107535.1). GTDB lineage: Bacteria > Bacteroidota > Bacteroidia > Bacteroidales > B18-G4 > B18-G4. The sequence continues at coordinate 21,476 of JAIOSQ010000029.1, read as the reverse complement.
AATTTTTTTCATGCGCTTGCGTATATTTGCAAAAAAAATTATATCGACCCGGAACAAATGTACAGAAAAAAACTACGATCTAATAATTCCCTGGAACTGACGTTAACATATAAAAATGTAATGAAAAATATTATCTCCTTCATCTTTCTCTCTTTCTTCGTGACAATGGCTTTTGCGCAGGAATTTGCTAATGTTAACATCAACCAGGTGGATGACAAAGGTCGTAAACAGGGAAACTGGAAGGCTTACGACGTGAACGGGAACCTGAAGTTTGAGGGCCGTTTTATCAACAGCATCCCGCTGGGTACCTTTACATATTATTATACTGACGGAAAAGTAAAAGCCGTTTCGGAAATGTTTGACAACGGACGCAGGTCACGAACAAAAGTATATCACAATAATACCAGGCTCATGGCTGAAGGCAACTACCTGGATCAAAAAAAAGACAGCACCTGGAACTATTACAGTGATTTTGATGCCGCTCTTCTTTCAACGGAGTATTACGAAGACGGGGAACTCCATGGGATGGTATATAATTATTTTCCGGGTGGCGAGATTGTGGAGCAGATTCCTTATAAAAACGGGATAAAGGAGGGTGTCTGGAAGCAATATTTTACGGATGGTAAATTAAAACTGAAAGCCACCTATGTCAATGATAAGCTGGAAGGCCTGATGCTGGTTTATTACCAGAACGGGGTAGTGGAGGTTTCGGGTTTGTATGTGAATAATTTTAAGGATGGAATATGGATGTACTTTTCAGATAGGGGTGAGACCATAAAAAAAGAAACTTACAAAGAAGGCCGGCTGAAGAAAACGGAAAAGTTTGAGTCCAGGATCCGTTAATCATCCTTCCTGATGATCAGTTAAATACTGTATCGTAAGCAACAAATCCTTTCGGACTAACATCTTTTAGTGCCTGTCGGGGCTTATGAAAAGCTTTACTGTCGTATATCAGTTTTAATAAACGATCACGTTGCTCCGGATCTGCAAGGTGTGCAATTCCGATGGCATGTTCGGAGAGGTTCAGCCCGCGGGGGTTGAATGCCCCATACTCTGTAACAATTACAATTGGATCAGCGGCAATGGCTGTGGTAGTAATCCCCTCCGGGCACTTATCCATGATCTTAGGCTGGCCTTTTTCTGTTGTGGACTTGAGGGCGATGATCGGGGTGCCCCCTTCGGAGAGATATGATCCGCGCAAAAAATCTGCCTGTCCGCCGATACCACTGTATATTTTCCTGGCATCCAGGGAGTCTGCCCATATGTTTCCATGCAGGTCAACTCCCATGGCCGAATTGATGGCGGTCATTTTTGGCTGTGCCGAGATGTACATAACGCTGTTGGTTTGATCTGAAGGCCTGCTCTGGACAGAACTGTTAAAATGCAGCCATTCGTATCCTTTTAACTCGCTTGAAAGGAAAATGGTGGAAACAGAAAAACTATTCCTGAGAAAACGGTTGTTCACAATCCTCTTCTCCACGAGTGTGCGCATTGAATCTGAAAATAACTCGGTATAGATCCCGAGATCTTTTACCCCCTTATTAATAATAGCCGTGGTTACCGCTTCAGGTACTTCCCCGATACCATATTGGAGTGTGCTCCCGTCTTTGATGAACAGTTCAGCGATAAGCCTTCCAATCCTGATGGCCCTTTCATCCGGCTCGTGTACCGGACTCAATGGCAGCGCATAATCGGTTTCGATGAGGAAATCGATAGCGGAACTGTGTATGGTTGTTCCGAGGACAAAAGGCATTTGCTTATTGCACTCTGCTAGGATTATTCCACCATTGGCTCTGGCGGCATCAACAGCTGCTTTTACTCCTTCCACAGTTGTCCCGTAACTGTAATTTCCACCATTGTCAGGACCACTGACTTGAAGAAGGACAATGTTTGGTTTGATGTATTGCCGGAGTTGCCGCGGGATATCCGAAAGGTGAATGAGCTGGTAAGTGGCCCTGCCATCATTTATAGCTTCCCGCGAATGAGGCCCGTTAAAGATGATCCTGTGATAAATACGTTTACATACCTCTTTAGAAAATATCCCGGCAATATCGCCAAGCAGCAAAACGCTTAGCATTTCCACGTTTACGATAGATGTATCGGCTGCAAACTGATTGAGTAACACTTGTGGTGCTGCGGCATTGCCGGCAGTATAAATCACACTGCCGGGCTTTATGATCTTATTGTTAATGATATCTTCAACACGATTAAACTTCTTCATAAGCAGTGTTATTATGATAATATTCTTGAAACAAATTTATAAAAGCTTCCTGACTTCCGATAGATTTTTTACTACCTCACAGCCTGTTTTTTTGAGTCTTTCCTCGGATTGATGTCCCCTTGAAACAAGAATAACCCTGATTCCCAGTTTATGGCCTACTTCGTAGTCGTGTATAGTATCACCAACAAGGCATATTTCGCCAGTCATTCCCTCAAGTTTTGCAAGAAGCCTGCGTGCATTTTCCACTTTGCCGGCAGCATAATGGTTGTCAATTCCGGAAATATGGGAAAAGAAATGCTCAATTTTATGCCGGGTGACCAGTGTGTTTAAAAAATCCTGCTGCATGGCTGATAGGATAATCTGATGATATCCACTGTCACGAAAAGCACTCAGGGTTTCCCTTACATCATAATAAAGCATTGCTTTCCTGATCATCTTTTCATAATACTCAATGAACTCAAGTGCAGGTTTTTCAAAAGCTTCTTCATCAAAGTCGAAGCCAGCCCTGGCATAGTAATCCCTGACGGGAAAGGTAAAAATGTTACGGTAGATGCTTTCGTTGATCTCATTCTTCCCGCGCTCCTTAAGGAGTATATTAATTGCATCAATGCATATCCGGGTATCATCCAGTAAGGTGCCGTTCCAGTCCCAGAGAATTGTTTTCTTATTTTGCATGTGTCAAAAATACAGAATATGGAATATAAATTGATCTTCGGCATTGTATTCAAGGGTGGGCAAAGGAATTTTTATAAATCCGAGGATGGTGAACAGGCCCTTTAGTGCCTTTGAGCGGGTAGGGATCCTTGTAAGATCCACATCCAGTGAAAGATAATACTGGCTGGTACGTTTGTACTCCGGAACAGGTTTATCCTCATATTCAGGTAGGTTTTCAGTACCCCCCAGCATACCTTTCGCGCCATATCCTATGGCAACATTCAGCCATTTCGGAAATTTTGAACTCTCCCTGAGAAAGGAATGAATATTCCCGGAAAGCCAGAAAGTATGCCCATTGTAATCCTTTATAATCCTTTCAACAGGGGTTCTCCCCAGCACGTCAGGACGGTATTGTGCATATTCCGTTGCATGATAAGAAAACTTGATGCTTAACCTTTGTTCGTGCCAGCCCAGCTGCTGGCCAATAAACAGTCCGGTACCTGCTGCATTGGCGATAAGATCGCCTGCGGAAGCTCCCCATTCGGCAGAATATCCATCAAAGATCTCTATGGTTGTTAAAAATAACAAGCCAGCTGATCCGCCATACCATATGGCATGTTTTTCCTTTACTCCGGCCCATCTTAATGAATGATAGCTAATCCTTCCAATCCAGTAGGAAGTGGTGACATGCCCGAGTTTATCAAGTCCCATCCACTCATTGTTGTCATTGATAAAATGAAAGGATGACTGCGGATAATCCTTATACCATAAATGATATAATCCGACCATGCTAACTGTATAAGTTGCAGCTCCTCCGATAAGTAAAAAGTTGAGTCGCTTTTTGTTGACTTCAGTTGAATCGTGTTGGCTGATTGAGGGAATGGACAATATTACGACCAGAAAAGCAAGAACAAACCGCTTTGATTTTATGGCCATGATTCTGAAGAAATCAGTTAAATAAGTCATCATAGCCGGTGCTGCTTTCTATTTTTTGTTTTCCAGAGCCCTACGGTATCGGCGGGCATTTCTGTTGTGTTGTGTTATCGATTTTGCAAAAACATGATAACCTGACATATCGTCCTTTGCACAGAAAAATAAGTAATCGTGATCTTCGTAGTTCAGCACCGCATCAACGGAAGCAATTGAAGGGATGCATATGGGGCCCGGTGGAAGCCCTGCGTACATGTATGTATTATAAGGAGAGTCGATTTTTTTGTGCACATTCAATACCCTTGTCATTCCAAAATCACCGGAAGCATATACCAGAGTGGGATCTGCCTGTAACAACCAGTGCCTGTCCAGCCTGTTGATGTACACTCCGGCAATGACAGGTTTTTCATCGTTCTTATTACTCTCTTTTTCAATGATGGAGGCCAGGATAACCACTTCCGCCTTACTCATATTTATGGCAATTGCTCTTTCACTTCTGTTTCCTTCCCAGAATTTTTTATATTCAATATACATCCGATCCATAAATTGCCTGGCGGAAGTGTTCCAGTATAACTCATAAGTGTTGGGAATAAACAATGCAGTGGCTGCCTCGGTGGAGAGCCCCATTTGGCCCATATATACCGAATCATCCATCAGGGCCATCAGTGTGGCAGAATCAGCTTCAATCTGAAGGGATATCTGCTGTGCCAGTTGTTCTTTGGTCCTGATATTATTGAAGATCACATTAAGCGGTGTTTGTTGTCCCATCCTGAGCATATTGATCAGCTCATCATTGCTCATGCCTTCATGAATAACATAATGTCCAGGCTTCACCAGGTCCGGGTATTTCTTTCTGGCTGCAAGCCATTCAAATGAATAACGGCTAACGATGATCCCCTTGCCATAAAGTATATTTTTTACATCATCATAGCTGGCATCAGTCGGTATTATGACTGATACGGTCTTACCTTCCGGAATCCATACATTGTTGGTATAAATTGCCCTGTAAAGGTAATATGCTGCAAGCAGTGCGGCAAGGATCAATAGAGTCAGCAGCCAGAATACTACTTTCACCCAGAAAGGGCGTTTTCCCTTTTTTCTTCTGCCTCCGTATTTTGAATGATAATAAGTCATGTCAGATTTAGAATAATTAAGCAGTTGGGTTTATCAGTTGCATCATATATTCATCTTCCCAATTATTTTCCGAGATAATCCATTCCTTTTTTACTCCAATTACAATAAAATGTTTCTTTTTGAATAAATCAATACTTGCAACATTTTTTGCAATAACGTTAGCATATAGTTGATGGAGTCTGAGTTTGTTAAAGGCATAGTCGATCATCAGGTCCAGTGCCTCGGAAGCATAACCTTTTTCTCTTTCCGCTTTAATGATCATGATGCCGACGCCGGCCCTGAGGTTGACAGGGTCGAAATCGAAAAGATCTATGCATCCTGTTGTTATCGTTGTCTGCCCGGAATGAACATCGATCATCAGGCGGAGCTGTTTTGTTGCAAAGATGTCCTCACCGGCGTTTATAACATATTGTTCAAGTGCAAAGCGGGAGAATGGGGTGAGGGTGCTGCTGAGGTGCCAGGCTGATGTGTCATTTTCCCATTGGTAAAGGAGATCAATATCAGTGGGTTCCAGAGCCCTGAGTTGTAAATTTTCTGATCTCATCTTCTATAATCTTTAAATATCTGTTTCACCTGCAAACACGAAAATTGCAGGCCCTTCTAAACGAATATCGGTAAAGCTATCCTTATTCTGTAAGAATTTCACTGAGAGTCTTCCGCCTCGTGCATTTACTTCAATTCTGTCCTTCTTCTTGTTTTTTAAAGCCCATCCCAGTGCGGCGGCTGTAACACCTGTGCCACAGGAAAGGGTTTCTTCTTCCACACCTCTTTCAAAGGTGCGGATATGTAAAAGGCCCTCCTTTTCTTCAATGAAATTCACGTTGGTGCCCTCTGCACCGAATTGTGGGTCATTCCGCAATTTTCTTCCTTCCTGGTCAACATTCACCTGATCCAGGCCCTTGCTGATCTTTACGAAATGCGGAGATCCTGTATCCAGAAAGATGGTATCATCCTGCCATTCTGCCAGAACTACGTCACGCATGGCAAGGCTGACGTAATAATTGCTGCCCTCCTCTGATAGAATAAGGGCATGATGTTCTCCGTCCGGTGCAAGAAAACGGGCATTTTTGTCGATGACCCCCAGCCGTCGGGCGAATGCAGTAATACATCTCCCACCGTTCCCGCACATACTTGATTCATTGCCATCTGAATTGAAATATCTCATCATGAAATCGTATCCCTCTGCTTTGTCGAGCAGGATCAGCCCGTCAGCCCCTATTCCGAAATGCCTGTTACACAGTTTTGCGATCTGCTTAGGCTGAATGGAGACGGCATGGTTTCTGACGTCAACAAGAATGAAATCGTTTCCCGTTCCGTGATATTTTTCAAATGCGATTTTCATGCAATATTTCGTGGCAATTGCCTAACAAAGATAAAAAAAATTGCCGGATTCCGGACTTAACAATTCAGGCCTTGAGGCAGCCATGAACCAAAACAGGGAGCAACTCAGGATTTCAGGGATTTTTCCTTATAGCATGAAGGTAATATTTGAATCCGGGAAATAATTTAGACTATTTTTAAATAATTAACAATTTTTTAGGAAATTAATTCGTTAAATACTTTCAAAAGGACTTTAAATTTTGTACCTTTGCACGTTTCCCATCGAGATGATTACACAAAATTGTCAGGGGATATCTGATTTAGAGGCAGAAGAATTATGAGACAATTAAAAATCACGAAATCTATAACCAACCGCGAAACTGCTTCCCTTGATAAATATTTGCAGGATATTGGCAAAGAGGAGTTGATTACCGCCGAAGAAGAGGTCGAACTTGCCAAAAAAATTCACTCAGGAGATCAGGATGCGCTCGAAAAACTTACGAAAGCAAACTTGCGTTTTGTTGTTTCTGTTGCTAAGCAATATCAGAATCAGGGGCTTAGTCTTCCTGACCTTATCAATGAAGGGAACCTGGGACTGATCAAGGCAGCAAAGCGATTTGACGAAACCCGCGGGTTTAAATTTATATCATATGCGGTATGGTGGATCCGCCAGTCAATATTGCAGGCCCTTGCTGAGCAATCCAGGCTGGTAAGGCTGCCATTGAACCAGGTGGGTTCGCTGAATAAAATTAAAAAGGCTACCTCACGCCTGGAGCAACGCTTCGAAAGAGCACCATTGGTGGATGAGATCGCAGAGCTGATGGAACTCCCGGAATACAAAGTGGACAAGGCGATGAAGATCACCACCCGCTATGTGTCGGTGGATGCACCGATTAACCAGGAAGAAGACACAAAATTCCTTGACGTGTTTATCAGCGATGACGTTCCTAAAACGGACAATGACCTGATGCGTGAATCCCTGAATAAGGAGATCCAGCGCTCGCTTGCTACCCTCACCGACAAGGAAAGGGATGTTATTAATCTCTATTACGGTCTTGGGATGGCACATGGAATGACCCTGGAGGAGATCGGCGCCAAGTTTGACCTGACCCGTGAAAGAGTAAGACAAATCAAGGAAAAAGCCATCAGGCGCCTTAAACATACGTCCCGGAGTAAGCTGCTGAAAGCATACCTCGGAGAATGAGGAAAAAATTTCAATAAAAAAGGGATAACAAAAAGTTTTTGTTATCCCTTTTTTTATACTTTTGAAACTCAAAGGGATCAGGTGAAATTTTGTGTGTTTTGCCTGGTGTTTTCATAAACTATTCATAAAACATATTACAATGGGCGTAAACCGTTTTGAATCATCATTGAAAAGCTGGATCGATGATGAAAAAATTGCTTTGGAGTTTGTCAACCTGGTGGGAAAGCTTTTCCTCGACAAGAATGTCGAACTTATATTATTCAGAAACCAGTTGATTGACCGCAGTGCCAGCGTTATCCTTTTTAAGCATTCCTATGCAACCAATATACTGGGTTATCAATTGGACATCAAGGACTCTCATACCATAGCCGAAGCCATATACAGGGCTGATATTTCCGATGCGCGTCTTGACATTGGCAAACTGGACAAAGAGTGGATGGAAGAGAAGGACAAGTATACAAATGTGGATGAATTCATTGCCGACAAGCTGAGAGATGTCATTGACAGAGATCCGGGCTTTTATAAGCCCATAGATGTGGTACTCTTTGGTTTCGGGAGGATTGGCAGGTTACTTCTGCGGGAACTGATCATCCAGGGGAACGGTAGCCAACTCAGGGTACGTGCAGTCGTTACCAGAAGAGTAAATGAAGAAGATATTGCCAAACGGGCTTCTCTTATACGCCATGATTCAGTGCACGGCCCATTCAGGGGAAATGTTATTGAAGACTTTGAAAACAAATCTATCACTATCAATGGCCACATTGTTAAGATGTTGGAGGGCAGTAATCCCGAGGATATTGATTATGAGGCGGAAGGGATCCACAATGCATTGCTCATTGATAATACCGGCATTTTTAAAGACAGAGAAGGCCTTGGAAGACACCTGAATGCTAAGGGTATCAACCAGGTGATCCTGACGGCACCTGCCAGGGGGGATATTCCTAACATTGTTTACGGCATAAATCATGAAGGGCTGGATATCGAAAACGAACATATCTTTTCCGCCGCTTCATGTACAACAAATGCCATCGTGCCCACGCTGTCCGTGATCGAAGAAAAACTCGGCATTGAAAAAGGACATATAGAATCAATACATGCCTATACCAATGATCAGAATCTTACCGATAACTATCATAAAAAACCAAGGCGTGGGCGCTCTGCTGCCATGAACATGGTGATTACCTCGACAGGGGCCGGTTCAGCTGCTGCCAAAGCCATTCCGTCACTAAAAGGGAAATTGACGGCCAATGCCGTCAGGGTTCCTACACCCAATGTGTCTCTTGCCTTATTGTCACTCACAGTGAACAAAAGTACGAACAATGAGGATCTGGATGCCATCATGAAAGATGCTGCCCTTAACGGCAATCTGGTGGAACAGATCAGATATTCTGCATCCAACGAGTCAGTATCGACCGACTTCATAGGCGATCCGGTTGCAGGGATATACGATGCACCATCTACCCAGGTCTCTGCCGATGGCAGGAACATAGTGTTGTATCTCTGGTATGATAATGAATTCGGCTATACCATACAGGTGATCAGACTTGCCAAGCATGTGGCAGGCGTGAGGAGATTCCTGTATTATTAATGAATAGGAAATTGCATGCAACAGGGCAATTCTGACCGGGTTGCCCTTTTTTAATTAAATAAATATTACTCAGATAAAATCCAAGTCATGTCTGATACCAAGTACATTTTCGTCACAGGAGGCGTAACCTCATCATTAGGGAAAGGAATCATTACGGCATCTATTGCCAAACTGTTACAGGCTCGCGGATTCTCGACAACCACGCAAAAAATCGATCCGTATATCAATGTGGACCCCGGAACCATGAACCCTTATGAGCATGGAGAATGCTATGTTACGGAGGATGGCGCAGAAACCGACCTTGACCTCGGGCATTACGAACGCTTTTCGAATGTTCACACTTCGCAGGCGAATAATGTGACCACAGGACGTATTTACCAGACGGTGATCAACAAAGAAAGGCATGGTGATTATCTAGGTAAGACCGTACAGGTTATTCCACATATCACGGATGAGATCAAACGCTCATTTAAGATACTGGGGGATACCGGCCGTTATGACTTTGTGATCACTGAAGTAGGAGGGACCGTTGGTGATATTGAGTCTCTGCCATACGTGGAAGCCATCAGGCAGATGCGTTTTGAGCTTGGAAATAGTTGCATTGTGGTCCACCTGACCCTGGTTCCATATCTTGCTGCTGCGGAAGAGCTGAAAACCAAACCAACACAACATTCCGTAAAAACCATGCTGGAGGCCGGAGTGCAGCCGGATATCATTGTTTGCCGTTCTGAAAAGCACCTGGGTGAAAATATAAGACAGAAGATATCCTTGTTCTGTAACGTACCCATTTCATCAGTAATGGAATCGATCGATGCAGAAAGCATTTATGATGTTCCCCTCCTGATGAGAGATGAAGGACTCGATGAAGAGATCCTGAAGAAAACCGGAATGCCCCTGGCGAATTTCCCTGACCTGACGAACTGGGAAAACTTCCTGAGGAAGCTAAAAAATCCCAAAGGCGTGGTAAATATTGCCCTTGTCGGAAAGTATGTCGAGCTCAAAGATGCCTATAAATCTATTCTGGAATCATTCATACATGCAGGGGCAGAAAATGAATGTTCGGTAAAGGTCCATAGCATACAGTCGGAAAATATTACTGATGATAATGTTTCTGATCTGCTTAAAGGCCTGAGCGGAATCCTTGTAGCGCCGGGCTTCGGTGAGCGCGGTATAGAAGGAAAGATATCAGCCATTGGCTATGCCAGGAAGAACAGGATTCCTTTCTTTGGCATTTGCCTTGGAATGCAGTGTGCCGTGGTGGAATTCGGACGCAATGTAATGGGATTAAAGGATGCACATTCTACAGAATTTAATGCGGATACACCTTATCCCGTCATTGACATTATGGAAGATCAAAAATCGATTGATGACAAGGGAGGGACGATGAGGCTCGGAGCTTATCCCTGCAGGATTGAAAAGGATAGCATAGTATATTCCATTTATGGTGAGGAGAATGTAAGGGAGAGGCACAGACATCGCTATGAGTTCAATAATAAATATCTTGATGATTATAGCAATGCCGGGATGAAACCTGTTGGAATCAACCCCAATGAAAATCTTGTTGAAATGATGGAAATTCCAGACCATCCATGGTTTGTGGGTGTTCAGTTCCACCCTGAATATAAAAGCACGGTAGCCAGGCCGCATCCCTTGTTCGTCAGTTTCGTCAAAGCCTGCATTGAACACAGTAAATCATCATCTTCGCAATAATACTTTCATTACATTTAATTTCAAAAAAAGTATCTTTGCCAACTCATATTACATAAAAACGTTTAAATGAACAGGAATACGATTTTAGGATTGGTGCTGATCTTTGCCATATTTATCGGGTGGAGTTACTGGATGTCACCATCAGAGGAGGAACTGGAACAACAACGGCAGGAGCAACAGGAACAGCTGGACCGGGAAAGAGAAAAGCATGTCAAGGATTCTATTAAAGACATCAACAGAGTCCAGCAACCGACTGCATTGGAACAACAGGCCCTTGCTGAACCTGAGGAGTTCAATATTGGCGACAGCACTTCTGATTACTCCCAGCTAAGAAACACCTATGGTGGATTTGCACTTTCAGGGGAAGGAAAAGATGAATTCATTACAATAGAGAATGATGTAATGAAAATGCTGATCTCAACGCGGGGAGGGCGGATATTTTCGGTAGAGCTGAAAAATTATAAAACATACGATTCCCTGCCTTTGATCCTTTTTAATGCCGATTCTGCGAGATTTGGATACAACTTCTACTCTCAAAGTATTCATCTCAATACCAGCGATCTGTATTTTCAGTCTTTTCTTCCTGAAACGCATATCATTGGGGATAAATCTATCAGGGTGAGCGGAGATGATTCAACGCAGGTGGTTCTCCGACTGTTTGCTGATGCTTCTCCGGATGCACTGAATCCTGAAAAATATTTTGAATACGTTTACACCATATATGGTGATCAATATATGCTTGATTATTCCCTCCACCTGAAAGGACTTGGGAATGATATTAGTGCAAGGATTCCTTCCATACTGGAACTTGACTGGGTAACTTTTCTCAGAAGACAGGAGAAAACCCAGGACAGGATGAGCGGCACCACCATTTATTTCAGGGCAAACGATAATGAGGTGGATTATCTTTCTGAATCCGATGAGGATGAAAAGAGTTTTAATGACAAGCTGCAATGGGTGTCATTGAAGCAAAGGTTTTTTACCAGTACATTGATCATCGATAACGAGCACTTTGACAATCCACAACTTGCGCATAGTACGGCTGAAAATCCATACAGTGGACGCTACCTGAAGACCATGATGGCCACACTGGATGTGCCGGTTGGTGGATTTAATGACAGCCGCACTGATTTCAGGTTCTATTTTGGCCCGAATGATTACAATATTATGCGGAGCTATAAGCTTGAGCTGGAACGCCAGATCCCGCTGGGATGGAGCTTCTTCCTTCTGCAATGGATCAACCGTTATGCAGTCATCCCTGTATTTGCCTGGCTGGGCAGCTACGGAATGAATTATGGCATTGTTATCCTGCTTCTTACCATTATGCTGAAGATCGTCTTGTTCCCGATTGCCTACAAGACATACAGGTCTACGGCCAAGATGCGGGTTCTGAAACCTGAGATTGATGAGATATCAAAGAAATTCCCGAAGAAGGAGGATGCCATGAAGAAGCAGCAGGCCACCATGGGCCTGTATAAAAAGGCTGGCGTAAACCCCATGGCAGGATGTGTGCCGATGCTCTTGCAGTTTCCCATCCTGATCGCCATGTTCAGGTTCTTCCCTTCATCCATAGAGTTGAGGCAACAATCTTTTTTATGGGCACATGACCTTTCCAGTTATGACTCTATTGCCTCTCTGCCATGGGACATTCCTTTCTATGGGGATCATGTGAGTTTGTTTACACTGCTCATGACCGTATCAACCATATTGTATACCTGGATGAACAACCAGATGATGAGCAGCACACAGCAGATGCCCGGTATGAAAACGATGATGTATCTGATGCCGCTGATGTTCCTTGGCCTGTTCAATAATTATGCCTCGGGTTTGAGTTATTATTACCTGCTTGCCAACGTGATCACCTTCGCGCAGATGTTTGTGATCCGCAAGACTATTAACGAGGATAAGATCTATCAGAAGCTTCAGGAATATAAGAAAAAGCCGAAGAAGCAATCCAGTTTCCAGAAGAGGTTGGAAGACGCAGCAAAGAAGCGTAATAAGCCTGGGAAGAAAAAGTAATCCATTTTAGCAATAATTTTTTTTATGAGGAAAAAACCCAGACTAAGTTTTTGGCAGATCTGGAACATGAGTTTCGGGTTCCTCGGGATACAATTTGGCTTTGCATTGCAGAATGCCAATGCTTCCCGTATTTTACAAACCTTTGGTGCGGAGGTAGATCAGTTGAGCTGGTTCTGGCTTGTGGCTCCAATCACCGGAATGATCGTTCAACCCATTGTGGGATATTTCAGCGACAAGACCTGGAACCGTCTGGGCAGAAGGCGGCCTTATTTTCTTGCCGGAGCCTTTCTTACCAGTACTGCTCTTATATTGATGCCCAATGCACCTCACCTGGCCACCTTCATTGCTCCCATGTTTATCGGTGGTGGCCTGCTTATGATCATGGATGCTTCCATCAATATTTCGATGGAACCGTTCAGGGCCCTGGTGGCTGATAAGTTACCCGAAGAGCAGCATACACTCGGCTTCTCGATGCAGACACTCCTGATCGGCATCGGGGCGGTGGTAGGATCATGGTTGCCATACATTCTTGGTAACTGGTTTGGGATCCCAAAGGAGGCATCAGCCGAAGGACTTATTCCTCCTAATGTTGTGTTTTCTTTTTATTTCGGTGCGGCCGTACTTCTCGGGGCCATCATCTGGACTGTTACAAGTACAAAAGAGTATCCTCCTGAGTTTTATGAAGATGAAGGTGATCAAAAGGAGGAGAAGGTGAAATTCAGGATTCCCAGGCAAATGCTCCAGTTGCTGTTGGTCCAGTTTTTTTCATGGTTTGCTTTATTCTCAATGTGGGTATACACCACTCCTGCTGTGGCCAGACATTTCTATGGCACCATGGATCCATTTTCGGAAGGCTACCAGGATGCAGGCGACTGGGTAGGAATATTGTTCGGGATTTACAACGGTGTTTCTGCCGTTATTGCTTTGTCATTGCCCCGGGTAGCTAAGAGGATAGGTAGAAGGGCTACTCATGCCCTTGCTCTGAGCCTGGGCGGGATCTCATTTTTGTCATTCATCATCATTCCAAGTGCCAATCTGCTTGTGATACCCATGATCGGGATAGGGATAGCCTGGGGAAGCATTTTGGCTATGCCTTATGCCATGCTGGCCAACTCCCTCCCGGCAAAACACATGGGCGTATTTATGGGATTGTTTAATATGTCGATCACCATCCCGCAGATCGTGAACGGGATAACAGGTGGTCTCATCCTGAAGTATTTCTTCGGAGGCGATCCGCTATATTCTCTCATACTGGCCGGCGTATTTATGATCCTGGGTGCCATCGCCACGATGTTCGTGAGCGATAAGCTGGACTTGAAAAGAAAATGACTATTGATTAGATCCAAATGATTAATAAAGATTGGGAAAGAAGAATATAGAATACAGTAAGCAATATACAATATCCAATATCCAGCATCCAGTATCCAGTATCCAGTATCCAGCATCCAGTATCCAGCATCCAGTATCCAGTATCCAGCATCCAGTATCCAGTATCCAGTATCCAGCATCCAGTATCCAGTATCCAGTATCTAGTATCCAGCATCCAGCATCACAACCTCATATTCTTTTGAAACCAGCAGCTCCGCTGAATCCCTCAAAGCCTGCACCATCCTATGCTCCTGCTCCAGCACGGCCCATCTGTATTCATTTTGTGGTTCCTTCCCACGATCAGACTGTGCCTTCTTGGTTTCATGGTAGGTGAGTTCGATGAATACTCTGAGGTCTGCCTCTTCGGTTTTAATAGCGTATAAACCATCGATGATGAGCATGTCAATATCTCCGAAATCAGTGGTTAGCGTGTCCACTTGCTCGGTAACAAGATCAACGCAGGGCATGCTGGCCTTTCGCCCTGCTTTAAAGTCTTCAATATTTCTGTTGATGCTGTCCCAGTCGTACTCCCCATATCCCACACATTCATCAATGCTGTTGCTGATGCGCCAATCCTTGCGTTCCAGTGGAAGAATACGGTAGTAGTTATCTATGTGTATGGGCTTGGCAAAAATTCCGTGTTTTCGCAGACCCCTGGCAATCACATGAGCCAGTTCGGTCTTGCCCGATCCGGATTCGCCGGATATCGCAACAATGAACTTCTCTTTCTTTTGTTTCAGGATTTCCTCAATGATGGCCTCCCCGGCCTTGTGATGCTTTTCCTGAATAAGCAGTACATCCCCTAGCATAATTATGAATTTTGGATTATGGATTTTGAATTATTTTTTTTGGATTTTGATTTGATTTTTGGATTTTGATTTTTGGAATTTACCCCAAAGGGCATTCTATTTCGTTTATCTCTCCCATAAGCAGGTCTTTCCTTTTTCCATTTATTTCAACGATCACATCACTATCGGGAAGAAGGAGAACACGCTTCTGTGATACCTCACAACGGTAATTCACTTTGTTGAAGGCAAAGTTAAAGCTAATTTTCCTCCAGTGCTCAGGAAGATCGGGATTGATCCTGACAATATCTCCCTGCAGATCGAGGCCGGCAAAGGTATTCAATGCACCCAGAACGGTTCCTGCCATCACTCCGGCATGTATGCCTTCAGCCGTTGTGCCCCCCTGCATATCCTGGTAGTCACTGGTGAGCGCATCAAGATAAAGCTCCCAGCTGAGTTTCCTGTCACCGACCATGCCTGCCAGCCTGGCATGTACTACCCGGCTAAGCGTAGATCCATGCGATGTTCTTTGCAAATAGTATTCGAGGTTTTTCTTTAAATAGTTTTCAGGTAGTAAATATCCAAGTCCCTTGATGAGGCCGTCGACTGTATCACGATCCAGGATGTACCAGGTCATCAGGGTGTCAGCCTGCTTGGCTACTTTATAATCATCTGTTGATTTTCCCTCTGCTTTCAGCAGCCTGTCCATGCGGTATATATTTCCATACTTCTTCCGAAAATGATCCCAGTCAAGTTCTGCCAGGTCAAAATACCCGTCATACTGAGCGATGATGCCCTCTTTCGAAATGTCGAGAAAAAGTTTCTTGATGATATCCTTCCATTTGTCAATTTCTCCCTGTTGCAAATGGATCTTCCCGGAGAGGCGTTGTTTTGCATCCTGTTTCAGCTTACTCCAAAGTTCTATGGATTGTCGCAGAACCCAAACGCTCATCAGGTTGGTATAGGCATTATCTTTCAGTCCGCCTTTTTCCACCCCGGCATATTTTTCATGAAATTCATCCGGACCCATTACACCACTGATGCTGTATCGTTCTATCGTCTTATCCAATTTGGCTTTTCCTGCCCAGAATCTGCAAATCTCGAGTAGCATTTCAAGACCGTAGTTTTCCATGAACTCCCGGTCGGCTGTATAATGATAATATTGAATCGTATTGTAGGCGATGGCAAGAGATACATGCCTTTGTAAGGCACTGTGGTCCTCTCCCCATTTTCCTGATACAGGATTTAAATGGGTCACCTGTGTTTCTTCGCGGCCGTCGCTTCCGCTTTGCCACGGAAACATGGCTCCTTTTTTCCCATTTTCTTCAGCATATTTTCGTGCTGCATTCAGCCGCTTGTAACGGTACATCAGCATTGCCCTGGCGGCTTTGGGGAAATGCATATAATAAAATGGAAGAATGTATATTTCATCCCAGAAAATATGTCCGCGGTAAGCTTCACCGTGTAAACCCCTGGCAGGAATGCTTGCATCAATGGTGGTGTTATGCGGGGATATGCTAAGCATCAAATGATAAATGTGCATCCTGAGGAGCTTTTGAGCCAGGCGGTCCCCCTCGATGATAATATCTGCATGGTCCCATATTTTTTCCCATGCAGCCCTGGAAATATCCAACAATTCCGTGAAGTTTTTCGATAAGCTTGCCTTCTTGATGGCTGCGTCAAGGGCATCATCAACACCTGGATCATCAGAGCGGTATAGGGCGGTGATCTTCACAAGGGCGAACGATTCATTCTGTGGTACTTCAGCGGAAATGATTGTAGCAACCTTCCCCTTTTGAGTGTGATGGCTGTAATCAACAGTAATTTCCTTATCGTTTTTCTCCACGGTAATAAGGGATGCCATCCCTACGTAAATATCAGATTGCGAGGTTTTTATTTCAATAAACTGAAGATTGTTCCGGCTGCCTTCCTTCACAGGGATGAGATGCTGCTGATTCAGGGAGCGGTACCGGTCCACCCCGTCATTGATATGCGTGCCCGACATCTCCGACCTGATCTCTATGGTTCCGGAATAATTCAATGGTGTCACCTCATACCTGATCAGGGCAAGATGCGGGTCATCCATACTGGCAAAGCGGCGGCTGCGGATCAGGGTTTCCCTGCCATTTTTATCGCGTACCACCATCTTCCGGCAGAGGATTCCTTTGTACATATGAAGCCTTCTTCGCAGGGAGACGATCTCTACCTTATCAATATCCAGCCATTCTCCCCGGTCAATGCGGAAATTTACAGGCAGCCAGTTGCTTACATTGACAAAGTCTTCATTTTCTATATCACGACCGGCAACATTCGATACAAGCCTGTTGTATAAGCCTGCCATGTATGTTCCCGGATAATGATGTGCACCCGCTTGTGATTCTTCCAGCGCTCCCCGGGTTCCGAAATATCCATTCCCTATCGTGAGCAAAGTTTCCCTGGTTTTTTCCTTCCCAGGGTCAAAGCCATGATATACCAGGTCCCAATTATCGCGTAGAAGTCCATCCTCAAACCAATCGACAATGCCTTCATAAGCTATCTCGGAAATGTCTTCCACCACCATATCGGCTCCGCCGATAAGCAATTCCTGCTTATTATCCTCCCGGGCAATACCAAGTACAAATCCGAAGTTGCCTTTTTTTCCTGCCTGAACTCCAGATACCGCGTCTTCAACAACCACTGCCCTGTCGTAAGTAACTCCCAAATGGTCCGCAGCAGTAATGAAAATATCCGGTTCTGGTTTTCCTTTCAGGCCGAGTTCTGCTGAAACCACCCCATCAATCCGGGTTTCCATGAGGTCGAGCAATCCTACGCTTTCCAAAACCTGCTTACAATTCTTACTTGATGATGCTACACCTACACGAATTCCATTTTCTTTAAGTGTATGGATGAGCGCTACGGTTGAAGGATATACTTTTACACCTTCATCATGCAGGATATTATTGAAAACAATATTCTTTCTGTTGCCGATACTGCATATAGTTTCTGTTTTTGGGTCATCCCCCGGATCCCCGAAAGGAATATCAATACCTCTGGATTCCAGGAAAGATTGAACTCCTTGATAACGGGGTTTACCATCCACAAAAGGCAGATAATCATCCTGGTGGGAAAATTCACGGAAGGACTCATTATATTTCTCCTCTCTCTCCCGGAGATAATCATCAAACATTTGCTTCCAGGCCTGGCTATGGACCAGTGCTGTTTGTGTGATCACACCGTCAAGGTCGAAGATGACGGCATCAAAAAGTCTTTCTTTCATTTACTGTTGTTTACACATAAAACCAATAATAACCCAGGGGCGGAATACTGAGCGTCCCATTTTCTTCATCTACCTTGACCTTCTGTCCGAGCATATCCTTCTCATAACTTTTAAGCTTTGAGAAAGGCAACTGTATAACTTGCATTTCTTCAGAAAGGTTAAGTAAAATTAAGATACGCTTACTTGAGTAAATCCTGTAATACCCCATAACCTCTTCCAGTATTTCACCATCAGCTCTCTGAATATTCAGCATTTCCAGTTTCCCCCTTCCGAAGGTGGGATAGTTTTTTCTTGTGTTGATCAGTTTGCTGACTCTGTTGAAAACCTTTGATGAAAAGGAGTTCATATTATTCAGTTCTTTATCGATCAACTCCCAGTTTAAACTGCCACGTACCAGGAAGCGGGTGTCATCCTTGCCGGTGAGTTTGATCATCTCCCGGTAATAGTCATCATCGTTCAGCTTGCCAAATTCATCCCCATAATATATTACCGGTGTCCCGGGAAGTGAAAGCATCATGGCATATGCAAGGGCGATCTTATCCGGCTGTTTATCAAGTAATTCCGACAGGCGAGCTGCCACACCTTGTCCGAGACGGAAATCCCATTCCGGCTTTTTGCAGTAGTTATCATGAATATATTTCCGGTCTTCTTCAGTCACATAAACCAGTTCGAGACTTAGCTCGTCATGACAGCGCAGGAATGTGAACCACTGGCTGCCTTCAGGAATATCAGGAGTTATTTCTTTGCTCAGGACCTCTGAAACAGGCTTACTGCTTTGCATATGCAGGGCTTTGAACATCTGAGGCATCAGCGGGAAGTGATAACCGGCATGGCATTCATCCCCATCTCCGAAATATTTCACTACCTCAAAAGGTTTTTGGCATGCTTCTGCAAGCAAGAGGGTTTGTGGCCTGACAAAATCCAGGACTGCGCGGAAAAATTTTACAACTGTATGTGTCAATGGGCGATTTTCACAATCCGTACCTTCTTCTTTCCAAAGGTATGGGATGGCATCGGCACGGAAACCATCCACCCCGAGTTTCAACCAGTAGACCATATTATCAGCCATGGCAAGCAAAACTTCAGGATTGCGGTAGTTCAGGTCAGGCTGGAACTCAAAAAAACGATGAAAAAAGTACTGGTCCCCGTCTTTTTCCCAGTTGCTTTCACACAAGCCTTCAAAGATGATGCGGGCATCGGCATATCCTTTATCATCATCAGCCCATATGTAATAATTATGGTATGGGTTATCCTTTGACTTTCTGGATTCGCGAAACCATGCATGCTGGTCGGAAGTATGGTTAATGGCAATATCAAAGATGATACGAATCTTTTTTTTATGTGCTTTTTCGAGAAAGCGTGCAAATACGTTTATCTTCTCTTCATGGGAAGCACCCCCCGGCAATCCAAGCAAATCCGGGCGAATGCCACGGTAATCACTGATGTCGAAACCTGCATCCTTCCCTGGTGAATCCAGGATGGGAAGAAGCCAAAGGCAGTTTACCCCAAGCTCCTGAAGGTAATCCAGCTTTTGTTCCAGGCCTGGAAAGTCGTTGTTGAAAAGATCGACGTATAACGAATAAACAATAGCGTCCTTAAACCATCCATCATCCCTTTCGGGGAATGACATGCTTTGCTTAACTGCTTCGAGTTTTTCAATGAATTGAGTTAACTTAAGTGTTTCTGAATCCGGATAAAGTGTGTTCCAGATCTCTGTCATTCTCGTTTTCGGATCTTGCATATTCGAATCGTTTTATTGACTTCAACAATACGATAAGGCAATGAAATCTATTAGCCAATACATGAAAATTAATATTAAATTGTATTTCAACATCTTTCGTTTCGGGAAATATTCGCAATTTTGATCATTATAATCAGAATGTCATGCTGTACAGATTTATTTTTATTATCCTTTTTGCATTCATGGCCTCATGCACCCAACAACATTCATCGGAAATTGTTTCTCAGAAAACCGGCATTCATGAGGTTCCCTCATGGGCTGAAGGCATTGTCTGGTATCAGATCTTCCCGGAACGATTCAGGAATGGCGATTTAAACAATGATCCGGACTTGCAAGACCAGGCAGGCTGTTGGCCGCATGAACTAAGGGAACCCTGGCAGGTGCATCCGTGGGGCAGTGACTGGTATGTGATGCAAAGTTATGAAAAGGAAATGGGTGAAGATATCTGGTACAACATCACCCGGAGAAGGTATGGCGGTGATCTGCAGGGGATCATTGATAAACTCGATTATCTGCAGGAAATGGGCGTGAAAGCGATATATCTAAACCCTGTTTTTATGGCACCATCACACCATAAATATGATATAACATCTTATCATCATATAGATCCGAATTTCGGCCCGGATCCGGAAGGCGACAGAAAGATCATTGCAAATGAAATTCCGGATGATCCATCAAGTTGGATGTGGACCTCAGCCGACAGCCTGGCCCTGAAATTAATTAAGAAAGTACATCAACGGGGCATGAGGATCATCTTCGACGGTGTGTTTAATCATGTGGGTTATCATCATTTCGCGATCACTGACGTCAGGAAAAAACAGAAGGAGTCCTGCTTTAAGGACTGGTTTACTATACATTCCTGGGATGACATAGAAGCAGGTACAGAATTTAAATATGAAGGCTGGTGGGGCATTCGTGATATGCCGGAACTCAGGGAAGACAGCAATGGTATTGTCGAAGGCCCTAAGAAATATATTTTCGACATCACTGCACGATGGATGGACCCTTCAGGGAATGGCGACATCTCCAAAGGTGTTGATGGCTGGCGGCTGGATGTTGCCTATGAGGTGGGCCACCCTTTCTGGAAGGACTGGCGAAACCATGTCAGGAGCATCAATTCTGAAGCATACCTGGTCGCTGAGGTGATAGACACACCGGAAAAGATGAAACCATATCTTGAGGGGGATGAATTTGATGCCGTAATGAACTACAATCTCGAATTTATCTGTAGTGAATTCTTTATCAATGAAGGGATTACCCCCTCCCAATTTGATGAATTACTGAAGCATCTCCGCGATGCCTTTTCGTATCATGTTTCCCTGGCGATGCAAAACCTTCTGGGAAGCCACGATACCGACCGGCCATCATCCCGGATCAGCAATAAAGGCCTTGCATCATTCCTGGAGTGGGAAGAATACTTTGGCATTGCGAAAGCAAAAAACCCGGAATACATTACATCCAAACCATCTGCAGAGGATTACATGATATTGAAGCTGATGGCAACATTCCAAATGACCTATCCCGGATCTCCCATGATTTATTATGG
>JAIOSQ010000034.1 GCA_021107535.1 Bacteroidales bacterium | reverse complement strand
GGGTGGAATATTATGGGCAATGGAAAATGGCAAGCCTGATTTTTCAAACGCAAAATCAACATCAATAAAATAGATATGGACAGACGTAAATTTATCAAGAGAACAGCACTGGCATCGGCCGGAATAATTATTGTTCCAACAATTTTACCTTCAAGTGTTTTTGGAAAGTTTTCACCCAACGATAAAATTAATATCGCTCAAATTGGCTTTGGAAGAATTGCCAAAAGCCATGATCTACCGGCAACAATCAAACACGATGGTGTAAGGATTGTCGCTGTTGCAGATGTTGACCTTAAACGTGCCAATGATGGGAAACAATGGATTAACAATTGGTATGCTGAGAACAAAGGAAGCAAGAATTATGTGGATGTGAAAGCTTACCAGGATTACCGTGAAATGCTGGCAGATGAAAGCATTGATGCGGTGATCATCTCAACTCCCGATCACTGGCATGCTCAGCCTGCCATTGAAGCTGCTCTGGCAGGTAAGGATGTATATCTTCAGAAACCTGCGTCCTTAACCATTCAGGAGGGACGACAAATGAGCGATGCCTTTCACCGTACAGGACGGATACTCCAGATTGGCAGCCAACAAAGGTCACTGAATCCCTGGCCCCAGTTTCACAGGGCCTGCGAACTGGTTCGAAACGGAAGGATAGGTGATATTAAACATGTGGAAGTAGGTTTATGGGGTGACCCCGCGGGAGAAATTGAAATTGAAATGCCTGTTCCTGAGAACCTGGACTACGAAATGTGGCTTGGCTCAACACCTTATGTTTATTATACCGAAAAAGGGGTTCATCCACAGCACGATTACAGTCGTCCAGGATGGCTCCGTATAGAACAGTTTGGCGCCGGAATGATAACCGGTTGGGGAGCACATCACATCGATACGGCACATTGGGGAATGAATACAGAATATACAGGGCCGGTGGAAATAGAAGCCGAAGCCGAATTTCCCACATCCGGCTTATGGAATGTTCACGGAAAGTTCAGGGTTCAGTCAAAATATGCCAATGGAGTTACCATGGATATCAGGGATGATTTCCCGAATGGTGTAAAATTCATCAGCTCAGACGGGTGGCTGTTTGTTTCGAGAGGACCGGTATCCGTTACTGCTTCCGATCCGGGAGCAGATGCAATAAAATTAAATGCCATCGACGCAAGCGATCCAAGAATTCTTGAATCGGAAATCGGCCCGGATGAAATCCATCTGTACAAAAGTGCCGAACAACACGAAAACTGGCTTGAATCAATCAGGACAAGAAAACAACCGGTGGCCCCTGCTGAAATTGCTCATCGTTCATGCTCTGCATGCCTGCTGAGTCATACAGCCATGAAAATAAACCGAAAATTATATTGGGATCCTGAAGCGGAACGCTTTAAAAATGATGATGAGGCCAATAAAATGATATCCAGGCCTCAGAGGTTTCCGTACGGGACTGACTATATTGACTATTAATACAAATGAAATAATCAAACGGTAAATAATTCACATCAGGATTAATGCACAATAAATATCAGAATAAATATCGTATTGATTCCAACCGCTTTCAATTTTGGAATTATTCAGCACCTGGTAAATATTTTATCACAATTTGTATTGCAGGAAGGGAAGAAATTTTAGGTAGTATAAAACACAAAAAAAATGAATTATCGGATTTTGGTGAAATTGTAAAATCAGAATTCCTGAATATACCCAATTATCATATACGTGCATTTTTAGATGAATGGGTAATTATGCCAAATCATGTGCATTGTATTATTACGTTGGATGATTATCAGGATGATGACGATGGTACAATCGGGGTTGTCGTAGAGAAAATTCATGAATTTTCTCTACAATCACCACCATCATTTCAATTACCATCACAACAACCATTCCAATCACCACCACGGTTATCCAATCACATCCCATCCGAATCAGAAATAAAACAATACCGCAAACAACGACGCAAAATGCTGATTCCTAAAATATTGGGTAAATTTAAAATGCAGACATCCAAACAAATTAATATTTTACGAAATACACCTGGCGAGACGAATTGGCAATCCAATTATCATGATCATATTATCAGAAATAATGATGAATATAAACGAATTAAACATTATATCATTAATAACCCAAAAGAATGGGATAATGATAAATTTTATAATATTAACAATTAAGCCCGGTCTGTTTAAAAATAATAAGCTGTTATGAATAAAACGAAAATCCTATGGTTGTTAGGCATCATGATAATTATTTCCTGTAATAGTATAAAAGAGAAAAATAGTAAATTTTCCGGAGCTAAGGGCGAGGTAAGCCTGATGACTTTAGATCCAGGCCATTTCCATGCTGCTCTGGTTCAAAAAGAAACGTATGAGCAGGTGAATCCCATAGCTCATGTTTTTGCTCCGCAGGGACCCGATGTTACAGATTATCTAAACAGAATTGAGAATTTTAATACCAGGGAAATAAATCCCACCCATTGGGATTCACAGGTTTACATAGGATCTGATTTCCTGGAAAAAATGATAACTGAACGCCCGGGCAATGTGATGGTCACAGCCGGAAATAACCGCAAAAAGACTGAATACATTAAAGCAGCAGTTGACGCAGGTATAAATGTACTGGCCGATAAGCCCATGGCCATCAATAAGGAAGATTTTGCTTTGCTGATACAGGCATTCGAGTCGGCAGAAAAAAATGATGTTTTGCTTTATGATATAATGACTGAACGCTATGAAATTACTAGCATACTACAGAAAGAATTATCACAAATTCCTGAAGTCTTCGGACAGTTATTAAAAGGTTCGCCTGAAGAGCCGGCCATTTCAAAAGAAAGCATCCATCACTTTTTTAAATATGTTTCGGGAAGGAGGCTTCAGCGGCCTGCCTGGTTTTTTGATGTTTTGCAGGAAGGAGAAGGAATTGTTGATGTGACTACTCATCTTGTAGACCTGATACAGTGGGAATGTTTTCCTGAACAAATCATCGATTACAAGAATGATATTGAAATGATTTCCGCAAAAAGATGGCCGACCGATCTCAGGCCTTCACAGTTTTATGCGGTAACAGGCCTTATCGATTATCCAGGTTACCTGCATAAAGATATAATTAATGACAGCATTTTACAAGTTTTTTCCAATGGGGAAATAATTTACCGCATAAACGGGGTCTGTGCAAAAGTTTCAGTAAGCTGGAATTTCCAGGCACCAGAAGGAGCCGGAGATACACATTATTCCATCATGCGTGGAAGCACGGCTGATCTTATCATTAAGCAGGGTGCTGAACAGAATTATAAACCTGCATTGTATATTGAACCGGTGGTTGCGGAAAACCTGGAAAATTTTGAAACTTTACTGGTAAAACAATTTCAAAAATTGGCAAATATATACCCGGGAATTGCTTTGAAACGAAATGGGAATTCATGGGAAGTGCTCATCCCTGACGAATACCGAACCGGCCACGAATCACATTTTGCAGAGGTAACCGAAAAATACCTGAGTTTTTTGCTTGATGGCAAATTACCGGAATGGGAGGTGCCAAATATGATCGCAAAATATTACATCACAACGAAAGCACTTGAATTAGCAAGGGGAAATAAATAACACCAGTATCATGAAAACAACAACAACACAGGCAATTAATAATTCAGGGCTTATCCCGGTCTTTTATCATCAGGATGCAGACAGCAGCAAAACGGTGATCAATGCGTGCTACAAAGGAGGTCTCAAGGTGGTTGAGTACGTGAACAGGGGTGATGCGGCAATGATCAATTTCCCTGTACTAAAAGATCATGTTCAAAAATATTGTCCGGGTATGATTATCGGAGTCGGATCGGTTCTTAACCGTCAACAGGCCGAAAAATTTATTCAGCTGGGTGCAGATTTTATTGTCAGCCCCATATTAAGCAAAGAGATTGCACTGGCCTGTATTGATCTTGACAAATACTGGATTCCTGGTTGCGCCACACCCACCGAAATAGCAAAGGCGAAAGCACTTGGTGCAGATATTATCAAAGTTTTTCCTGGCAATGTGCTTGGTCCCGCTTTTATCAGATCTGTTCTCGGGCCCATGCCCGGACTAAAACTGATGCCAAGCGGAGGTGTTGAGCCAACAAAAGAAAACCTTAAAGCCTGGTTTGATGCGGGCGTGGTTTGCGTGGGAATGGGTTCAAAATTGATTGATAAGGAAATGATCGCCAGGCCGGAATTACTCGTAAAAAAAATTAAAGAGACCATTGAAATTATCCGAAGCATAACTAATTAAAATGAATAGAAGCTTCAAAATAGCACTTATAATTATTCTTGCATCTTTGCTTACTACTTGTAGCAGT
>JAIOSQ010000269.1 GCA_021107535.1 Bacteroidales bacterium | reverse complement strand
TTATATTTTTTACCGGCGACCTTGTTAATTTTGTGACCACCGAAGCCTACCGTTATAAAGGCATCCTGAAACAACTGAAGGCAAAATTCGGTGTTTTTGCTGTTCTTGGCAATCACGATTATGGCGACTATGTGAAATGGGCTACCCTGGCTGAGAAGGAACAAAACCTGCGCGATCTCGAAACATTATATGAGGAACTGGGCTGGCATCTGCTCAGAAATGAAAGCAAGCTTGCCAAAGTGCGGAATATACCGGTAGCCATTGTTGGTGTTGAGAACTGGAGTGCTTACGAGCGTTTCCCAAACTACGGAAATCTCGATAAGGCACTTGAAGGAACTGATATCGCACTATTCAAAATATTGCTTTCCCATGATCCCACACACTGGGACAAAGAGGTGAGCCCAAAATATCCCAATATTCCCCTTACACTTTCCGGACATACGCATGGTTTTCAGTTTGGGGTTGAATTGAAAAACTTTCGCTGGAGCCCTGCCCAGTACATGTATAAACGCTGGGCCGGACTGTATGCAAATCCTGTTACAGATACCCCCCAATATCTTTACGTTAACCGTGGACTGGGCATGATTGGTTATCCGGGCCGCATCGGCATCCTGCCGGAGATCACCGTCCTGGAGCTTGTTTCGTGAGGCCTGTTGAGCACCGAACAACGAACACCGAGCAACGAGCAACGAGCAACGAGCACCGAGCACCGAGCAACGAAGAACGAACACCGAGCAACGAACACCGACACCAGCAACCAGCAGCCAGCAACCAGCAACCAGCAGCCAGCAACCAGCAACCAGCAGCCAGTAACCATAGCTCTTGTAAAGAATCGCTGCATTTTGTATCTTTAGTGGCGATATTTAAACAGAAACTGCCGCATGACACAAAATTGAAATTCCTCCCAACCATGAAACAGTTCTTATTTATTTTAGTTTTCAGCTTCATATCCTTCTCATCCAACTCCCAGGAAATTAGTATAATGAATGATGATAATGGCCAGCCTGCGGTAATATCCTTACGATTGCCTGATACTACCTATATTCATCATATTAAGGATGGGCAGATTCCCGAACATCTTATTCTGGGAGATAAATATATGCTGTCTCCGAAGGAACTATTTGAACATGGTGATGACGGGAATCATAGCAATTACATTGGGAATATGGATAGCATTGAGCCGGGAGTACTGCCGGAAGCCGACTTGCCATATAAACTGAAATATTCTCCGGACGGAACAAAGCTGATAGCGATGTACCATCATACCAATAACCTTTATGTCTATAGCATTGAAACTTGGGAAACTTTAGCCACTATCAATATTGGCGATGGGCCGATAGATATGGAAGTTAATGAACAGCATATTTATGTTTGCTGTTATTATTCTGATGACATTTATATCATTAACCTGGATGATTATTCTATAGAAGACAGCTTCCCGGTAGAACATCAACCCTGTGTCATAGAGGTGAATGCTGACGAATCGATCATCTACGTGGGATTTGATAATGGTGAACACCTGGATGCCGGAGGTTTCCTGGCAGCATATGGACTTAGTGCTTTTAATCAACTGTTTTTGACTTACTGGCCATATATTGGCGAAATGTGGAGAAATGATGGAAGGGTTGGCCGCCAGATCTATAGTTATTCAGATTTTCTTCTGATTGGCAACGATAATTATATTGCTTCACTTCAAACAGCAGGTCATCAGCCTATTATCCTGAATGCAATCACCGGGGAAATAGAAAAATCCTTTGATATCTATTATACCAGCAGTTTGGCAGTAACAGCGAGTAAAGACTCTTTATACATCTTTGCCCATAGAAATGATTCACTTTACTTTTATTGTATTGATTCCTATACTCACGATGTTGTGGATTCTATGTTCTTTCCTCAAACTGGCTTTTTTCTTTGGTGGACCTGGCAGGATAATATGGCTGTGAATGCTGACGGATCAAAATTAGTTATGGAAATGGGATCATTAATGTCTGATACATATGCCTTCCTGGTTGATTTTGGCAGCCATGATTATAAAGTTATCACTTTGGGTGAATATGCAGAAGTATTATTAAATACACTTATTTCACATGATGGCAGATATGTTATAATGACAGGTGAAAGTATAAGGGTGTTTGATTTTGAGACGGAGGATTATACTTTTGATCAGTTTCAATCGCTAAGGGCATTGAATAGGGTAATTGCCATTTCACCAGATTCTTATGAATTCGTGATAAGCGACAACCCTGGTAATTATTATTGGACAAGATGGAAACAAGACGAATATATAGATGTTTATAGTTTTTCTGATCCATCCAGTGTTATTAAGACCGACAGTATCTTCTGCGGCCAGGAACCTGAAGCAGACCTGGTATATAGTGCTGTTCTTAATAATCATCATGGAAAAATTATAACAGGAAATCCCCTTTCAGGAAATATAAGCATTATAGATGCAATTACTTATGAAGTTGACACCATCCTGGATATTGAACATATCAGTTCAGTAGTAAATGTCGGTGATGATCTTATTGCCCTTTCAGGATGGGATAGTCCATATTTATTATTGTTTGATTTGTCTACTTTAAGCATAGTCAAAGAATTTCACCATGAACGTTACTTTATACTTATTCCATCACCCGATAAGCAATACTTATACGCATACAACCGCCGGGATGGGAACCTTATAAAAATATTTATTGATGGCAGTAATAGCTTTATTGTCAGGGATTTGGATATTGTAGATCACAGTGCAATATTTACTAATATCGATTACAGATATTCACCGGAAATATCTCCCGATGGTAAATATATTTTGTTTCATGGTAATGGGACCATGAAAATCGTGGATACAGAAACAATGAGCCTGGTCAGTGAAGTTAGTGTAAGCGGATCTGGCATCTTTGATCTGGCATTTACTGATGACAGTAAAAGAGTTTGCATCGCTTACTGGTATCTTGATCATTATTTTGATATTATATACCTGGATGGAGAAAACTCATATCTTGAAAATACTGTTCTCACTCCTTTGAAGGAAGCTGGAATGTCTGTCGCCTTTAACTCTATCGATAAAAAGTTCTATTTAGCAAAGAAATTAGATATTTGGGTTGTCGACCCAGAAACAGCTGTTGTGGAAGACACTATTGATTTTGATGTGAATGATTGGCAGATACAAATTGGAATTTCTCCACAGGGAGAACCTTTTGTGAATACGATGAAGTATTTTTATTTTGATGATCAGGAGATCTATCTGAAAGAACCTACCCGGAAGTTTTATGTTGACTATGCAAGTCAGAAATGCATTATTCCCAGCCCCGGCCCTGACCGTGTATACATCCTGGATTTTCTGACAACGGAAATACATGAAATTCCTGTTTCAAAAGTCGATCCTGATGTTCACATCTATCCAAATCCTACGAGTGATATAATTACCATTAAATCAGGTAAGCTTATCAAGAGGATTGAGATATTTAATGCCTCAGGTGAGAAATTATTCGACAAAAATTTCAGAAACGCCATAACAACATTGAGTTTGGCTGCTTATCCGGAGGGAATTTATTTTGTAAAAATTTACCGGGGAGAAGACATTTCTGTTAAAAAGGTATTGGTGGTACACTAAATTATCCCGAAGGGATAATAAGTGCCGAGTTCCGAGTGCCGAGTTCCAAGTGCCTATCTATAGTGAATAGTGAATTATTATAAAGTGTCCAACACCCAACACCTAACACCTAACACCCAACACCCAACACCCAACACCCAACACCCAACACCCAACACCCAACAACCTGTCCTGAGCTTGTCGAAGGGCCTAACACCCATCGCCCACCGCCCACCGCCCACTACCCAACACCCAACACCTATTCTGACTACTGACTTCTGTCTTCTACCCATAAAAAGACCAAATATATTTTGTAATTACACAAATTACTTTTATTTTTGCAGCCCGAAATTAAAGGAGAAAACAATGAAAAAAGATATTCACCCAAAAGAGTACAGGCTTGTGGTTTTTAAGGACATGTCGAATGATTATGCTTTCCTTTCAAAATCAACTATTAAAACCAAAGAAACTGTCAAGTGGGAAGATGGTAATGAATATCCGCTGGTGAAGCTGGAGATATCACATACCTCACACCCATTCTATACAGGTAAAATGCAACTTGTGGATACCGCAGGCCGCGTGGATAAATTCCGTAGTAAGTATAAAAAACACCTGGAAAAGAAAGAAGGAGAGTAAGCTCTTCTGAAAAGATTTATAGAAGGCTGTTCGCTTAAAGCGGATGGCCTTTTTTTTGTATCCAGCATCCAGTATCCAGCATCCAGTATCCAGAGAGGAAGAGGATTTATACACAATTTTACCTACCTTTGCTTCATATAAATCAACCGGATAAAGACAGAACAATGAACTACATCATATTTGATAATTTCAGAAGAAATCACCTTCTCCCATTGACTTTTATCAGGCCTGTGGCCGATATCAGGATGGGAATACTTACCATCAGGGAAAAATGGGAATATTATCTTAAGGCGAAAACATCTTCTCTTACAGAAGATTACCTCAGCGTGAAGTTCCCCATCATAAAAGGTGAAGACAACATCCTGATCAATGGCTCCATCCTTCCCAACATAAAACTTGTTGCAGAAATTAATAATCTCGGGATCAACCAGGCACTGGTGCAGGATGCAGTAATCATTGCAATGAGAGTTACAGCCGATGATCTGGATGGCCTTGACGGGGATGCCGGCGGGATGGATGAAATTGAAACCACTTCCGAATTCTTGAAGATCAATACTTCATGGGAAATATTTGCCAAAAACAATGAGGCTCTGCGGGCTGATTATGAGTTAATTACAAAAGAGCGTGAATCTCAGGCCCTGAGCAAAACCAACACGCTGATCGGAAACGACATTTTTATTGAAAAGGGAGCCAAAGTGGAGTGTGCGACGATCAATACCAGCACGGGACCGGTATATATCGGAAAGGATACTGAGATCATGGAAGGCGCTGTGATTCGGGGGCCATTTGCAATCTGCGAGCAATCAGTTGTAAAAATGGGTGCTAAAATATATGGACCCACTACCATCGGTCCGTATTCAAAAGTGGGCGGCGAACTTAATAATGTGGTTATTTTTGGGTATTCCAATAAAGCACACGATGGCTATCTCGGAAATTCTGTGATCGGGGAGTGGTGCAATCTTGGTGCAGATACCAATAATTCCAATCTCAAAAATAATTATGATCTTGTGAAGCTCTGGAGTTATAACGACCAGACATTCGTGGATACAGGCATGCAATTCTGCGGACTCATAATGGGAGACCATAGCAAGTGTGCGATCAACACCATGTTCAATACCGGGACTGTTGTTGGAATCAACTCCAATATTTTTGGCGCAGGATTTCAGCGTAACTTCATACCTTCCTTTGCCTGGGGCGGTACAAAAGGATTTACCGACTTCTCTATCAAAAAGGCCATTGATATAGCCAGCAGGGTATATAACCGGAGAGACCTTGACTTTGATGAAACAGAGCAAAACATCCTCCGTGCAGTTAAAGAACTGACTGCGATGAATACCAGCTATTAGTTTTGAGTTTTGAGTTTTGAGTTTTAAATTGGGTGCTTTGATGTAGATGTATTCAATGATTGCCCATTTTGCATTAAACCAGAACACGGATGAAACGGATGATCACAGATAATGGTTTTGAGTTTTGAGTTTTGAGTTTTAAATTAATTCCCAGTTCAAACCTCAGCCCCACAGCCCCCAAGTCTCAAAGTCTCTGACCCTCTGACCCTCTGACCCTCTGACCCTCTGACTCTCTGACTCTCTGACTCTCTCACTCCCTGACCCTCTGACTCTCTGACTCTCTCACTCCCTGACCCTCTGACTCTCAAAGTCCCATAGTCCCAAACTCTCCCTTTGGCATGATGATTGACCTACAAGTTATATAAGGAAATATCAAGAGCAGCAGGAAATGAATGCCCTTCGTATGTAACTATTAAAAAGGAATATAAGTATAAATTTATCTAAGCCAGGCTGCCATGATAACTGACATACTGACAATTTGACCATATATGGACCATAGTACTGACAACAGCTTTCTGGATTTTTCAGATTTACTCAACGAGGATACTGAATTTATACCTCTTCTTTCCGATGAGGATGAAGAGCAGATGAATGCTGAGGACATCCCCGAAACTTTGCCCATTCTTCCCCTCCGAAACAATGTCCTGTTTCCGGGTATCGTAATCCCTATCACCGTGGGCAGGGATAAATCCATTAAACTCATTAAGGACGCTTATGCCGGTGATAAGATCATTGGGGTGACCTCACAGAGGGATGTGGAAATAGAAGATCCGGAGAAGGATGACCTTTACAGCGTCGGGACCGTTGCACAGATCATCAAGATATTACAGATGCCCGATGGCAGCACTACTGCTATTATCCAGGGGAAAAAGCGCTTCAGGATCATTAAACTTTTTCAGACCGACCCCTATTTCAAGGCGAAGGTGACGACTTTCGAAACACTGGAGCATCATGTAGATAAAGAAGATAAAGGCTTTAAGGCTCTGATATCTTCTTTGAAGGATATGTCGATGCAGATCATCAAGATGTCTCCAAACATTCCTTCCGATGCTGCATTTGCCATTAAGAACATCGAGAGCCCTGTATTTCTGGTGAACTTTGCATCTTCAAACCTGAATATTGAGATCAGGGAAAAGCAGGAGCTTCTTGAAGTTTCAGATATTACCGAACGTGCCAACAAGGTGCTGGCGGCCCTTAGCCGGGAGATGCAGGTGCTGGAATTAAAACACCAGATCCAGGATAAGGTGAAAACAGACCTTGACAAACAGCAAAGGGATTTTCTTCTGAACCAGCAACTCAAGACCATACAGGAAGAGCTTGGCGGCAGCCCTTATGAGCAGGAGATCAGCGAGATGAAAGAGGAAGCCAGCCATAAGAAATGGTCGAAGGAGATAAAGGAAGTTTTTGAGGGCGAACTAAAAAAACTTCAGCGGATGAACCCACAGGCTGCGGAGTATTCCATACAGGTGAATTACCTGGAGATGCTTGTGGAGCTTCCATGGAATGAGTTAACAGAAGATAATTTAGACTTGAACAATGCTCAGAAAATACTTGACGAAGACCATTACGGACTGGAGAAAGTCAAGGAAAGGATCATTGAGCACCTTGCTGTGATCAAGCTTAAAAAAGATCATAAATCTCCGATAATTTGTCTTGTTGGCCCTCCCGGTGTTGGTAAGACATCTCTGGGGAAATCCATTGCAAGAGCGTTGGGACGTAAGTATATCAGAATGTCGCTTGGTGGTGTACGCGATGAGGCAGAACTCCGTGGGCACAGGAAAACATATATCGGTGCTATGCCGGGCAGGATCCTGCAGAACCTGAAAAAGGTAAAATCTTCCAATCCTGTGTTTGTACTTGATGAGATCGATAAAGTGAGCGGTAACAATATCCAGGGAGACCCACAGGCGGCTTTGCTTGAAATTCTTGACCCGGAACAGAATATCGAATTCCATGATAATTACCTGGAGGTGAATTTTGATTTGTCGAAGATCATGTTTATTGCCACGGCCAATACCTTGAATACCATACATCCTGCACTTCGTGACAGGATGGAGGTCATTGAGCTCAGCGGATATCTGCTGGAAGAAAAAATTCAGATTGCAAAACACCATCTGCTCCCGAAACAACTGGTCGAACACGGTGTAAAAAAAATGCAGTTACGTTTTTCCAAAGACATCATCCAGAAGATCATTGCTGATTATACCAGGGAAGCAGGCGTACGCTCCCTGGAAAAGGCAATTGCCAAAGTCATCAGAAGCAACGCCAGGTTCATTGCCATGAAAGAAGCCTACAATGTAAAAGTTGATAATGCTGACCTGAGAAAGTTCCTGGGGACGGTCAAATTCCAGCGGGAACGAATACTGAATGACCAGATTGCGGGTGTGGTCACCGGACTGGCCTGGACAGCCGTGGGTGGAGAGATCCTCTTTGTTGAGGTGAGCTTGAGCAGGGGGAAAGGTAATCTCACACTAACCGGAAATCTCGGGGATGTGATGAAAGAATCTGCCTCGCTGGCTTACGAGTACCTGAAAGCCCATTCCGGTATCCTTGGAATTGATCCGGATATTTTTAGAAAATGGAATGTCCATATCCATGTTCCTGAAGGTGCAACACCGAAAGACGGGCCATCAGCCGGGATCACGATGTTTACGGCGCTGGCATCGGCATTCACACAGCGGAAAGTGCGTTCAAAAATTGCCATGACGGGTGAAATCACCCTGAGAGGAAAGGTGATGCCGGTAGGAGGGATCAAAGAAAAGATACTCGCAGCAAAAAGAGCGAAAATCCGCGAAATCCTCCTGTCAAAGGAAAACATAAAGGATATTGAAGACATCCCTGAAGATTACATTTCCGGATTGGAATTTCATTATATCGACAGGATGATAGAAGTGGTAGATATTGTCCTTTTGAAAGAAAAAGTCAAAGATCCACTGGATTTGAATATCCCTGAGATTCCTGTCTTACAATCATGATAGATTAATAGCACTGTTGGTTACTGGTTACTGGTTACTGGTTACTGGTTACTGGTTGGCATTGGGCTTTGGGCGTTCCACCTTCGCTAAAGCTTCTGCTGAGTTAGTACTGAGCCAGTCGAAGTGCTCAGAGTGAAAGAGGATGCTGAATAATGTTAGGTACTCATGCTTCGACTTCGCTCAGCATGACAAACGCTTGCGCTATATTTAATAATGGTTCTCGACTCCGCTCGAACCAGGTCGAGCGAAGCCGAGACCTGACAAGTAATATCGTCTCCTCTGTCATGCTGAGCGAAGCCGAAGCATAAACCAGGATTAATTATTAAACTGTTGGCCACCAAGGAATAAGGCACAAGAATCACCAGTCATTTAAAATTCAACACCCAACTCCCTCTTCCCGTCATCCAACACCCATAATCCAACAACCGGTACTGAGCTTGTCGAAGGGCCCAACTCTAAGTACTTTAAATATTTTAAGTACTCTAAATACTCTCATCAGGATATTGCTTACTTTTGCTCCTGCCGCATAATAAAGCGGCTGACAAGACGTATTTCATTTATGGAATTCATTCATCCACACTGGCTTTTCGGACTTCTGGCGATTGCCATTCCCATTATCATCCACCTTTTTAATTTCAGGAGGTACCGGAGGTATTATTTTACCAACCTGAAATTTCTTAAATCAATAAAAAAGGAAACTAAAAAGCAATCCCGTCTCAGACATCTGCTGATTCTCCTTGCGAGAATACTGGCCATTGTATCGATTGTTCTTGCCTTTGCCAGGCCATATTTCCCGGGCCCGCAGGGTTTACAAAAGACAGATGTTGCCATGGTCTGCATCTATTTGGATAATTCCCTGAGCATGCAAGCGTCAATCAGCGGCCATATGCTGCTTAATGATGCAATAACAAAAGCTGTAGGGGTGGTGGATGCATATGGGCCTTCAGACAGATTTCAGCTGATCACAAACGATTTCGAAGGGAAACATCAGCAATTTTATAATAAAGATGAATTCCTGAAGTTGCTAAATGAAATACAGATCTCAGCCAGCATGAAAATACTGTCGGATGTGTTTCAACGTCAGCAGGCATTGGCTTCGGAGGGTATAGAAGATAAATTGCATTTCTATATCATCTCTGATTTTCAGAGATCCTCCATGGATTTCGAAGCCCTTGGGAAAGACACTTCCAAACTGGTGTTTTTGATGCCACTGATAGATACGGGCTATGGGAATGTATATATTGACAGTTGCTGGTTTTCCACACCCTTCAATCATTTGAACCAGCACCAGGATCTATATGTCAGCTTAATGAATGCTTCCGGT
>JAIOSQ010000129.1 GCA_021107535.1 Bacteroidales bacterium | reverse complement strand
TCTCAATGATCTTTTCTCTTTTTCTCCTGGAAACCGGTATATGGGTTCCATCTGTCATTTCAATATAACCTCCGTCATTTTTTAGAAATCCTTTAATATACTTCACATTGACCAGGTGTGATTTGTGAGGGCGGATGAAATTGTGTTCCCCCAGCATTGCTTCATTTTCTTTCAGGGTTTTGGATATAAGGATCTGTTTCCCATCGGTGAGAAAAAAATTAGTATAGTAGTTGTCACTTTCGCAACGGAGAATATTATCTGTTTCTATTATATGTATCTTTTCAAAAGTGGAAAGAACAATTTTATGAGGGTTGGCATCGTGGGATTTGATATTATCCAGTAGTACCTGGATATTTTCGTTCACCCCTATTTTACTTATTTTGTTTTCCACTTTTTTGAGAGCGCTGACCAGTTCTTCGGGATCGATGGGTTTGAGAAGGTAATCCAGCGCACTGTATTTGATGGCCTTGATAGCGAACTGATCAAAGGCGGTAGTGAAAATAATTTCGAACTTGATCTCATCAAGCTCTTCGAGGAGCTTGAAACCACTGCCATCAGGCATTTGAATGTCCAGAAAAACTACATCAGGATGCTGCTCTCTGATCGCTGCTAAACCGCTACGGTAACTGTCTGCCTCAGCAATGATCTCCACATTCTTGCAATAACGGCTTAACAAGCCCAGTAAGGTATCTCTTGAGCGTATTTCATCTTCAACAATTATACCTCTGATCATAATAATTGGATTATGGAAAAATCAGCTTTTCGCAAGTTCAAAGCAGTAAAGTTATCATTTGTTTTGAATAAGTACAAATAAAATGGATATACCTGAAGAATTATTATGCTAATCATCAAGAAACAAAATGTTGATCTCTACACGTGTGCCGGCCGGATCAGTATTTTCATCTTTCAGGTCAATTACATTCACAGCAAATTTTTCCTTGTTTTGTTTATTCAGGATCTCCAGCCTTTCCTGGGTTATAAGCATTCCCCTGGACTTTTTCTTAATACCGGATTCTTCCTTGATTTGCTGAGCTTTCTCCCGCCCGACCCCATTATCTTCAATGGTGCAGTGGATGAAATTATCCTGAAGGCTCAGACATATTTTGATATGCCCGGGATTGGGGCTGTGAATAAGTCCGTGGATAATAGCATTCTCGACGAAAGGCTGAATGATCATTGGAGGGATCTCCATGAATTCCTGGTCGATTTTGTCATCAACGATCAGTTCATAATCAAATTTGTTATCAAAACGCAAGCGCTCAATATCCATATAATGGCTCAGGGCATTCAATTCATTTTTCACAGGAATGGTCGATTCGTGCGAATTAATAAGTATGAGGCGCATCAATTGTGAAAACTTGGATAAATAATGAATCGCCTTGTCGGTATCATTTGAAATTACGAAACTCTGGATTGCATTCAACGAATTAAAAATAAAATGTGGGTTCATCTGGAGCTGGAGTGCTTTTTGCTGAATATCAAAAAGCTCTTTTTCGATGGCCAGTACCTTCCTTTCAACATCGTGCTTTTTCTTGATCGTACGGATTCTCCAGTAAATAAAAGACCAGAGTACTGCAAAAATAAATGTCCCAAATAAAATCCTGAAAATCATGGTGTCCCACCAGGGAGGAAGAATAATAATATTGAGTGAAATGCCTTCTTCATTCCAGAGCCCGTCGTTATTCGATCCTCTGACACGGAATACATAAGCGCCTGGTTCAACACGGGTATATTCCGCGATCCTTCTGTTAGCATCCCTTGTATTCCATTCCTTATCATAATTCTCCAGGATGTAGAGGTATTTGTTTTTGACCGGATTGGTAAAATCCAGTGCAGAAAATTCTATTGAAAAGAAATTGTCATCGTAGTTTAAGCGAATGGTGTCCCCATCAAGAAATTCCCTTTTAACCGGTTCGTTCAGCTTTTTAAAGGACGTAATGACAATCCGGGGCACATTTTTATTTTCGTTGATCATTTCCGGAAAAAAGCTGTTGAAGCCATCCATGCCGCCAAAGAACATCTCTCCGTTATCAGCGTGAAACCATGCTCCGCCATTGAACTCATTTCCCTGTAAACCATCTTTTATATCATAGTTGATAAACTCACCTGTTCCCGGATTAAATTTTGATAAACCCCAGTTTGTCGATAACCACAGCATTCCGTTCTGATCCTCAAGTGTGATGTACACTACATTATTGGGCAGGCCGTCCTGTTCGTCATAACGCGTAAATTTTTCAGTCACCGGATCGAATCTGTTGAGCCCGCCGCCCATGGTCCCCACCCAATAGTTGCCTTTGCTGTCTTCGTAAATGCCATAAATGGCATTGGCGCCGATGCTGTTCGGATTGTCGGGATCATAAGTGTAGGATTTAAAAATGCCTTTATCCCTGTAAAACCTGTTCAAACCGTTATCGGTTCCAAACCACAGGGTGTTTTTGCTGTCTTCAAAAATGGTCCAAACCTGGTTGCTGGAAATGCTGTTTGTGTCGTGGGGGTTAAATACATAAGACTCTATTTTTATGGAGTCGGGATAAAAAGCGTTTACACCTCTGGTTGTACCTGCCCAGATCTTGCCACTGTGGTCTTCCATAACCCATAAGATCTCGTTACTATTAAGCGAGTTTGGCTTATCCGGTTCAGCTTTGAAGCGGGTAATCTTTCCGGTCCCCGGTTTGTATTTAAACAAGCCATAATTATCGGTACCGATCCATATATTTCCCCGGCTGTCTTTAAATAAGGCCCTGATTCTTTCTTCACTGAGGTCATTGAAGGGATCGATCATGTGATGAAGTTGGAAATAATTTCCTGTTTCCCTGTTTAAAATATTTATGCCTTTCTCTGTCCCAAGCCAGATTAATCCGCCCTCATCTTTGAAAATGACATGGATAATGTTGCTGCTGAGTGTTTGCGATTTTTTTGGATCACGGAAATAATAGGTAAATTTACTGGAACCCAGGTAAACTTTATTCACTCCCTTGTAAGTTCCTATCCATATCGACCCCATGTCATCCTCATATATGC
This sequence comes from Bacteroidales bacterium, assembly GCA_021107535.1. Classification (GTDB taxonomy): domain Bacteria; phylum Bacteroidota; class Bacteroidia; order Bacteroidales; family B18-G4; genus B18-G4. Next base: position 1,916 of record JAIOSQ010000129.1, on the reverse strand, counting down.
AATTGATATCTTCATTACTGATGCTGGTATTTTCATCTGTATACTTGTAATGAATAAAGCGGCCGTTTTCTTTGTTGTATACATTCAGTTTATCCCTGGTTCCTATCCATAACTTGCCATGGGTGTCTTCGTAGAATGCTGTGACATTGTTGTTGCTCAGGCTATACGGGTTTTCACGATTGTGGTAGAAACGCATGAACCCCTCATCTTCGCTCAGAAAAAGGTTTAATCCGTTTTGAGTACCAACCCATATGTTTCCCGAGCGGTCTTCATAGATGTCGTTGATGTCGTTACTGCTCAGGCTTGAAGGATCATGCGCGTCGTAGAAAAACGGGATGAACAATCTTGTGGTACGATTAAACTTGAACAAACCAAGCCTGCTGGCAATCCAGAGAAACCCATCACTGTCCTCCATCACTTTATTGATCCAGTTTGACTTGATACTGTCTGTATTGCTGATGCTGAACTTATACCGTGTGTAAACATTATTGATTTTGTCAAACTTGTTAAGTCCCTGTACAGTGCTGATCCATAAAAAGCCTTCACTGTCCTGATATATATCGTTGATGGAATTATTACTCAGGCTGTTACTCTCGTTCGGGATGTTCTTATAATAGGTAAAACTTCTCGTTTCCCTGTCGAAACTGTTCAGTCCATCCTGAGTGCCAATCCAGATGATCCCTTTATCATCTTCAAGCAGGGCATTGATGGTAGGATTACTCATCCCGTTCTGTTTGTTGAAAATCCTGAATTCGTAACCATCATACTGGTTTAAACCATCCCATGTCCCAAACCACATATAGCCCTCCCGGTCCTGGATGATACAGTTTACCGTATTCTGACTTAATCCCTTGACACGTTCTATGTTCTCGGTTTTAAGTTTTTCAAAACTGACAATCTCCATTTCCTGCGATCTCAGGTATGGAGAAATGTAGCACAGCCCCATAAGCAAGGCTGAAAAAACTTTGTATTTGAAATTAAATGCCACTGCAGTTCTTTGAATTTTTCCGCCGGAAGACACGATCTATAAATGAATGTCTTTTTCTCCTGTTGATCTTTCTTGCATGCTTTTTTGAAGCTTTCATCATTTTCTGTGTCTCATCAGGCTGTATGCTAAAGTGGTGTGCTTTATAAGCTTTAACAGCCTTTTCATTTGCTATTATCATTTGTTTCTCCAATTTTTCCGCTGTGCGCTGTTCCTTTGTCAATCTGCTCGACCGGCAGGATGAAATAGTAGTGGCGGCAATAATCAGAACAATGATGGATAATATCTTAAATTTCATGAATGCTTTCAAAAAACAGCACTAAGTTAATATTTTGAACGGAAAGCCGGAACAACTTGCGCAAAAGTGGAAATATTATTGCTATTTTTGCGTTGGCAAATATCAAGTATAGCTTTGATTATGTTGATAAAGAAAACTTTTTTTCAATTTCTGATCTTGCTGGCCGGGGCAGGCTTAATATTAACTGCTTCCTGTAAGAAAGGTGATGACCCGGAGAGCGATATCCCTTATGCTTACATCAATGTGGTGATCTATCCCAATTCAACCATGTACCAGGAATTGAATGTTATTGGTGGTTGGATGTACTGGCAGAATGTTCATGCTCCCAGCAGGGGCCTGATCATATACAGGATGACGCAGGAAGACTTTTTGGCCTATGAACGGACACCTCCTTTTAAATCAAATGAATGCTGTGATCCGGAAACCCTCATTTGCACACACCTTATTGTAGACGATCATTATCCTTTTGTTTATGATACCTGTACAGAGTTGTCATACCAGATCATTGACGGTTCTCCAATTTCCCCCGCAACCATTCCACTAAAACAATACCGGACTGCATATGATGGCATGACCTTATATATCACAAATTAGATCTTATTCTTAAGTTCTGAGCATGCTGACATGATCCAT
>JAIOSQ010000053.1 GCA_021107535.1 Bacteroidales bacterium | reverse complement strand
TTTTTACTATTTACGCTCTGCTTTCTTGCTATTTCTTTAATTATCCAATCGCAGAATACAAAAGATTGGACCATCGTTGCTACCTATGATATTTCCGGGAAAGCGTCTGGCCTGGCCTGGGATGAATCTACTTATATCTATTATGGAATATATGGTTCAAATGGTGATGAGGTTTATAAATTCAATACTGCCTCAGGAACCTCTTCCTTACAATTTACCAATCCTGCAATAGATGACTCCTATGGAATGACCTGGGACGGGCAGTATATATGGATCATCGATCAACCGTCGAGCAGTGCCAACCCTGCGCTGGCAACCCAACTCGACCTTAGTGGCAATATTCTATCCACCATCACTTTACCCGATCATTATATGTCGGGTATTGCCTATGATAATGGTGACTTTTGGGTATGCACCTACTATCCCGACCCGGGTACGATATACAAGATCAATAGCAGTGGAGCAGTGCTCACGCAGTTTCAGTCACCCGGGGAACAACCCTGGGATATATGTCTCGAGAACGGCGACCTGTGGGTAGCCGACTATTACGATGATATGCTCTATAAAATAGATATGAGTGGCAATATTCTCGAAAGCTATCCTTCGGAGAATATTAAACCGTCAGGTATTGTTTTTGACGATAACTATCTCTGGTATTGTGACGGGCAGATCAGCACAAATCCCAGTAAACTCTATAAGGTGGATCTTGGAGGGGCAGGTACTCCGGCGATCAGCATACCGGTTGCGGTTCACGACTATGGTATCGTAACAATCGGTTCAGACCCGGTTTGGAATATGACCATCTCAAATACTGGTACTGCCCCGCTTATAATTAACGATATCGATATCCCTGCGGGTGAACCCATATCAACACCATTTACCACCCCGGCAACAGTGAGTCCCGGCAATTCAACCACGGTACCTCTGTATTATATTCCAACGGAACCAGTGCCTTTGAATGTTTTTATTGATGTGATCTCTAATGATCCGGTCAACCCCTCAGAGGAAGTGTACCTGACCGGCCACGGAGTCAATGCCGGCCCAAGCGCTGTAACCGGCGTTACAGATCATGATTATGGTATAGTGAGGAATGGCGCACATACAAGGTGGTTTTTCAAAGTTAAGAACATTGGAGATGCACAGCTGGAGATCAGCGAAATTATATCTTCAGGCGATGAATTTTATATCTTTCCGGATGATCCTTTCCCCATTCAGATCGAAACCCTCGACTCTGCCATGATAGGAATGTGGTTTAACCCCGATGATCCTGTTTATTACAACGGAAGCATGGACCTCACAACCAATGATCCGGCACACCCAACAATAACTGTTAACCTGGAGGGAGAAGGCCTGAAACAGGACTGGCCGATTGGTGAGGCGTTATGGCATTATTACATTAATGTGTCATTCGACAACAGTCCCAAGGCAATAGATTTTATTAATGATATAACCTATGATAGTATTGAAGATGTGATCATCTGCAGTGAGGATAATTATATCCGCTGCTTTAACGGAAATGCTGCCGGTGAAGGTGATGTAATGTGGGAGTATTTCGTTTACAGTGGTTCGGTTCAAGGCCAGAACGGACTGGATATTGCCGACATCAATGGTGATGGTTTGGATGAAGTGATCATTGGCACCACAGGAGGAGATCGTTCCATCATTGCCCTGGAGGGAAAGACCGGGGCGTTGATCTGGAAACACCACACTAATGAATATGGCGATGGTGGCTGGGTATACCAGGTCAACTGCTCCTATGATTATAATGGTGATGGCATCACTGATGTCCTGGCATCCACAGGTGATGACTCGGGAGATACAGGCCCTAAACGGGTATATTGCCTGAATGGCCTGGATGGAGTATCGATATGGGAATGTTTTACTGATGGTCCAAACTTTTCGTGCCTTGGAGTAAAAGATTTTACCGGCGACGGGCAGCCTGATGCAATTGGTGGTGCTGCTGATAATGGTGAAACCGAAGGCAGGGTTCATGGAATCAATGGGGCTGACGGCAGCATTGAATGGACATTTACAACTGCAGGGACCTCTGTTTGGGCACTCGAACAGTTAAATGATGTTAATGGTAAAGGTACCCAGGATATTATCGCCGGCGATTTTGGTGGCAACATTTATATTATAGATCCGGAAAATGGGGCACAATTGCATTCAACTACGGCAGGTAATAACATTATGATCCGTTTTGCCAAACTTGATGATGTGAATGGTGACGGCCACCCTGATATCCTGCTGGCATACAGTGGTACCAACGGGATTCTCCTCAGCGGGCTGGATGCATCAACAATATGGTTCCAATCACTGGCCGACAAGGCCTGGGTTGTGGATCGTATAAATGATATTAGCGGAGATGGCCTGAATGATGCTGTTATTGGAACACTGCCCTCTGATAATTATTGTTACTTTCTGGATGGAACAACAGGTGAAGAACTGAAATCTATTCCCTATTATACACCATTAGACGCTATTCGTGCCATTCCTGATATTGTTGGTGACCACTCTATGGAGATGGTTGCAGGCGGACGAGACGGAAAAGTGTTTTGCTATTCAGGGGGAATCAATACTGCTACTGCAATAGAAGACCTGTCAGAAAATCATGGAGATATCATGGCTACATGTTATCCAAATCCATTTAATTCCGGAGCAGGGTATGGAACAAAGATCAGTTATATGATCAATGAACCTTATTATGCAGAGGTGAATATTTATAATATACAGGGGCATCTCGTGGCTAGTCCGGATAATGGATTCAAACAAAAAGGCCTCCATGTTGTGAGATGGAATGGACAGGGCTACAATGGGAACATACTTCCGGCAGGATTATATTTCTGCAGGATTACAACAAGCCAACAATCCCTGACCTTGAAGATCTCGCTTTTGTAATAATTTGATTCCAATCTCCGCTGGCACGAAGTGTAGGGTCCCTTTAAATTCCCGTGGCCGGACAATACACTTAGCCAGTACGGTGCAATTCGCTGGGAGATTGCGAATACTTGATGTATATTTACAATCGATTCACCCACCCTATGTATGGATTCCTCGACATATTATTTACTGCTTTCCATTCCCTCCTGATAATTTTAAATCTCTTTGGGTGGATATGGAAACCAATCAGGAGGATTAATTTCATTGCTCTGATCCTGACAGGAGGGTCATGGTTTTTGCTTGGGATTTTTTATTCACCCATCTGTTGTTAAGTCAAGTGTATTGTGTCGCATAAGTCGTAGAAATTTTTGTCTCCCCGGCCGCCAAAGGCTTTCCGACGGCGCAAGCGGAATGCAAAGGAGGATTAAAATGGGGACAAATTTGAATTTTTAGTATTAATAGATATGGAAATACAAAACAAAACCATTGATTATAAAAAAAAAGAAAAGATAAGTTCTCTATTTGAGAACTTTTTATTATCTTTGTAAATGATATTTCTGAATGAAGCGAATAATTGCAAAAAGAACCTTAAAAGAATTTTGGAGAAAACACCCTGATTGTGAGCAACATTTAAAGACCTGGCATGAAATAGCAAAAACTTCAAATTGGAAATCTCCCAATGAGATTAAAAAGACTTATGCAAGCGCAAGCATATTAAAAGATAATAGAGTTGTGTTTAACATTAAAGGAAATTCATACAGATTGATTGTTAAGTTCAATTTCAAAAGGCAATGGGCTTTTATTCGTTTTATTGGAACTCACAACGAATACGATAAAATAAATGCTGAAACAATATAAACTCAGAAAAATGGACATAAAACCTATAAAAACAAAAAAAGACTTTGAAAATACTCTTGCAAGACTTGAACAGATCTTTGATGCTCCGATTAACAGCCCTGAAGGTGATGAAGCTGAAATCCTTTCACTCTTGATTGAGAATTACGAGAATCAACATTACTCAATTGAAGCTCCCGACCCGGTTGAAGCCATTAAAATAAGAATGGAAGAGATGAACTTGAAACAAAAGGATCTGATAGGTATAATTGGTGGGAAAAGTCGAGTTTCAGAAATTCTTAATAAGAAAAAAAGATTAACGGTGGAAATGATTAGAAACCTTACAGCCAAACTTAATCTATCGGCTTCAATCTTAGTAAGTAATTACACTTTGAGTGAATAAGAAACATTAGTACCCAAACAATCTTTATCTTATGAAAAGATCGCTTATATCACTCCTGCCTTTATTCTTCATCATATTTGCACTTCAGGCACAGCAAATTACCATCCCCCGTATTGAACAAATGCCGAATTTTCCTCAACCATTTGAAATGCGCGACTGGCATGAATTAGCAATACAATATGATTCGTTGGTCTTTACCTTGGATGCAAGCGGACAATATCTGCCATTAAGCACAATTGTCAGCAACACCACTAACTATCCCGAACACCCTACTTTTGGAATACAATCTTATGTTGGAACCAACAGCCCTCCGGGCATGGAAGCCATTAATGTGATCCCGGCCGTGATCAGTGCAACACTGAATGGAGTAGACAAATCCACGCAATATGCTTATAACTGGCCTTTATTATGCGAAGAATATTTCAACCGGCGTCCGGCAGAAAATGTCTATCTGAATGGTCCTAATGCATCCTCAGGCCACGACTGGTGGTACGAAACCATGCCGAATATATTTTTCTATCAGTTAAATGAGCTCTATCCTCATACGGGCGATTTTGACCATCAATTTATTACTATAGCGAAGCGCTGGCTGGAGGCTGTCAAAGCCATGGGTGGTTTTAATGCCCCATGGCAGATACCTTACATGAATTACAGGGCTTTCAGTCTGTCAACTATGGCCCCTCTTACATCCGGTGTTAAACAACCCGAAGCCGCAGGTGCTATTGCATGGATACTTTGTAATGCCTATGCAGAAAATGGTCAGGAAAAATACCGTATAGGGGCTGAATGGTGCCTTGAGTTCCTCAGTAACTGGAATGAAAACCCTTCTTATGAAATACAACTCCCATATGGCGTTTACACGGCTGCCAGGATGAATGCTACGCTGGGTACGCATTATGATATTGAAAAAATGCTCAACTGGTGTTTTGATGTGGGAGATTTGCGGGGATGGGGTGCGATTGTCGGAAGCTGGGGAGGAAAAGATGTTTCCGGCTTGATCGGTGAGGCACGTGACGGCTTTCCCGATTATGCTTTTAACATGAATGGATTTGAACATGCAGGGGCCCTGGTGCCTATGGTACGGTATGATGACCGGTTTGCCCGGGCAATCGGCAAGTGGGTGCTCAATCTGGCCAATGCTTCCCGCTTGTATTATTCGGTATTTCTACCGGATAATATGCAGGATAACGAAGACTGGACAACAGCATACGATCCCGGGTCAGTTATCGCTTACGAAGCCCTCAGGGAACAAACTGCAGGCCCATACGGCACGGGTGATGCCATGAATGGAGGCTGGGCACAAACAAACCTGGGGCTGTATGGCTCATCTCATGCTGGCATTTTGGGGGCAATAATAAAGAAAACCAACATAGATGGCATCCTGGAACTGGATTTGTTGTCAACCGATTATTATGGTACGGAAGCTTATCCGAGCTACCTCTGCTATAATCCTTTTAATGAAAGCAAGACTGTGATTGCAGAAGTACCAGAAGGAAGCTGGGACGTTTATGATGCAATAGCCAATCAGCTTATTGCATACAATATCAGCGGAACTGTTACCCTGGAAGTCCCGGCAGATCATGTGATCATGACGGTGCTGCTCCCTGTGGGATCCGACATCACATATTCCCTGAACAAGGCCTGGGTAAATGATATAATAATTGATTTTAACACAGGTGAAAATGTCTCAAATTATCCTCCACGGATCAAATCCCTGGCAGCCAAGGATTCTATAGTCCTCACCAATAGCTCCCTGACCATCTATTGCACTGCAGAAGATCATGAGAATGCAAACCTGAACTATTTATGGTTTGTTAATGGAAACAGTGTTGGTGGGACAGATACACTGGTCTGGCAGGTACCCGCTGATTCAGGCCTGTACCAGGTAAGCTGTATTGTTGAAGACGGGTTTGGCCTGACCGATGAAGCATCTTTAAACATCAGAGCTGTCCAGAAGATAAACTACCCACCTGAGATTATATCTATTCATGCTAACCCACGCATAATAAACATCAATGCAAGCAGCGAGGTCTTATGCAGTGCTTATGATGCAAATGGGGATCCCTTAATTTATGAGTGGTCGGCCCAGGCCGGGGAGATCGTGGGTTCGGATAGTGCAGTCATCTACAATGCACCGGCAATCCAGGGCAATTATTATATCTATTGTAAGGTTAGCGATCCTGAAGAGGCTTCAAGTGAAGACAGTCTTCTGGTACTGGTTAAGGACCCTGCGATGGGACAAACCGGAGACCTTGTAGCCTGGTATACTTTTCCCGGGTCGGCATGGGACTCCAGTGGGTATGGCCATCATGGTTTTCCACAAAATATTATTTATGTCGACGACATGAATGGTCATCCTGAGAGTGCAATGAATTTCTATGATGTCAGCAGTTCGATGACGGTATACAATACTGATTTATTGAATTTCCGGGATGGCCTTAGCGTAAGTTTCTGGATGGAGGTTACTGAATTTTATGATAGGGAATCATATCCAATCTCACATGGTAACTGGCAAAATCGTTGGAAGATATCAATTGGGGAGCAGCTATTAAGATTTACCATAAATGGTACGGATGGCATCATAGATCTGGATACGGAAATATCACTTGAAGATCATGTTTGGTATCACGTTGTTGCTATTTATAACGGAACTGAATGCCAGATCCTGCTTAATGCCGAATTAGATGCTGTTAAAGATTATTCCGGGCAGATCAACACCACTTCCTATGACCTGATATTGGGACAATCCTTACCATCACAGTCCGGGTTTAACTTTAAAGGCAGCATTGATAATCTCAGGATATATAACTATGGCATTTCCTATGATCAGGTAAAGGAGATCTATGAAGAGGAAGTGTCGTTAATCAAAGATATGCATGCCTCGGATATAGAGTTAGAAATATATCCTAATCCTTGCTACAACGATACACGGGTAAGATATCTGATAAATGATAAACGATTAACGATATGTGATTTATATCTGATATCAGGAATTAAGATACGGCGATTGTTGAATGAAGAGAAGATGCCTGGAACGCATGAGTTAAACATTGATGTGAGTGACTTGGAAAGCGGAATCTATTTTATCAAACTAATGTCCGGAAATCGATCTGCTGTGAAAAAACTGAT
>JAIOSQ010000153.1 GCA_021107535.1 Bacteroidales bacterium | reverse complement strand
TCCTGTGCCTGTTGAAATTGCTGTATGCTGGCTGCATTGAGGTTTGCAGGATCAATGGTCACTGAAGTGGCTTTGGCACGTGCTTCCACAACCTCCGTTAAGGTTTCCTGTTCATACTCTGCATAGGACCTTACAGTTTTAACAAGGTTGGGAATGAGGTCGGCGCGGCGCTGATAATCGTTCTCTACCTGCGACCACTTCTCAGTTACGCCTTCATCCAACCTGACCATTTTATTATAGGCTGATATTCCGGAGATGAGGATCACCAGCCCAATAACCACGATCAGACCGATAATGATGACTGCAAATAATGCTTTTGGTTTCATAAAATATTTTTTACGTAAGAATTAATCAATCATATCGATACTGCGCTTCACAAACTCACTCAATGACTGTCCTTTCAGCAGGTTTTGTGACAGCAAGGCCAGGTCATAAACCTGTTTCACGATCTTATTTTGTGTGTCTTCTTTCTTTTCATCCAGGATCTTTGTCATCAGGGGATGATTGGCATTCACCACCAGGTTGTACTGATCTGGAAGATTGTCCATTCCCATCATACCACCACCCAATGCCGACATATCTTTCATCCTGCGCATGAATTCCGGTTGTGTGATCATGAAAGGTACATCATTTTCGCTCAGGTTTTCAAAAATCACTGCAAATTTTTCTTTATCAATGCTGCGCTCTATGACTGGTTTCAGCTCATCCTTTTGTTTGTCGTCCAGTTTGGATGGAATTTCCTCGTCATTTTTGATGAGTTTGTCGACAGTGTCGGAGTCTACACGGGTAAAACGTGTAGTGCTTTCTTTCTGTTCCATGGTATTGATGAAATGGCTGTCGAGTATGCCGTCGAGAACCAGTACATCATAGCCTTTTTCCTTCGCAGCCTCAATGTAACTGTGTTGTGCTTCAATATCGCTGGTGTAAAGAATGATTAGGTTTTTATCTTTGTCGGTCTGGAGCTTTTTAATATGCTTGTCGTATTCTTCCCTGGTAAAATATTTTCCTTCGGTATTTTTGTAAAGCATATACTTTTTCGCTTTGTCGAAAAACTTTTCCTCACTGATCATTCCATATTGAATAAAAACACGGATGTCATCCCACTTTTTCTCAAAACTTTCACGGTCTTTCTTGAACAGTTCTTCCAGTTTATCGGATACCTTACGCATGATGTATCCTGAGATCTTCTTCACGCTGGCATCACTTTGCAGATATGAGCGGGAAACATTCAGCGGGATGTCCGGAGAGTCAATCACACCATGCAGCAGGGTGAGAAAGTCAGGAACGATGCCTTCCACGGAATCAGTCACGAAGACCTGGTTACTATAAAGCTGGATCTTGTCTTTTTGGATCTCCACATTCCGTTTCACTTTGGGGAAATAAAGGATCCCGGTCAGGTTAAACGGATAGTCCACGTTGAGGTGGATCTGGAACAGTGGTGCTTCAAAAGTCATGGGATAAAGCTCCCTGTAGAAACTTTTATACTCCTCTTCACTGCAATTGGCAGGTTTCTTTTTCCAGAGTGGATCGGTATTGTTGATGATCCTGGGCTTTTGAACTTCGATGGTTTTATCATTGCCTTCCTTATCCTTTTCCCCTTCAATGGTTTCGGTCACTGTTTCTGTACCGAATTGTATGGGTACGGGAAGGAATTTGCTGTATTTCTTTAGCAGTCCGAGGATACGCTGTTCTTCCAGGAATTCTTTGGAATCATCATCCAGGTAAACAAGCACTTCTGTTCCACGGTCTTCCTTATCTGTTTCTGTTAAATTATATTCCGGGCTGCCGTCGCATTCCCATTTCATGGCTTTGGTAGCACCACCTTTTTTATAGGTTTTGGTATTTATTTCAACTTTATCGGCCACCATGAATGACGAATAAAATCCCAGCCCGAAATGTCCGATGATGGCATTTCTCTCTGACTCAGTCTTGGTTTTGAATTTCTTGACGAATTCTTCTGCGCTTGAAAAGGCGATCTCGTTGATATATTTGTCGATCTCTTCAGCATTCATCCCGATACCCCGGTCTTTTATGCTAAGGGTTCCTGCCTTTTTGTCGGCGATCACCTCTATGGTGAGATCACCCAGTTCACCGGTGAATTTTCCAACTGAGGCAAGGGTTTTTATTTTCTGAGTGGCATCAACAGCATTTGATATTAGTTCCCTGAGAAATATCTCATGGTCGGAATAAAGAAATTTCTTGATGATCGGGAAAATGTTTTCTGTCTGTATGTTAATTTGTCCTTTTTTCATTATTTTTTGAATGTTTTGTTATCTTATCCGGGAAAGTCAAAGCCTGTGCCATTTGAAATTGTATGACAATTTGACGGGATTTAATATATTTACAGGATCAAAGAAAATTTATGGGCACTTTAATAAATGTTGCAGCAGTGATCATTGGAAGCCTGATCGGTTTGCTGATCAATCGCAAACTTCCGGCAAGGATCATCACCATTATCTTTCAGGTCTTGGGATTATTTACCCTGGTTCTTGGAATAAGCATGTCATTGAAAACTGAGCATTATCTGGTGGTGATCGGCAGCCTGGTTGTTGGTGCTGTCATTGGTGAATTCATCGATCTTGATAAATACATGAAACGCTGGAGTGAAAAACTGAAGCAAAAACTCAGGATGGGTAACGATAAATTTTCCGACGGCATGATCACTGCTTTTCTTCTGTATTGTATGGGCGCCATGACAATAATGGGAGCCATTGAGGAAGGAGTGGAAGGCTCTTATGATATTCTCCTGATGAAATCCCTTATGGATGGGGTTTCATCGATTGCACTGGCTTCCGGAATGGGCATCGGGGTGATGTTTTCAAGCATTCCGCTACTTCTGTATCAGGGTGGGCTCACCCTATTCTCTTCCTTTATTGGTGAGCGTCTTACGGATGTTATTGTCAATGACCTGAGTGCTACCGGAGGCATTTTACTGATCGGGCTTGGGATCAATATCCTGGAGATCAAACAACTGAAAATACTGAACATGATCCCGGCCTTGGTTGTTGTTGTTATATTGTCATATATTTTCTATTGACAGACTCATATGAAAATCACATCTTTATTAATCGGCAATTCTGAGTTTTATTGCCATCCGTGATTTTCACAATATAGCTGCCACTTCCAAGATGGCCAATGTTGAAGCTCGCACCCTTCACCGAATGGATAACTTCATGCATTAGCTTTTTCGAATACATATTATACACTTCCACAATAAGCGGAACTGAAAAGTTTTCAGGAATGAATATGCTTAGCCTGCTATTTGCCGGGTTAGGATACAGAACCACTTCTTGCTCTCCTAATAGTTTTTCATTGATAATGATCTCTTGTACATAATTTTTTTCTGCTGTATATGAACCTGATAAGGCAGGGGGCAATACTTCCGGTGGTAGATTTTTTGAATTACATTCAAAATACAGATCCGGGTCAACGACGATATTAACTTCTGCCCCTCTTTCTGTAATAAAACCATCCCTCAGGCTGACTATTTCCGATGCCAGCATGTTTAATGTTCCTGTTGGCTGAACAACAACATCCCCCTGGGTGATCATGGAGGTAACATTGTTGCCTGCTACGATCTTTTTTCCTCTTAAGTTCCAGTTTCCCATAACATAGATATCCTGAAAATACACATCGGTCAGGATTACTTCATTTACGATCTCTTCAAGGATATCTTCCGGCAATACGTCATGATAGGTGGTGGATTCAGGTTCAATGCATACATCGAAAAGTGAGTTCCCGTTCCTGATATCCAATGCGCTGTAGTAAGGCATATAGGCCGGATCAGTCATTCGCTCAAATTCAATTGTCGGATAATACAGCGGGGTGATTCCGGGTACCAGCAGCTGAAACCACCAGTAGCTGGCCTGTTTGATAATGGGCGACATTGTGGTGAGGTCTTTTGGCAGCCAGCTGCCGGCCTGCTTTTCCGCTGTTGTAAGATCGAATGTTTTTATTGTTCCGTTTAGCGGGCCCAAATGATAAGTGATCTTATACCAGCCACCGGAATTCGGATTGGGTTCATCAGTGGAAAACGAAACTCCGATATTACGGGTCAGGTGCGGATATCCGTCACCATTCATGGTATTAAGGTCCTGGTAAAAAGAATTGTGGACCGCACCGTCAGGGTCATAGGCATTATAAAGCAGCAGTTGCCTTGATGATGTATTGCTGAGCGCGTGTTTTGCAAACTCATCGTCCCCTTCATTAGCTTTCTTGAAATTCTGTAATGCTTCGGAAACTACTGCACCCTGATGGGGGGAATCAATGGCAATAAATGTATGCACCGGCAGTGGATCATTCTCATATTCTGCTTTGGCCAGGGCATAACGCGAGGTGACCCCGCCCATACTCACTCCGCCGGCAACAATAAGCTCTTCTCCGTATTGAGTGGAAATATACCGGACTGCTGATGCGAAGACTGCCGCATTGTTCCTGATATCCTGTGTCCCGAAATAATTGTCAAGAAGGAATACATCATATCCATTGTTACGGAAACATTCGACCAAACCTGCTGCAACTGAATAATACATCTCCTGCGGATTGGTATTATAGGCATCGAATCCCTCGGAAAATACAATGGCATTCAGCCCGCCGGGGTCATTGCCTTCCCATTTCCTGAGCGTATTCCCTAGATTGTCTTTATATAACTTTTGTGAAGGCGGGATCACGTTGACCTTGTACTGGCGGAAGCGAATGGTGCCATCAAAGAATACGACCCTTACTTTGAGGTCATATTCCCCTAATTCCGGGAAGTGTGATGAGGAAGTATACCAGACAATATCCTGTTTCGCCGAACCACTGTAAATTTGGCTGTATCCATTGTCATTGACATTTACTTCCAGTTGCAGCATATACAGATGGGCAGTCGAAGGCCCGAAGCGACTTGTGAAGTTTATATAATTATTATTTTGTTGGATGTACACGGGAATCACTTCTGCATTCAGGACACAAAGATGAACACCCTGTATCTTGTTTCCTTTCTCCTCCCAGGTATAGGCTGCAGGGTCAGGAGGCGTCGATCCTGTGATGACATAGGATGTCGATTGTGACTTCCAGTCATCACAGATCTGCGCCTGCATTGGTTGGTGAAAGATCAGTTTAGTAAATAGTAGTAAAGCGAGTAAGATGAGTAGTTGTAGTTTCATGATCGTAGATTATAATTTAAGTCCTATTTTAAGATTGATGGTAATACTTGGGAACCATTTTGCCCCCGATTCATAATCCTTGTCGTAAGGAAACTCATGCTGGCCGGATCCTTCCCCCTTTTTTCCTTCGTTCCTGCTGCTGATATAGCGTAAACCAAGCCCCAACGCCGGATCAAAATGCAGCGGACCGACAATCCTGAATTGGTATCCGGCCATTGCATGAGTTGTAAACAGGTCCCGAAAGACCTTGTAATCGTTATCGACACCATTATTATATGTTTCGTGCATTATGGCCAGGGTATGTTGCCATAATACCTGCGGGCCAAGGTGAAATCCGCAGAAAGGGGTTTCTCCGGAAAACAAGTAAAACCTGTATTCTCCCGATACCTGGATTCCATTTACTTTTTCAGCATGGATTGTAGTATATGGCTGACCACAGGATGCACATGGAAAAATATACATGAGGTCCACTTCCAGACTTTTATTCTTTCCTGCAGAGAATTCGACACCAAGTTGAATACCCATGCTGTTGGTCACCTGGTCGCCTAGGAGGCTTATAAGGTCATACTTGATTATTATGCCCTTGCCATTTTTTTCGTCAGATGTTTGAGCCTGTGACAGGAAAGAATAAAAAATGCAGGCCAGGATCAGGAGATATGATTTTGAAATTTTCATAGTACAGATTTTAAGTGTTTAACGAATTGGTATGTATGTAAATTGAAAATGTTCACAGCCTGCATTTGTTTTTAATATTGTGCATCTATTTGTTTTCTCCGTATCTCATTGATCCTGGCATCCTGCTTAATGATATAAAGAGTAAGCTCTTCTATTTTAAGGAGAAGGAGCTTATTCATTTCCCCTAACTTGATTCCATCAGCCATAACCTCTTCTGTCGAAGGAATACCGGGTAAATGGCCGTTGCTGTTGATAAAGCTTTTTAAATTATCCAATGAAAGCAGTTCGTAGTCATTATGAAATACATAATCAGGCCAGTTTTCACTGACTTTTACGGTGACTTCTTCGGTAAGGATGGCACCGTTTACTGCAAGTTTATAACTATGTGTTTCGCCCGTACCTATTCCGACATTTCCACTTTGCTTGATCACCATAAACGAAGAATAGCCGCCGGATAGATTGTCAAACCCTCCGATCAGCAGGTCAGCTGTGTGTTTCTGGTTTCCATCCATTCCGATAAACCACTTATCCGTATTATCATTTGCAATGCATAAACCGACATTTCCACCCCAGTACAGGTCCTTGTTCAGTTCAAGTGTTGTGGATGGTTCTTGGGTTCCTATTCCTATTTTTTTATCAACTCCAAAAAGGACCGGCCCTGAATTTCCAAGCTTCACTGCTCCTGATTCCGGATTATTTTGACTAAAAATACCGAGTGTATGGGCTTCATCTACATCTGTTAGGTAAGCATCATTGCCAATTTTGAGGTTCATCCCTCCGGCAGTAAAAATGTCTGCAAGATCAAGTTGGGCAACAGGGTTGGATGTCCCGATACCTACTTTTCCCTCCAGGCGATAAATGTCATCTTCTTTTATAATCCAATCATCATCACTCAAGTGTGATGGGTTTGTCCAGAAAGCACAGCCTTCAGCATCTGCACGTAGAACCCAACCCTCGATATTGTCCTGGTAAAGTTCCCGGTCGAAAAGGGTAAATTGTTTTGAAAATATGCTTCCTTGAACATCCAGGTCATAGTTTGGGTAGAAGGTATTGATGCCCACAGCACCCTCATTGAACACATAATTTTTTTCTGTACGGAAAACCAGGCCATAACTATCGACACTCCTGATCCCATGATTAACGTTGCCCAGCCAGAGATCTGCAATCCTGAAATTCACCTGTTCAATAAACAAGGCGGCAGGTTCTCTGTCGTCGGCTCTTATATGCAATTTCGCCTGTGGTTCGGTTACATTACCGATACCAATTTTTCCGGTTTCAAACTTTTCATTTGACGTACTGATAAAAAGCGTAGGGTAAATACTATTGAAGCCAATCATGAGGCTATTTTCATTATTATTGAGAAGCCTGTCCTGCATATCAATTCCAAAGCCATGTCCGATGACCATGGATTGTTGTGCCTGCCCTGACAGATTACTGCCAAGGGTGAAAGAAAGATCACCATCTGCATTGCTCCGGCTACCCATTCCGGTAGCCCCTTCCCCTGAAGCTATAACATAAGATCCGGATGCAAATGCAGCATAACCTGTTGCTTTAGTCTTCAGTCCGATAGCACTTGCTGCCTGTAAAGGACTGGCTATTGTATTCTGGCAATTCGTACATTGTGCCATGAGTTTTGTATGCGGGCCCAGCATCCAGAGTGCCAGCATAAAAATAATAAGTTTGTTTACTGAGTTCATAATCGTCATGTTTTAGTTTAAATTAGTTTTTTGAGTTTGCTGAGTTTGCGTTTTACCGGTAAAAGCGTGTTCCCTTTCTTATTAATACCGAATTTTAGAAAACGTCTACACTTTTATTAGAAAAAAATTCACTAAAATTTCATGGGATTCATATCATGGCTTTATTCATGGGAGGTACGAGTGCTATTTCAGGAGTAATGCTAAATGATGAAAATTTAGAATAAGGATGCTGGATGCTGGATGCTGGATACTGGATGCTGGATACTGGATGCTGGATGCTGGATGCTGGATACTGGATGCTGGATACTGGATATTGGATACTGGTTCATTTCACTGCGAGAAACCACGTCCTTGTGCCTCCGCTAAAGGCTACGGCCGCCGGAGAAAGCTATGGAGAGGGCGTGCTCAACAAAAACACCGTACTTTATGAGGGTTTTTTTCTTATATTGGATATATTTTGTATTTTAGCAATGATCTTATTAAAAACATATTAAAAGACATAGATATGCAAAATATTGAATGGGGCAGTCTGCCTTTCGGCTATTTCAAAACTGAGTATAATGTAAGGTGTTATAATCGTTTTGGAACATGGGGAAAAATAGAAGTCTCTTCATCTGAGTATATTAACATTCATATAGCAGCCACATGCCTTCATTATGGGCAGGAAGCTTTCGAGGGGATGAAGGTTTTCCGTGGAGCAGATGATAAGATCCGTATTTTTCGTTGGGAAGAAAATGCGAAAAGAATGAGGAGGTCAGCTGAAGGGGTGATGATGGCAGAAGTGCCGGATGAGCTTTTCTATGGAATGATTGAGAAGGTGGTAAAGCTAAATGCAGAATTTATTCCACCATATGGCACCGGTGCTGCTTTGTATATTCGTCCCTTGCTTATTGGGACAGGCCCGCAGGTGGGTGTTAAACCTGCTGATGAATATTTGTTCCTAATCTTTGTTGGCCCTGTTGGCCCTTATTTCAAGGAAGGCTTTCATCCTGTCAGGATGCAGATAGTGAGGGATTATGATCGTTGTGCACCTCTGGGTACCGGACATATCAAGGTAGGTGGGAACTATGCCGCCAGTTTGAAGCCTGCTGCCCGCGCCAAAAAGGAAGGATTCGCCTCCGTTATTTTCCTGGAAGCAAAAGAAAAGAAATATATCGATGAGGCTGGCCCGGCCAATTTCTTCGGGATTAAGGGCAAACAATATATTACACCCGATTCTCATTCTATTCTTCCTTCCATTACCAACATGAGCTTGCGAACACTTGCAAAGGATATGGGGCTGGTGGTGGAATTGCGGCATGTTACCGTTGAAGAACTTGGAGAATTTGATGAAGCAGGTGCCTGTGGCACTGCAGCCATTATTTCACCTATTCGCGAAATTGAAGATCGGGATACAGGAAAGGTATTTACTTATGGCGATGGTGAAGCCGGACCAATAACGACAGCACTATATAATAAATTGCGTGCCATCCAATACGGTGAAGAGCCTGATCCTTATGGCTGGACCAGGATCATTGAGTGAATGAGAATGGCTTAGCATATACCTGCTTCTTCCAGGATGTCTTGCATTTGTTGTTGCAATTTGATTGCTTCTGCTCTTGCTTTTTCGGCAAAATCCTCATCCTTACCGGCATAAATGATCCCTCTTGACGAGTTTACCAGCAGTCCGCAGTCTTTGTTGAGACCATGTTTTGCCACTTCTTCCAGACTGCCACCCTGGGCGCCAACTCCCGGTACCAGAAGAAAATGATCCGGGATGATCTCTCTGATAGAGGATAGCATTTCTGCCTTAGTAGCACCAACAACATACATGAGGTTGTCAGGCGTGCCCCACTCAGAAGATTTCTGCAAAACATGCTCATAGACCATCTTGCCATTTTCGGTCTTGATCATCTGGAAATCATCTGATCCTTTGTTGGAGGTGAGTGCCAGAAGCACAACCCATTTACCGGGAATATCCAGGAAGGGCCCGACTGAATCCTGCCCCATATAGGGTGCTACAGTAATTGCATCAAAATCAAGTGTGTTAAGAAAAGCCTTTGCATACCTGCCCGAAGTATTGCCAATATCACCACGTTTGGCATCTGCTATGGTAAAGACATCTTTTTCTTTCAGATAGGAAATGGTCTTTTCCAGGCTTTGCCAGCCTTTCGATCCATATGCTTCATAAAAAGCTATATTAGGCTTATATGCAACTGTAAGGTCGGCTGTTGCATCAATGATGGCTTTATTGAATTCAAAAACAGGATCATCTTCTTTCAATAAATGCTGCGGGATCTTTTCAAGATCGGTATCAAGACCAATGCAGAGGAAAGATTTCTTTTGGTAGATCAGAGCAACAAGTTCATTGCGGGTCATGGGAAAGGCTTATTTGTTTATTTGTATAATAGGTTATTAAGTCAAAACCAATTCTTCACTCTACACTCTACACTCTTCACTTTCACTAGGCACTGGGCACTAGGCACTCGGGACTAGGAACTCTTTACCCCAACTCTTGCTTCAAGCGTTCAGCATTCTCAGCCAGTTGAAGATTATCGATCAGTTCCTGAACGTTCCCGTTAATTATTTCCTGGAGGTTATAGAGTGTGAGATTAATGCGATGATCGGTTACCCTTCCCTGAGGCCAGTTGTATGTGCGGATCTTGGCTGATCTGTCGCCTGTACTGACCATGGTTTTGCGCTGTGATGATATCTGGTCAAGGTATTTTTTGTATTCTATCTCATACAAGCGGGTACGCAACACTTTCATCGCCTTATCAAAGTTTTTGATCTGAGATTTCTGATCCTGGCAGGTTACAACAGTATTGGTTGGAATATGTGTAAGCCTGACAGCAGAATAGGTGGTGTTAACGGATTGCCCGCCGGGGCCGGAAGAACAATAAGTGTCCCTGCGAATATCTTCCTGTTTCAGTTCTATGTCAAATTCATCGGCCTCAGGCAAAACCACCACGGATGCTGCAGAAGTATGTACACGCCCCTGGGTTTCGGTTTTTGGAACGCGCTGGACCCGGTGAACACCGGATTCATATTTCATCTGGCCGTAAACATTTACGCCGCTAATGTTAAAGATGATCTCTTTAAAGCCCCCAACTGTACCTTCTGTTAAACTGACTTCCTCAACTTTCCATTTTTTTGTTTCGCAGAATTTCAGGTACATCCTGTATAGATCGCCTGCAAAAATACTTGCCTCATCTCCTCCGGCTCCTGCCCTGATTTCTACCAGGGCATTTTTATCGTCCTGAGGATCTTTTGGAATGAGCATAAACCGGATTTTTTCTTCCATGCTCTTCTTACGTTCGCTCAACTCCTGGAGTTCCTGTTTGGCCATTTCCCTGAATTCTTCATCTTTTTCAGTTTTCAGGACCACCTTGGTCGAATCAATGTTGGCGATAACGTTAGC
Organism: Bacteroidales bacterium; assembly: GCA_021107535.1. Lineage (GTDB taxonomy): Bacteria > Bacteroidota > Bacteroidia > Bacteroidales > B18-G4 > B18-G4. The sequence goes on along the minus strand of JAIOSQ010000153.1, from coordinate 6,407 downwards.
ATATTCCTTGTAAGCATCGATAATGGGTTGCAACTCTTTATAATCTTTATTGAGTTTGATGAACTTTTTCATGTCTGTCATCACACCCGGATCATTCATTTGTTCACCGATTTCCTGCCAGCGCTTATATATTCCTTCCAGTTTGTCGATCATTTTTTTTTAGATTTCGGTTTGCAATTTACGATAAATTGAGCAGGGATGCCATCCTTATAGGGATGCCATCCTTAAGCTATATTAATAAGCTTTATTAGTAGTAGTAAGTACCAGAATCATTTATGATTGTCAAGTGAGCCCCTTTGCCTTCCTCAACACGGCCCACAATGCGGGCATCAATTCCGAAGGATCCTGATATATAAATAATGTCAGAAGCGATCTCTTCCGGTACATATAATTCAAAACGATGACCCATATTGAAAACCCTGTACATTTCTTTCCAACCGGTACCTGATTGCTCCTGAATAAGTTTGAAAAGGGGAGGAATGGGGAAAAGATCGTCCTTAATAATATGAAGGTCATTGATGAAATGCAGGATTTTGGTTTGCGCACCACCGCTGCAATGTACCATCCCATGAATATTCTGACGATGGGTTTTCAGCACCTCCCTGATCACCGGGGCATAGGTCCGGGTAGGGGACAGCACAAGTTTGCCGGCATCTACTCCCGGAACTTCAGTCGGATCCGTCAGGGCCATTTTTCCGGAATATACAAGCTTTGCCGGAACAGCCGGATCAAAGCTTTCAGGATATTTTGTTGCAAAGAGTTTTTCAAAGACATCGTGCCTCGCTGATGTCAGCCCGTTGGAGCCCATCCCTCCGTTGTATTCTTTTTCATAAGTCGATTGACCAAAGGATGCAAGGCCGACAATGAGGTCTCCGGCACCTATGTTGTCATTTGTAATAATTTCATCCCGCCTGATGCGTGCTGTTACGGTTGAATCCACGATGATGGTGCGAACCAGATCACCCACATCAGCTGTTTCACCCCCGGTGGACCAAATCCCAATACCGAGCTCGCGCATCTCTGCCAGGAACTCTTCCGTTCCGTTAATGATGGCAGCGATAACTTCTCCGGGAATCAGGTTTTTATTCCTCCCAATAGTGGATGACAGTAAAATATTATCCGTAAGCCCGACACAGAGCAGGTCGTCGAGGTTCATGACTATGGCATCCTGAGCGATGCCTTTCCATACCGACAAATCGCCTGTTTCTCTCCAATAGAGATAAGCCAATGAAGATTTGGTGCCGGCTCCATCGGCATGCATGATGTTGCAATGCTCATCACTGCCCTGCAGGATGTCGGGAATGACCTTGCAAAAAGCTTTGGGAAACAGGCCTTTGTCAATGGACTTTATCGCATTGTGAACATCCTCTTTCGAGGCGGAAACACCACGCTGGTCATATCTTTGCTCTTCAGTCACCTGCGTCTAATCCTCTTTATATTGGAATATGATTTCTTTTGTATTCTCGTTGATGATGTAAGTGCCGATCTTTTGCATTGCCTGTCTTCCAAGGGTGATCGGGTTTTGTTGCCTGTGAATAACGGTAAACTTTACATCCCTGATCGTTCTGGCGCCAATCCTTAACTCATCAATATTGAAAATGCTGTTATTCCGGATGGATTTATCGGCCAGGATCTTCGTCGGATCTCCCTCGAAATCACTTTTAGATATGATTCCGTCATTGAGCAATTGCAATGCCTTCTCAAGTGAAACCTGGGCCGGGACACGTTCTTCATAAATGAATTTGTCGTTATATCCGTTAAGGATTACCGGGACAATGAAGAGTCCGGTCTTATCCTGGGTCTGGAACCTGACCACATTATCGTCGGGGTTGACCAGGATGCTCACCTCATCGGGAAATTCACTGATTCCGGATTTGGGCACGTAATCTTTACTTAACACACTGAAATCGGTTCTCCTGTTGAGTTGGTGTGCAATCTCCTGTTCTTCGACCGATGGCAGGGCAGCGATATATTCTTCTGTAAGTACATCTCCTTCCTTAAAAGTTAAGCCTTCCCGTGTTATATCTTTAATCATTTTCCTTGGTGCCCTTTCGCCATAGCCTTTTGCATCAAGGCGATCTCCATCTATTCCCCTGAGAATAAGGTAGTCAACAACTGATTGTGCCCTTTTCTGGGACAGAATGTCGTTTCGCTCATGGGAATCGCGTGAATCTGTGTGGGAAGCCAGTTCAATTACGATCCTGGGGTTCTCATCCAGTGTCTGGATCAAGCCCTGTAACGAATCCTCATATTGTGGCTTGAGGTTCCACTTAGCAAGATCGTACAGGATCTCCGGCAGGATAATAGGTTCTTCAGGTATGGGTTTAAGCAGGAAATCCTGGGTAAAATCTTTCCCTTTTTCATGTCCCACCGTAGTAATGGTCGCAGAACTGTTAAAATAATTGGGTTTGTTTACCAGGATCTCATAGGTGGTATTTGAGTTGACCTGGGTTTTTCCGAAATTGTACACGCCTTCTTCCGTGGTTCTGGTAGTGACCGAGGTTCCGTCAGAGCCGACGAGGCTTACATAAGCATCCATTACGAACTGCAGGGTTCTGTCATCTGTAATCACACCGGTGAGTGTGAAATCCAGTGGTGGAACGATCAAAGAGTAGATATCCTCCATGCCTTTCCGGCCACGCCTGTCACTGCTGAAGAAACCTTTTTCCTCATCAGGATGAAACATGATCCCGAAATCGTTGAACTCGGAATTAATAGCGGGTTTTATATTTTCAGGCTCACTCCAGTTTCCTTCTTCATCAATGGTGGTAATAAAAATATCGAGTCCACCCATTCCGGGATGGCCGTCTGAAGAGAAATACAGGACTGTATCAGAACGCAGGTATGGGAACATCTCATCACCGGGCGTATTGATAACGGACCCCAGGTTGAACGGCCTGCTGAACTCATCATCTTTAGTATCGCGAAATGCAACCCAGATATCATTGCCGCCAAAGCCGCCTGTTCTGTCTGAAGTGAAATAGATTAACAGCTCATTTTCACTGAGGCTGGGATGCCCGAAAGCATCAGAGGAATCGTTGCTGAGTTTTACCATTTCCGGTTTGGTCCAGATCCTTCCTGTCCTGCGTGAGCTGTAGATCTGGCAGCCATTGATCTTTTTATCTTCATTGGGGCAGCGTGTAAAATACAGGGTATTGTACTTGCTGTTCATAACACCGGCACCTTCGTTGGCTTCTGTATTAATGCCTTCCTCGGTATTGTCGAGCAGGACAGGCTCACTCCATTCGTCTTTTCTGTCGATACGTGTGGAAAACAGATCACTGAAATTCTGATCGGTCCATTCATCAGTCTTTTTACCGCTGGCGCCTTCCCGGGTGGAAGTAAAGATCAGCTCATTGAAATTGTCATTGGCATAAGTGGGTGAGAAATCTGATTGCCTGCTGTTGATCTTTTTGATGTATTCAACTTCATATTTTGAAGGATATTCCAGCCATTCTTCTATCATGGCTATTGACCCTGATCCGGCAGGGCCTCTCGGATCATCGGGTACAGCTTCTGTATACAGATCATAAAATTCCTGTGCCTCTTCATAAAATCCTGCCCCTTTCATGATGTTTGCATAATGAAGCAGAAGAATAGGTTCCTTTTTGTCGTAACCGGTTTTATGTAACCTTTTATATTGTGCTTTTGCAGCTTTCGGGTTTCCTGTAAGGCGATAGCATTCCGCCAGCCGGAATGATACACGGTCCTTTTCTGCTTTGTTATTCTTGGTCTTCGCCTGGGCTTTCTTATATCTTTCAATGGCCAGAACGTATTTCTTGTCTTCAAATGCCTCATCCGCTCCCCTGGCATAATTTCTTTTTTGACCGTAAACTGTTGCAGAAACAAGCAGGCAAATTAAAAAGAGAAATGAAATTTTATTAATATGGTTCATATAGCCCTATGCTTATAATATATATCCTTGTTTATGCTAACGCAAAAAATATAATTTTATTCATCCGGCCTCCTCTATTTCTTTCTTATCTTTTTCCGGGCCTTCTGAATTTTTATTTCCAGGTTTGGGATCACTTTCATTAACCATCCTTTCCATGTCCACATCCGTCTTGAAATTGCTGACTTCCCGGTTGATCTCCCTTTGAACTTCAGATGATGCTTTTTTGATCTCTCGTAATCCCTTTCCGAATTTCCTGGCAAGTTCGGGGATCTTTTGCGGGCCGAAAATGATAAAGATCACTGTAATGACAATAAATATCTCCCCGAAACTGATATCGAGAAATAATAAAACCGGCATAAAATTATCAACTCCAGTGATCACCTGAGCAAAAGTAATAAAAAAAAAGAGGCCGTCTTAAAAGTACTTTACCACAAAGGACTCAAAGGATATCACAAAGTAGCTCAAAGGATAATTATTTGATCTTCAAATTCTTCGTGTTCCTTCGTGCAGTACTTCGTGTTCCTTCGTGGTAAAATTCTTTCTTTTGAGACAGCCTCTTTTACTAAATTAATATATGATTACTTTTTCTTTTTCTTCTGAACTTGTTTGATCATTTTGGTGGGTACACCCTTCAGCTTCCTGTCGCCACCCAGAAGGTCGTATGCTATCGGGCTGGCAGTAAACAGTGAGGAATATGTACCAATCATGATACCCATCAGCAGGGCAAAGGTAAAGCCCCTGATCACCTCACCTCCAAAGACGAAGATGATGGCCACAACACCAAGTGTGGTGAGTGAAGTATTGAGGGTACGAACCAGGGTACTGTTGAGTGCTGCATTCATATTGTCTCTCATGTCTCTTTTCGGATGCAGTCCGGTAAATTCCCTGATCCTGTCGAAGATGATCACGGTATCATTGATGGAGTACCCTACAATGGTAAGGATGGCCGCAATGAATGCCTGGTCGATCTCCATGCTGAAAGGCAGGATGTGATAGAAAATTGAAAATAAGCCGAAAACGATCAGCGTATCATGCATCAGGGCAACAAGCCCGGCAAGCCCAAACTGCCATTTCTTGAAACGGAGGGCGATATATATGAATATAACCAGTAGTGCAATACCCATAGAACGCCAGGCCCTGGCCATGATGTCGTCGGCAATGACGGGATCAACTTTTTGTGAACTCAGGATCCCTGTCAGCTTGTTTTCAGTTTCTATATCCGAACCAAATTCATGATATTCAACTGATTGATCCAGATAAAATGCCTTCAGGCTGTTATACAACTTCACCTGGATGATTGAGTCTACTTCCGGTGATTTATCTTCGATAAGATATTTAGTGGTGATCTTCACCTGGGTGTTTGGTCCGAAGGTTTTTACTTCAGGGGCACTGTTATCGAATTCTACAGTCAGGACTGTCCTGATGTCTGCTGTTGAAACCGGCTGATCGAAGCGCACTACATAGGTACGGCCCCCGCTGAAATCAATTCCGGGATTCAATCCCCTCGTGAAAAGGGATGCGATGCCGATGCTAATGATAAGGCCAGATAAAATATAGGCTTTCCACCTCATCCCAAGGAAATCTATATTTACATTAACGAGCCAGTTCCTCGTGAATTTATTATCAAAAGTAACCTTCTTTTTCTTGTTTAAAAGAGTGGTGAAGACCAGCCTTGAAATAAAGATAGATGAGAAAAGTGATGACAGGATACCGATGATCAGTGTAGTGGCAAAGCCCTGTACCGGGCCGGTACCAAATACATAGAGCACGATAGCTGTAAGCAATGTGGTTACGTTACCATCGATGATGGCCGAATATGCATTTTTGTACCCATCTGCTATGGCAAGACGCATTCCTTTACCTGCTCTTATTTCTTCCTTGATACGTTCGAAGATGATTACGTTCGCATCAACCGCCATACCGATGGTCAGCACAATACCGGCGATACCCGGAAGGGTAAGTACTGCCTGCAAGGATGCCAGCACACCAAAGATGAAGAAGATGTTTGTAAGCAGTGCCAGGTTGGCCACCCAGCCGGCACGATTATAGAAAAGGATCATATATATAAGAACCAGAATAAAGGCAATGATAAAGGACCACATTCCTGCAGTTACGGCTTCAGCTCCCAGTGAAGGGCCTACTACTTCCTCTTCAACGATCCTGGCAGGAGCAGGAAGCTTACCTGCCTTCAGGATGTTGGCAAGGTCTTTTCCTTCATTGACATCTCCGATACCTGAAATGGATGACATCCCGTTGGGGATCTCTCCCCTTACATTCGGATAGGAATAAACGTAACCATCGAGGACGATGGCAATTTGTTTGCCCACATTGTCGCGGGTAAGCCTTCTCCATTCCTTCGCTCCATCGCTGTTCATGGTCATGCTTACTTCCACCTGGCCCATCTGGTCGTAATCCTGGCGGGCATTAACGATAACATCACCGGTCAGTGGTGCTCGCTTGTCGCGGGTAGTGACTTTGATCGCTACGAGTTCGAGGATGTCAGAACCGACTT
>JAIOSQ010000104.1 GCA_021107535.1 Bacteroidales bacterium | reverse complement strand
TGTTACCGAAATAGCACTTATTCCACGCTCACGCAAAGCCCTGGCGAACAATCCTGATTGTGTACCATAATTAACTAAACCGTGAAATACTTTTAGCTTCTTTACCTTTCTCATTAGATTCTTTCGTCTTTTATTGAGGGGGGGATGGTATGATGAGAATTTTAGGATGAGTTTTTATAAAGCCCCAGGATTAAGATTGATACCGAGGGGTTTTCTCCCTTCACTACGTTCCGGTCGAAATGACACTATTTCGTCTTAATCTAACGCGTTGTCATCTCGAAAGAGCGTAGCGACTGAGAGATCTCCTTAGCTTACTTTTACTTAGAAGATTATTTAACCGGACACTTCTATGAATTCTTATTGTAAATGCCATATAAGACTCTTTATTTTAAACTTTTAAAATATTTGAGAAGCCCTATTCTTTTGTTTATCTGATATGCACTATATATACTACTTCCAATTAATATCGGGGAAAGAAAGAAAACAAAATAATTATAATCTAATAATAAGCTTAATATCAACCCAAGCAAACAAGCTGATAATTGAATCCAGAAAATCAACACAAATTTAAGATTAAAGCTAAATCTGTATTTATACCTGACTATCAGATAATGAAGGATTGTGAACAGGCTATAGCTTCCCAGAAGAGCGATGCCCAAACCATTAATGCCGTATAAATAATAACCTCCAATATTTGCTGTTAATAAAATAATGTTTCCAATAAGTTCAGTGAATAAAAATATTTTCTTGGCTCCTTTTGCCAGGTAAATATACCCCAGGCACCATGTCACTCCTTTTAATAAGATAGCCGGAACTGCAATTTGAATAAAACCAAGAGCTCCGAGAAATTCATTTGTAAGGAGTAATTTAATTAAATAGGGTGCTGTAAGTAAAATTGCAAGTAAAATAGGTCCGAGGATCAGAACGACCAGTTCGGCCTGATGATTAACGATTAGTTTCCATTTTTCGGGATCCAGGTTGATGACCTCAGACAGGCGGGGGAAGTAGTCCATGCTCATGGCTGTAAAAACCATTCCTGTATAACCAATAATTATAGAAGTGCCTGCACTGTATAATCCCAGATCGCTCAGTGAGCCTGTTCTGACAATATAAATACTTAATATGTACGCTGACAATGAAGTAATAACCATGCTCATAGACATGGTAATGCCTAATTTGGCCATTTCCGTTCCACCGTGCCAGGTTTCATTCAATGATAAGTTAACATGATCTATCGAGATTTTTTTCCTGAAAAACAATGATATGACATATGTGACAATTGAGGTGGCAATGATAGCAGGCACAATACCGTCTTCCCCCCAAAAATAAAAAAATGGCAATGAAACCAGCAAGCCGGCAGCACTCCCGAAAATATTTGCTTTCGCGAGCAGCTTTAACTTGCGCAACCCCCTTAGTATTGTATATATTCCGCCTGTTAATGCTCCAAAAATAAATGTTATTGAAAGAAACATAAAGGAGAAGGTATATTCTTCGTTTCCAAATGTCCATTTACTTATAAAATGACTGAATAGCAGGGTTACTGCCGCTCCCAGGAAAGCTGTTAACCATATCCATCGTTTAAAAATTGATACAATCCGGCTTACCATAACTACATCACCGCTTCCATTAGCCTCGGCAATATTTTTTACGGCACTCTGGGGCAAGCCAAAATTTGTAGCTTCACTGATTATTTTTAGTGTCGATAAAAATAATCCGTTAAGCCCCATTCCTGATGTGCCTAACAGAACAGCAACTGCCTTTCCCCTGATCAGTGTTATGATAATATTAAAAAGCTGTACACCTCCAAATATTGAAGTTGCTTTGAAAATGGAACGATAGGAAGATTGTTGCTCAGTCACAATTGTTAAATCAATATTCGCTTATGACTTTTATAATGATCTCTTTTTCATTAACAGTCATTACAGGACTGATTGGCAGGCTCAATACTTCATCGTGTATTTTTTCTGTAATTGGGAATGATAATTTATTCCATTCTTTATAGGCCAGTTGCTTATGCGGTGGGATAGGATAATGGATCAGGGTCTGGATACCGTTTTTGCTGAGGTATTGTTGTAGTTTGTTGCGATGGGGGTGGCGGATGGGGAAGAGGTGCCAGACGTGGTTAAGTTTTGAGTTTTGAGTTTTAAGTTTTAAATTAATTTGTGGAAGGATGATGTTGGGATGGTTGATGTTATTTAAATAGTATTGGGCAATCTCATTGCGCCGGTGGTTTTCTGCATCGAGGTATTTGAGTTTTATACTTAAGAATGCGGCCTGTATCTCATCCATTCGGCTGTTCACGCCCTGGTAGTCGTTTATGTATTTCTTGCTTGAGCCATAATTTCCTAAAGCACGCACTACCCCGGCAAGTTCATCATCATCAGTGGTAACAGCACCGGCATCGCCCAATGCACCTAAGTTTTTTCCGGGATAAAAGCTGTTCCCTGCTGCATCGCCTAATGAGCCCGTTTTTTGGCTGTTCCATATTGCCCCGATCGCCTGGGCATTGTCTTCTATTATTTTAAGCTTGTATTTTTTTGCAATATTTTCCAATTCTTCACTCCAACACGCCTGGCCATAGAGATGCACAAGCATGATGGCACGGGTACGAGAAGTAATATGTTGCTCAACCAACGAAATGTCAAGGTTATAAGTTTGAATATCCGGTTCTATCAATACCGGCTTCAGGCGGTTGCCGGTAATTGCAAGTATCGTGGCAATATAGGTATTGGCGGGGACAATGACCTCATCGCCTTCCTTCATCACACCCATTTCAATATAGGCTTTAAGGATCAAGCGAAGCGCGTCCAATCCATTGCCCACCCCTATGGCATGTTTAACACCTATGTAGCCGGCTAGCTTGGTTTCGAATTGCTTAAGCCTGTCACCCAATAAATACCAGCCTGAATCAATAACTTCGGCTGCCGCCTGCTTTAGTTCAAGGGCATATTGCGCATTTATCTTTTGAAGGTCAAGAAATTTGATCATCTATACATAAAAATTAAACTCCTATTAAACTTCATCCTTCTTCTTGAACTTTTTTTATTTCTTCCTCCGTAAAAGTCCGTATTAATTTAGCTGGATTGCCTCCTATTATTGAGTATGCCGGGAAAGATTTTTTTACAAAACTATTTGCTGCAACAATACAAAAATCCCCCAATGTTACATTAGGCATAATAATACAGTCGGCACCAATCCAACAATCATTACCAATTGTTATTGGGCCTCTAACAACTGGAAAAGCTTTTCTCATTTTTGAAGAACATGGCCCTGAACCTGTCAGGATTTGAACATTTTGACTCACATCACATCTGTCTCCAATTATCAATTGAGCATCCCAACCGTTTAAAAATGCCATGATATGAATTTTTGTATCATTTCCTATAATTGCAGGATCTGTAGGTGTGCCAAAAACACTTGCATATCTTCTGATAAGAACATTATTACCTATACGTACATTATTAAAATCTGCTGATCTGTCAATATCAACATTTTCACCTAAAATAATATTTGAAATAATCATAATATATATTTTATATTTAACAATCTTTATTCTTAAACAATCTCATTACTTCAAAAAAATAATCCACATCTGGTTCAGTCAGATTCTGATGACTTGGCAGGAAGAAGGCATCTTCGCCATAAAACACGCTGGAATGTATGCCATGTTGCCATAACCAGATCCTGAGCGCAGGAAGGTCATTGATTATCCCATTATTCTTGAGTAACATAGAATTCGGTATCATTAATTCGTTCCTGGCAAATCTTTCTGTGAAACCAAGTTCCTCAAACCTTTCGATCCCGTAATTATAAATGGAGGCCCTTTTATTCAATAGTTCTTCCTTCTGATTTATGTAATGACTTGCAACTTTTTTGATGTATGCAACAGTGTCTTTATCTATTGCGGATTTACGGGTAGGCAGGTCATTATTGTTTAGAAGCAATCCTCCTATCTGAATAGGGAACATCTTTGGAAAACTATAAATGGCAAAATCTCCATACATGCCTGCTTTATTTTTATTATCATTTGAAAAAAAAGAAGGAGCAAGGTCTTCAATGATGGGGATCTTTAATGAAACAAGTTTTTCCATTTCAGGATAAATATATCCGAATTCATGGACGACAAAGATCAGTTTTGTATCAGGGACTATTTCACGGTTCCATTTACAGAACTTTTCAATTGTAGAAGTTACACAACTACTGACATAGAAGTTGTTGGATGTGGTCAAGACCGTAACAAGATCATCCCTATTAAGGTTATAATGAGATAAAGCCATATAAATAGCTTCCCTGCCATTAATTGTATACTCAATGCTCTTATCTTTAAATCGCTTTGATAAATATTGATCCATTGCATTTCCATGGGGTAAATTGAAGTTATATGAAATATCGCTTGTAGTAAAGGGAAGGTTCCTATAACATGGAGT
>JAIOSQ010000083.1 GCA_021107535.1 Bacteroidales bacterium | reverse complement strand
TGGGTGCCGACATGCATGTGCACGACCCCTATGTTGACCACTGGCATGAATTTGAAACACAGGATGGCGAGAGTGCCGAATATTCATGGAAACGCTTTTTTCGTAACCAGGAAGGACTTGATGAGATGGTGGTTGAAAAAGATCTTCAGGAATCACTGAAGGGCATGGATGCCATGATCCTGGCAGTACCTCATGAACAATACCTGAAACTCAATCCTGACCAAATGGTAGAATGGGCAGGAAATCCAATTGCAATTATTGACTGTTTCGGCATACTGAGCGATGAACAGATCAGACGATATTTTGAACTCGGATGCGAAGTGAAGGCTCTTGGAAGAGGACATATTCAGCGGATTAAGAAGGAAGTTGCTAAATCGAAAAAATAAGGACTATCGATTATGAACCTCCCTGCGGCAAGCAGCGGGGAGGTTCATTGAGTATAATTTCCGTAACTTTACATATTATTTTATAAGTAACAGCGTTACACAGTGGCTGAAAGCATAGCGAGATGGATATTCAATCAATAAAACAACGTTTTGGCATGATCGGTAATTCGTCATTGCTGAATCGTGCGATCTACATTGCAAGCCAGGTTGCCCCTACCGACCTCACGGTATTGATTACCGGTGAAAGCGGAGTTGGCAAAGAGGTTTTTCCTAAGATCATCCACCAGATGAGTTCAAGGAAACATGGTTCTTACATTGCGGTAAACTGCGGAGCCATCCCGGAAGGAACCATCGATTCCGAACTTTTTGGGCATGAAAAAGGCTCCTTTACCGGTGCCCACGAAGCACGAAAAGGTTATTTTGAAGTGGTGAACGGGGGAAGCATCTTCCTTGATGAGGTGGCCGAGTTACCGCTTTCAACACAGGTGAGGCTTCTCAGGGTACTGGAAAGCGGAGAGTTTATGAAGGTTGGTTCTTCCAAAGTCATTAAAACAGATGTACGAATTGTGGCTGCAAGTAATATCAACATCCCGGAAGCCATCCGAAGCGGAAAATTCAGGCAGGATCTGTATTATCGCTTAAACACTGTTCCTGTTTTCATCCCTTCGCTACGCCAAAGAAAAGAAGACATTCATTTGCTATTCAGAAAGTTTGCTTCCGACTTTGCAGAAAGATACCGCATGCCGGTCATACAACTGGATGAAGATGCAAAGCGCCTGCTTGAAGAATACCGGTGGCCCGGCAATATCCGTCAGCTGAAGAACATTACAGAACAGATTTCCATCATAGAGGAAAACAGGAATATTTCAGCGACAACGATCAGGGGATACCTCCCGTCAGGGCAGTTCAATGAGCTGCCGGTGCTTTATAAAAAGGAGGGCGAGGATAAGGAATTTTCTGAACGGGATTTGTTGTATAAGGTTTTGTTCGACATGAAAAATGACATCCATGAACTGAAAAAGGTAGTCAGTGGGATTACGAAAGAAGACGGAGTTACACCGGAAATACAGAAAAGGGAATCATTTCTTATTGATCGTCTCGACTCAGACCTTGAAGGCCTGAATGATATTCGCGACAAGGTTGAGATCCATCATCCTTCCCGCATTGAGTCTTTTGATGAATCCGTACATGAATCAGAAGTAGTAGATGAGCCTCTTTCTTTGCAGGAAAAAGAGATAGAAATGATCAGAAAGGCCTTGAAAAGACATAATGGCAAACGAAAAAATGCCGCCAAAGAATTAGGGATATCAGAGAGAACCCTGTACAGGAAGATAAAGGAATTTCATATCGAATAGGTGAAAAACAGTAAGATCATATATATTTTAAGATACAAGGCAGGCCCCCTGTTATTGCTACTCCTGCTGCTACAGATTAGCGGGTGTGGGGTATATTCATTCACCGGAGCCTCCATTTCACCGGAAACAAAAACCATTTCTATCCAGCGGTTTCCTAACAATGCGCTGACTGTAGAGCCAACACTGAGTCAGAAATTTACTGATGCCCTTCGTGACAAGTTCGCCCATGAAACAAATCTGATTGTCATGAATAAAGGGGGAGATCTACAGATGGAAGGCTCAATAACCAACTACCGCACAAGTCCCGTAGCCATCCAGGCAAATGAAACAGCTGCACAGAACCGCCTGACCATCTCTGTTGAAGTGGTTTACGTAAACACTCTTGACGACAGTAAAAATTTTAAAAGTACTTTTTCACGCTTTCAGGATTATCCGAGTACGCAAAACCTGAGTGAAGTACAGGATATGCTCATTGACCAGATCAATGAGATGCTGATTCAGGATATTTTCGATAAAGCAGTCGTGAACTGGTAAACAAATTAACAACATGGACCAGCGGGAATTCATATCATTTATCAGGGAGCCTCAGGCACTCAATAAGTCTTCCCTGCCCAAAATTGAAAAGCTGGCTACAGAATTCCCCTATTGCCAGAGTCTGAAGATCCTGCACTTGTTAAACCTGAGGATGATCAATCATGTTCTGTATACGGAAGAATTGAAGTCTGCAGCAGCCCGCATTGCAGACAGGAAACGCCTGAAGGAGCTAATAAAAGACCTGAAGAGGGAAACAGTGGAAATTCCTGAAGTCATTGATAAGATAGAAGAAGAAAAGCCGGTGGCAATACCGGATCCTATTGTACCGGTAATCGAACAGGATGAGGAAGAAAGACTCAGGGCCTTAAAACAGATCGTTGAAGACAGGCTGAAAGCAATAGCCGGTGAGAAAATACCAGGGGCACCCGAAGCTGAATTGGAAGAAAAGCCGGTGGTAACAGACTCATCGAGAGAAGAACTTATTGATAAATTCATCAGGGAACAGCCTTCCATCAGCAGGTCGAAAGCAGATTTCTTCGATCCCGTGAAAATGGCCAAAATCAGCCTTGAAGAAAAAGATGATATTGTGAGCGAAACCCTGGCACAAATCCATGCTCAGCAGGGAAATACAGATAAAGCAATTGAAATTTATCACAAATTAAGTTTGAAATATCCGGAAAAAAGTAGTTACTTTGCAGCCCAAATTAAAAAATTTAATACTGAAAACTAAATTATTACACACATGGGCTTATATATTATTCTTTCTGTTTTTACCCTCATCATCAGTGCGCTGATCATCCTCGTTGTGCTTGTTCAAAATAGTAAAGGCGGTGGCCTTGCATCAAACTTCTCAGGGTCTAACCAATACATGGGAGTAAGGAAAACTGCAGATTTTCTTGAAAAAGCAACTTGGACACTGGCCATTGCCTTGCTGGTTCTCAGCCTGGTATCTATTTTTGTAATCCCAAAGAATGGCCAACAAATTAACAATGTTACACAGATAGAAGACAGGGCGGGAGATCCTTTGCCGATTCCAACCGCTCCGGTACCGCAACCTCAACAACAGCCCGAGTAATATTTTGAAGCGTCATAAAAGATAAATTAAATGTCAGAATGTCATATTATTCTGACATTTTTTTTGTTTTCCACTTTGGCACAAATTATGACTAGTGTGAATTAGCTTGATATACAATTATAAATTTAAACATTTAAAAATAGCATGGCATGGCAAAGTTGAATATTAAACCATTAGCAGACAGGGTGATCATTGAAGCATCTGCTGCTGAAGAAAAAACCACCGGTGGCATCATCATTCCTGACACAGCCAAGGAAAAACCACAGAAAGGCATTGTTGTGGCTGTAGGTCCGGGTAAAAAAGATGAACCCCTCACCGTGAAAGTAGGAGATACTGTATTGTACGGGAAATATACCGGTACTGAGATCAGCTTCGAAAACAAAGATTATCTTATCATGCGTGAAAGCGACATCGTCGCTATCATTTAAAAAATTAATTAAAAAATAACCTATAAACTAAAGAACAATGGCTAAAGATATCATTTTTGATCTTAAAGCAAGAGATGGCCTGAAGCAAGGTGTTGATGCATTGTCAAATGCTGTAAAAGTAACCCTCGGGCCCAAAGGACGTAATGTCATTATTGAAAAATCATTTGGCTCACCGGCCATCACCAAGGATGGTGTAACGGTGGCAAAAGAAATTGAACTGGAAGACAGCGTAGAAAATATGGGTGCACAGCTGGTGAAGGAGGTGGCTTCAAAAACCAACGACCTTGCCGGTGACGGTACCACCACCGCTACTGTTCTTGCCCAGGCAATAATAAATACAGGACTGAAAAATGTAACTGCCGGCGCAAACCCGATGGACCTCAAGAGGGGTATCGACAAGGCAGTAACCGCAGTCATAAAAAGTTTAAAAGCCCAGACAAAAAAAATTGGCGACAACAGCGAAAAGATCGTACAGGTAGCTGCAGTTGCAGCAAATAACGATTTTACTATCGGTCAACTCATTGCTGAAGCCATGGGTAAAGTGAAAAAAGAAGGTGTGATCACCATTGAAGAAGCCAAAAGCATCGAGACTTATGTTGAGGTTGTTGAAGGCATGCAGTTCGACCGCGGATACATTTCTCCGTATTTCGTAACCGATACAGAAAAGATGGAAGCCGTATACGAAAGTCCGTATATCCTCATCCACGACAAAAAGATCTCTGTGATGAAAGATCTGCTCCCCATTCTTGAAAAAGCTGCTCAAAGCGGTAAGCCGCTCATCATCATTTCAGAAGATATTGATGGTGAAGCACTGGCTACTCTCGTAGTGAATAAGATCAGGGGATCACTGAAAGTGGTTGCGGTAAAAGCTCCCGGTTTTGGTGACAGAAGGAAAGAGATGCTTGAAGATATCGCTGTACTTACCGGTGGTACCGTGGTCTCAGAAGAAAAAGGATACAAACTGGAAGATACTGACATTTCATATCTTGGTGAAGCCGAAAAAGTAACCATCGACAAAGATAACACCACCATCGTGAGTGGTAAAGGTGAGAAAGCCGCTATCCAGGCCAGGGTGAAGATGCTCAAAACACAGATTGATGATTCAAAATCTGAATACGACAGGGAAAAACTACAGGAAAGGCTTGCCAAGCTTGCCGGCGGTGTTGCCGTGATCTATGTTGGGGCAGCCAGTGAGTTGGAGATGAAGGAAAAGAAAGATCGCTTCGATGATGCACTGAATGCAACCAGGGCTGCCATCGAAGAAGGGATTGTCCCAGGTGGCGGTGTGGCTTACCTCAGGGCCATCGATTCCCTCAACGGACTGAAAGCTGATAACGAAGACGAAGAAACCGGTATGGCCATTATCAAAAGGGCGCTGGAAGAACCGCTTCGCCAGATTGTTGAAAATGCCGGTATGGAAGGATCCGTCGTGGTACAGAAAGTAAGAGAAGGAAAAGACGACTTTGGATTCAATGCCAGAACCGAAGTATACGAAAATCTCCTGAAATCAGGTGTGATTGACCCGACCAAAGTGGTCAGGGTGGCACTCGAAAATGCTGCATCCATTGCAGGCATGCTCCTTACTACCGAGTGTGTACTTGCAGAGCATAAAGATGAAAATGCTGCAGCAATGCCTCCGATGCCTGGTGGTATGGGCGGCGGTATGCCCGGGATGATGTAAAAAAAATAGCCCCGCGAATTTCGCGGGGCTATTTTTTTTCCTTCTTCTATCACCTATCCCCTTCAAATTCGAACATCGAATATCTACTATCAATTTCTTTATTCTTACTTTTTTGTAACTTTACGGTATAAATTTGTTCTTTCAATCAAAACAATACTCAAAGCCATGAAGAAACTCATTTCTTTATTATTCATAATCGCCGCAGGATTATTTGTTTTCGCCCAGGAAGAAGAAGCCACCGTAACAGAGAGCATTCCTGTGGATTCGAATACCGGGCTGATCACTTTCCAGGAAGTGGTAGAGGAAACAGGGACCAAGAAAGAACTCTTTAACCGGGCAAGCGAATGGCTGCATCACTATTTCAAGCAACCCGTATATGTTACCCATGTGAGAGATGCCGCCTCAGGCGTAATCAAAGGCAAACACCAATTTGAACTCAAATACGAGGATAAAGACGGCACCATAAAAAGAGCCGGATTGATAAAATACTATTTCAAGATCGAATGTAAAGACGGACGTTACCGTTATACCATCGACAACTTTGTGCTTACCCAACAGTCGAAGTACCCCTGCGAGAAATGGCTCAACACTGCCCACCGAGACTATAACGAGCAGTGGCTACTATACCTTAAGCAGATCAGAGTTTACGCCATCGATGACTTCGTCGCATCACTCAAGGAATATATGGTTCCTAAGGTGATCGTGGAAGAAGAAGAATGGTAGGGCAGAAATCAGAAATCAACCCAACACTCAACACCCAACACTCAACATCTAACACCCAACACTTTGAAACAACAAATCAGGAAAGGATTTTCGAAGCTGAACAAGGATCAGAAGATCAATCTTACGGCCAGCTATTTTGAGTATCCTGAAGAGGCTGCCCGTAAGCTGAGGTCGTTCTGGCATAATGACTCCGATATACAAAAGAAGTTGGATGAATTCAGTGAGAACACCATCTCCAACTTTCTCTTTCCTTACGGAATCGCACCTAATTTCGTAATCAATGGCAATATGTACCTGGTGCCCATGGTGATAGAGGAAAGTTCTGTGATCGCCGCAGCATCAAGTGCAGCAAAGTTCTGGTCGGAGCGGGGCGGATTCCATGCGGAAGTGATCTCCACCACAAAGATCGGGCAGGTGCACTTCACCTGGGAAGGTGAAACAGAAAAACTTCGCAACGCCATGCCGGTTATTAAGGAGAAGCTGATCAATGAAACGAATCACATCACCACAAATATGCGGCAACGCGGTGGAGGCATTCTCGACATTGAACTTATCGACATGACAGATAAGCTGGAAAACTATTATCAGCTTAAAGCTTCTTTTGAAACCATTGACAGCATGGGCGCCAACTTCATCAACTCATGCCTGGAAGAGTTCGGCATGCAGCTGAAAAGATTTTTAAAGGAAGATAAAACCTTCAGCGGAAAGGAAAAAGACTGCGAGATCATCATGGCCATCCTCTCCAATTATACCCCCGAATGTCTCGTAAGGACTTATGTAGAATGCAATATTGAAGAGTTTCATGATTGCGACCGCAACATGAATGCACAACAGTTTGTCAGGAAGTTCGAGCAATCCGTCCGCATCGCACAGGAGGATATTTACCGGGCCACCACACACAATAAAGGGGTGATGAATGGCATTGATGCTGTCGTGCTGGCCACCGGCAATGATTTCCGGGCTATAGAAGCCTGCGCACATACCTATGCCGCCCGAAATGGGAAATATTCTGCGCTAACCAATGTCAGCATCAAAGACGGGAAGTTCAGGTATGAGCTTACCCTTCCCCTGGCACTGGGAACCGTTGGTGGACTGACCTCACTGCATCCCCTGGCCAGGTTCTCCCTTGAGCTGCTCAACAATCCCGATGCTGACCAACTGATGATGATCGCAGCCAGCGCAGGCCTGGCCAACAACTTCAGCGCTTTGAAATCTCTCATTACCAAAGGTATACAGACAGGACATATGAAGATGCACCTTTATAATATTCTGAACCATATCGGCGTTACCGGCGAAGAAAAAGAAAGAGCCGTGGATTACTTCCAGGACAAAAAGGTGTCGTTCAGCAATGTGAAAAAGCTGGTTGCAAACCTGAGGCGAAAGAGTTGATTGCTGAACTGAGGCTAAGTTTTGAATATTGAAGAAGCAGAGATTTTATTCCAACGGCAAATTATTGATCACAGGTGAGTACCTTGTCCTTCACGGTGCCCTCGCACTTGCCATACCTACCATTCCCGGGCAAAAATTGCACGTTGACCATGCCGGGGTCTCCGGTCAGCTCATCTGGAAAAGCTTATACAAGCACGATCCCTGGTTCATGGCCATGTTTTCCCTTCCCGATTTTGAGATCACCCGTACCAGCAACCCCAACAGTGCCGGTTACCTGCAGCAGTTGCTGCTCGAAGCCCACCAGATGAACCCGAAGATCCTGAAAAAAAACAAATCCCCACGCGTAAAAACCATCCTCGACTTTGACCCGGACTGGGGCATGGGCAGTAGTTCCAGCCTTATCAGCAATGTTGCTTCCTGGTTCGGCATTGATGCCTATGAGTTGTTCTTCAACACACAAAAAGGCTCAGGCTACGACATTGCTTGTGCCAGGGCAGAACATCCGGTATTTTATCAACTTATAAAGGGCAGTCCGAAAACGGAAAAGGCTAATTTCGACCCTCCCTTTAAATCCTCACTGGCATTTGTGTATTCCGGGAGAAAACAGGATTCGGAAGCCAGCGTGAGTCATTTCCTGAGCAGCACCGGATTCAGTGAATACGATAAAAACAGGATCTCGGAGATCAGTCGTGAGATCGTAAAGACAAATACGCCGGATGAATTTAATGCTTTGCTGAATGAACATGAGGAGATCATGTCGGGTGTGCTTCAGCTTCCGAAAATAAAAGAGGAAAACTTCCCCGACTTTCCCGGCAGTATTAAATCTTTGGGTGCCTGGGGTGGTGATTTTTTGCTGGCCTCAAGCAAAATGAGATTTGATGGAATAAAATCCTATTTTAGCAGCAAAGGGCTGGATGTAATATTTAGCTGGGAGGAGTTAATTTTAAATTTTGAGTTTTAAATTTTAAATTAATTATAAAATTATTGATTCGGAATTGATCACTCGACACTCAAATTCCTCACTTGGCACCAGGCACTAGGAACTTTAAAAGCCTCATACCGGAATAATAATATAGAAACGAATCAATATAAATGCAAACGATCCGCTGGAAATCTCCATCAAACATCGCCCTCATAAAATACTGGGGCAAGCACGGTGTACAGCTGCCATCAAATCCCAGTATCAGCTTTACACTGAACGGGAGCCATACCACCACTACGCTGTCGTACACGGCAGGCAAAGCTAAGGTGGAACTCTTATTCAATGGCGGGCAGAATGATAAGTTTGCATTGCGGGCAAAACAATACATCGCTTCCCTTGGTCCGTATTTACCCTTCCTGAAAGAACTGGATCTTCACATTAATTCCGAAAATAATTTTCCCCACTCAGTCGGTATCGCCTCTTCTGCCTCTGCCATGAGCAGTCTGGCTCTCTGCCTGTGTTCGCTTGAAAAAGAGATCATCGGAACAAAGCTTTCCAAATCCGATTTCCTGGAAAAAGCATCCTTTATGGCCCGACTGGGATCCGGCAGCGCTTCGCGTTCTGTCTACGGAGGGTATGTAAGTTGGGGGAAAAGCCAGTACATTCCGGAAAGCTCGGATGAATGGGCTACTCCCCTTTCCTTTGAAGTACATGAAAACTTCAGGGAGCTGCAGGATACTATCCTCATCGTAGATGAGCGTCCAAAAGCCATTGGCAGCAGCGAAGGACACAGGCTGATGGAAAAGCATCCCTATGCACAACAACGCTTTGAACAGGCCCATGTACATATAGCCACACTGCTGAAAGCCCTCAAGGCCGGAGACGAAAATACCTTCATCCGCATCGTGGAAAACGAAGCCCTCGGCCTGCACAGCCTGATGATGAGCTCCGATCCGGGTTACATCTTGCTTAAACCGGGAAGCCTTCAGATCATTGAGAAGATCCGGAATTTTCGTGAAAAAACTGGCATCCCTGTGAGCTTTACGCTGGATGCCGGCCCCAATGTTCATCTCCTCTACCCTGCTCCTGACAAGGAAGCAGTTCAAGACTTTATCAATCGTGAATTATTAGTATATTGCATGCAGAAACGCCGGATCGACGACCATATTGGCAAGGGTCCGGAGAAACTCAGCAGTGGGGAATGACCAACAAACCTGAAGTCTTTTACGCAAAGATCATGCTCTTCGGGGAGTATAGCGTGATGTGTGATTCCATGGGGCTCACCATCCCCTATGCCCACTTCAAGGGAGAATTCAGCTTCATCAACAAATACCATTATACCGACTACGATTTCGCCATAGAATCCAATAAGATGCTACAGGAATATCATGGACACCTTTTGGATCTGCAGAACAATGATGAACTGAAGTGTGAACTCGACCTGGAGCAATTCCGCACGGATCTCGACCGCAAGCTTTTTTTCGAATCAACCATCCCGCAGAGCTTTGGTATTGGCAGCTCCGGAGCATTGTGTGCAGCCATTTACCAGCGTTACGGGCGCAATAAGATTCGTTCTCAACGCAACCTCAGGCAGGAAGAGGTATTTAAACTCAAAAATATCTTTTCACAGATGGAAAACTATTTCCATGGTATCAGCTCGGGCATCGACCCGCTGAACTGTTATATCAAGTATCCTTTGCTGATCGACAACGGCAATAGTATACAGACTGTGGGTATCCCGCGCAACAAATTCCCGCGTGAGGGTGCAATATTTCTTGTCGATACAGGCAGGCCCGGCATCACACATCCTTTGGTGAAACTATTCTTTGAAAAGTGCCAGGATCCGGCATTTGATAAACTCGTAAAGGAAACCCTCATCCCGCTCAACAACAAATGTATTCACTCATTGCTTGAAGGGAGGACCGATGTTTTCTTCACCTCTCTGCATAAACTGTCGGCATTTCAGTACAAGCATCTCCGTCCGATGATCCCTGAGTCGATGATAAGCATCTGGAAAGCCGGACTGGATAATCAGTTTTATTCCCTGAAGCTATGCGGCAGCGGTGGCGGTGGGTTTATCCTTGGTTTCACCAGAGACTTTAAGGCCAGCCTGAGATCACTCAAGAGCCAGGGACAGAAGGTTATTGCGGTATACAAAAATGGATGATGAGCACCGAACAACAAGCAACGAGCAACGAAGACCGAACAACGAAGTGAACGGGAATGCCATAATAATAACAGGCGCAGCCGGAGGGCTGGGACAGGCCATTGTAAAGGCATGTTTGTCTGCATTTCCGGATATGCTAATTGTAGCTACAGATGTCTCTCAGGCTGTAAAACCCATGTTCAATAAGGAAGATCATATCTTTTCCATGCACATGGATGTCACATCGGAGGATTCTATTCTGGCGGTGCG
>JAIOSQ010000331.1 GCA_021107535.1 Bacteroidales bacterium | reverse complement strand
TCGATTCTCATTAAAGCATATGCAGGGGAAACTTATGATATAACAATCAAACAAAAATAAGAGAATTCTTAGAGATTTTCAGATTATCAATTATTCATCCTCATAATTCTGTAGAAATATTACTTTTGCAGCCATTTTTATAATGGGATCACTTCCATCAGACTAAAACAAAGATTTTCAAACAATTAAGCATCAATATTAAATGACATTATCAAAACTCAGAAATATCGGGATCGCTGCCCATATCGACGCAGGTAAAACAACCGTGACGGAGCGAATCTTATTCTTTACGGGTGTATCACGCAAGATGGGAGAAGTGCATGACGGACAGGCCACCATGGACTTTATGAAACAGGAGCAGGAAAGGGGCATTACCATTGCATCCGCTGCTATTTCTGCAAAATGGGGCGAAAACCGGATCAATATCATCGACACACCCGGACACGTTGACTTTACCATAGAAGTAGAGCGTTCGTTGCGTGTAATTGATGGCATGATCGCTGTTTTCTGTGCAGTAGGTGGCGTTGAACCGCAGAGTGAGACCGTCTGGAACCAGGCCGATCGCTATCGTGTTCCGCGTATTGCATTCATAAATAAAATGGACCGCACCGGCGCCGATTTCCATGAAGTGGTCAGCCAGGCAAACAAGTACCTTGATGCCAATGCAGTTCCATTCCAGATTCCAATGGGAGCAGAAGACGACTTCCTTGGAACCATCGACATCATTGAGAAAAGAGCATATACTTTCCATGATTTTGAAAGGGGTGAGATTGAAATTCCGGAAGAATATTGTGAGCATGTAGAAACGGCAAGAAACATACTGATTGAAAAACTGGCAGACTACGATGACAAAATTGCTGAGATGTTTCTCGATGAGCAGGAGATCCCGGTAGAGATTTTAAAGAATGCCGCCCGGGAAGCTACGCTAAAACTGATGATCACACCGGTATTTTGCGGTGCAGCCTATAAGAACAAAGGAATACAGCTTCTGCTTGATGCAGTAGTAGATTATATGCCCTCACCCATCGATGTAGGTGCAATTGTTGGAATGGATCCCGATGATGAGGAAAAATCACATACCAGGAACCCATCCGTAAATGAACCTTTTTCTGCACTTGCATTTAAGCTGATCAATGATCCATTTGTAGGGCAACAAACCTTTGTCCGGATCTTTTCTGGTGAATTAAAAAGCGGTATGCAGATCTATAATTCTACGAAAGGAAAAAAAGAGAGGATAGGAAGAATATTCAGGATCAGGGCCAAAGACAGGGAAGAGATCGGCCTTGCCGGTGCCGGTGATATCGTGGCACTGATTGGCATGAAGTTCACAAAGACCGGTGATACCCTCTGTGATCCCTCCAATGAGCTGCTTCTCGAATCTATTCATATTCCTGCAACAGTCATTGAACTAAAGATCCTCCCCGAAAGCCGCAAGGACCAGAGCAAATTGGGTGAAGCCCTTGCCAAACTGGCCAATGAAGATCCTTCTTTCAATGTCAGGTTCGACCATGAAACCGAAGAAACAATTGTCTCCGGTATGGGTGAACTTCATCTTGAGATTATCATCGACCGCTTGCTACATGAATTCGATGTTAAAGTAGAAGTTGGAGAACCTGCAGTGGCGTACAGGGAAACTTTTACCACTGAAGTGCTATCTAATTACAAGCACTCCAAGCAAACGGGTGGTAAAGGGCAATTTGCGCATACGGTCATGCGTATTGAACCAAATACGGGCCAGGGTTATGAATTTGTTAACCAGATCAAGGGCGGCGTGATCCCTGCTGAATTTATCTCTTCTGTTGATAAAGGGATACGGAAAACCATGGAGAGAGGCATACTCGCCGGCTTCCCTGTCATTGATGTGAAAGTTGTACTGATCGATGGCGGGCACCATGCTGTTGATTCATCCGATATGGCATTCCAGACCTGTGCTTCCATCTGCTTCAAGCAAGGATTTATGAAGGCATCGCCCGTACTCCTTGAGCCTGTCATGAAGCTGGAGGTTAACACCCCCGATGATTATATCGGCGATGTTGTAGGGAACCTGAACAGAAGACGAGGAAAGATCGAGTCCATGAGAAGATATCGTAAGGGAGCACAGAAGCTCAATGGTTTTGTACCGCTCTCTGAGATGTTCGGATACGCCACACAATTAAGAAACATTTCCAGCGGCCGGGCCAACTATTCCATGGAATTTCATCAGTACGAGCCTACACCCAAAGGGATACAGGAAGAGGTATTGAAAGAGTTGAGGGAGAAGAAAGAATAGAGAATAAAGAACAAGGAATAAGAATAAGAATAAGAATAAGAATAAGAACAAGGAATAAGAATAAGAATAAGAATAAGGAATAAGAATAAGAACAGGGATTGAATTATGAATGTTGGATTATGAATGTTGAATTAAATTTTACATTTTACACTATCCACTCCAGATCGGCACTAGCCACCAGGCACTCGGAACTCAGAACTCCTTTCCAGCATCCAGAAACATAACCAGTCCATAAGCAGGTGATATTCTGCAAAAAAACAACAGACATCAGGATCAATGATTATCCTTACCTTTACAGAGCAGAATTCCCCCGGGTTCTGTATAAAACCAAACTATGAAATTTGACGAATTCGGATTAAATGACCAGCTGCTGGAAGCCATTTCCTATATGGGATTTGAAAAGGCAACCCCTATTCAGGATCAGGCGATCCCGCACATTATGAGAGGACGCGACCTTATTGCCTGTGCACAGACCGGGACAGGCAAGACTGCCGCATTCATTCTGCCAATACTTGATAAGCTAAGCGGCGAAACATCAGATCAAACCACGGTATTGATCATTGTTCCAACCAGGGAACTGGCCTTGCAGATCGATCAGCATATCCATGGCTTTGCATACTTCACTGATGTCTCATCCCTGCCTGTTTATGGCGGAGGCGACGGCGTCGACTGGGAGCAGGAAAGAAGATCGCTCACCAAAGGGGCCAACATCATTGTAGCCACACCGGGCAAGCTCCTCGCCCACCTGGCTATGGGCTATGTAAACTTCAATAAGCTGCAATACCTCATTCTTGATGAAGCAGACAGGATGCTCGATATCGGCTTTTATGATGACATCATGAAGATCATCACCTATTTGCCCAAAGAAAGACAAACCCTGATGTTCAGTGCCACCATGCCTCAGGACATCAAAAAACTGGCTTCCAGGATCCTTAAAAAACCGATTGAGGTCAGCACTGAGATAGCAAAGCCGCCGGAAGGCGTGCTCCAGGTCGTATACCTGGCTTTTGATAATCAGAAGACCCCACTTATTAACAGCCTCATCGCTGACAAACCGGATTGCAAGAGCATCCTGATCTTCTGCTCCACAAAAAAGAAAGTGGCAGAAATTACCCGGACACTTAAAGGCAAAGGATCCGTAGTTTCAGGCATCTCATCTGACCTGAAACAAAGCGAACGGGAAGAAGTACTTCGAAAATTCAAGGCACGGCAAATCAGGGTGCTGGTGGCAACGGATGTAATGAGCCGTGGTATCGACATCAAGGATATCAACCTGGTGATCAATTACGATGCCCCCAATGATGCCGAGGATTATGTTCACAGGGTTGGCAGAACGGCACGGGCAGAAACCACCGGCATCGCACTCACCCTGATCAACAGGGAAGACATGTATAAGTTGAAACGTATTGAAGAACTAATTAAAAAAGAGATCATGAAGATCCCAATGCCGCCGGAACTCGGGCCAGGCCCGCAATGGGATCCCCGGCCTACAAGATCCGGATATAAACATCATGGTGGGAATAAGAGAAGGCAGAAAAAATAGTGTTGGGTTTTGGGTGTTGGATGTTGAGTTAAGTTTTAAATTTTGAGTTTTAAGTTTTAAATTTATAGCTTTCGCCGCAAACCACGTACCACAAACCACGCACCAGTTATAAAAACAATTTAACAGTTTAACCCACACCCATGCCAGCCAAATTACAAAAAACAATCCAGTTCATCAGTCGTTTCATCAACCTCAGGATGGGCCTGGCGGGAGCACTTGTGATGGGATCCATCGTCTGGGTGATCAATGCCGGATTTGGCTGGTGGCCGGCCACTACGGCAGCCATGAAACAGGCAGCTTACACATTTCTCTTCGGGGGCATGCTTATTAAAATGCTTGACACCATAGCAATAAGGATAAATAACAGATATCTTGCAATTGCAACAGCCACAGTAATTACGGCATCAGTGACAATCATCCTGGTATATATCGTCCATAGTTTAAAAGGTACCCC
>JAIOSQ010000268.1 GCA_021107535.1 Bacteroidales bacterium | reverse complement strand
GATCATTACCCCCGACAAATCCGTTTTTACCGGTGAAGTAAGCCTGGTGCAACTGCCGGGTATCGATGGTTCGTTCGAGATCCTCAATAATCACGCACCATTGATCTCGGTCTTGAAAAAAGGAAAGATCAAGATCAGGGATGATAAAGGCCAGGAACAGTTTTTTGAAGTAAATGGCGGAGTGATCGAAGTCCTCAGGAATAAGGTGCTGATCTTAGCAGAGTGAATTCTGGATGCTGGATGCTGGATGCTGGATGCTGGATGCTGGATACTGGATACTGGATACTGGATACTGGATACTGGATGCTGGATACTGGATAACGGAAGGTAGAGTGCTGTACACTTAACACCCAACACTTAAAACTCAAAACTTATTAAAGTGAACCCTCTCCTCCTTATACCGCACAGGTGGCTTAACAGTTTCTGTGGGGTATCCAATTGAGATCAATGAAACCGGAAGAATATGTTCCGGTATTTCCAATATTTTACCCACATCCTGCATACGTTGTTCCCTCGGGTACATTCCCAGCCACACGGATCCAAGGCCATAGGCATGAGCGGCGAGCATAATATTCTGGGTGACTGCAGAACAATCCTGTATAATATATCCCTCCACCTCCTGAAGATTCCTGTCACCACCAACCAAAATGGCCAGGCTAGCCTGCTTCATCATTTTTGCATAGGGATGTGCAATAGACAATTGATCCAGGATGGCCCTGTCATCAATTACAATAAAATGCCAGGGCTGAATATTTCTTGCAGTTGGGGCGTGCATCCCTGCATCCAGTAATGCCTTCACGACCTCTGCGGGGACCTTTTTATCCTCGTATTTTCTGATACTGCGCCTAGTGAGAATTGTTTCGATAGCGTCCATCTGAAAAATTTATGATGAATGAATAATAAGAAAAAAATCAGCAAACGGGATCAAGATGAATAAGCTGGCTTATTGGGCTCCTTCACAATATGAGCGAAGGGCCTTCTCTGCTTCGTAATGCCCCAATCCATGCGCTTTTCTCCAGTCATAACAGGCTTCATGCAACCTTCCCTGAAAATAATTTGCCAGGCCACGGTTGTAATATGCCTCTGCATATTCAGGATTTAATTCAATGGCTTTGTCAAAATCACTGATGGCTCCCAGGTAATCTTTTAGCCGTCCTTTGGCTGTGCCCCTGTTATAATAGGCGATCGGGTCTTCAGGTTTCAATTCAACGACTCTATTATAGTCTTCCAGACATTTACGAAAGTCTTCAAGCATATAATAAACCCTTCCCCTGTATTGGATGGATAAAGAATCATTCGGGAGTAATTCAATGGCTTTATTAAATGCAACTAAAGCATTGTGGAATTTATTCAGATTAAAATACCCCAGCCCCAGGTTATAGTATGCCTTGCGGTTATCCGGATGTGTTGCAACGATTTGTTCAAAATAACCTACACCACTTTCAAAATCTTCATTGCTGTATGCCGTGGTTCCTTTATTGAAAAGATAAGCCGTTTCTGTATCCCTTGCTTCTTTCTGATCTGAGCTTTTGTCACCGGGCTTTATCGTATTTGCATCTGGGTTGGCGGTAAAGCTTTCTTCACTCGCCGGATTTGCAGGCTCATTGGGCTCAATGCTAAGAACCCCGGTTTCTTCCTGCCCGGGCTCAGTGACATTATCTTCAGATTGCTGGTTGGTACAGGAAATCAAAAATGCGATCAGTAAAAAAGGAAGTATTCGATTCATTGGAAAATATTTTTTTTCATAAACGGATTAATCCGGTAATTATTTCAGCTGCAAAAGTATAAAAAAAGAAGATAGAAAGCAGTAGAAAGCAGGAGATCATAAATCTGGGGCCCCGTAGCAGGATAAATTAAGCTTATAAGCCTCCTCTTTACTATTCCTGAGAGGTTTTCCTACCTGCTTCCAGCAGGTGCATCTCCATTTCCTCCATCAAAAGGCCCATATCCTTTGTCCTGGAAGGATCAACCTCATAAACTCCAATCACCTGTGGAATACTTCTGATCTGAGCAAGTATTTTGCCTTTGATGAAATCATCCAGCGGTTCCCCGGCCATCAGAAAATAATCAACCTCCCGCAGTGCAGGCAGGAGTTTCCCCTCAGGATGATGATTTCCCACCAGGCAGAAATGGTTTTTCAGGTCAGCAGATTCATAAACCAGAAAAGGAAAACTCAGGAATTCACCTTTTGTCTGACCGGGTACCTCGAAGTCATCGATACGCCGGAATTTAAAGTTAAGTGCATTGTTCAGGGCAAACGACAGGCGGTATGATCTCAGATGGCATGAAATACCAAGCAGGGGGATACTGATATCCTGTGCTGTTTTAAGGGTTTGTCTCTTTTTGGCCATCCGGTTTTCTGTCGGGAATAAAAATACGGATTAATTTGCAATTTTACAAACAGAATTGTAAATCAGCGCGTTCTGTCTGGGTATGAATTATCACTCAGGAATCAACGCGCTGCAGGCTTTCTCCGCAGCAATTTTTTCAGCGCCTTTAATGGAAAAATCAATTCCCCTGCTGATGGGTTTATGATCAACAAAAATTTCAACCTCATATTGCTTGCTTGCTTTTCCATCTTTTTCACCGATCAGCCTGAAGTTTACTTCCTTCTTCTCTTTTTGGCCCCATTCAATGAGTTTGCTTTTAAAATTGGTATCAAGATGTTCAAGTGCATCGATATCAATATGGATATTTACAATTCTTTTGATGATGATCCTTTTCGTAAAATCATAACCTTTGTCAAGATACAGGGCGCCGATAAAAGCTTCAAAGGCATCACCGCGCATCGACTTTGATGAATTTTTTATTTCCGGGCTGGATTCTATAAGCTTATCGAGCCCCATTTTCCGTGAAAGTTTATTGAGGTTGGTCCTGCAAACGATCTTTGACCTCATTTCTGTCAGAAATCCTTCTCCTTTGTATGGGAATTTTTTAAACAGGAAGTCAGCAATTACAGAGCTCAGCACGGCATCACCAAGATATTCCAGCCGCTCATTATTGATCTTAATGCCATTTACATCCTTATTGGCAGATTTATGCCTGAAAGCAAGTTTATACAGATGGATATTTCCGGGATTGAACCCGAATATATTTTTAATAGATCGGTAAAGGTCTTTACCGGAAGATTTAAGGTTTGAAGATTTTTTGAGAAAGCTCAAAATAGTGTTACTTGTCGAACTTCTTAAAGATCAGTGAAACATTATGTCCACCAAATCCGAAAGTGTTTGACAAAGCTGTGTTTACAATTCTTTCCTGTGCATTGTGGTAGGTAAAGTTCAGCTTATTGTCGATATCCGGATCATCGGTAAAGTGATTGATCGTGGGCGGAATAACATTGTTTTTAACAGCCAATATCGATGCAATGGCCTCAATGGCACCGGCTGCACCAAGCATATGTCCGGTCATCGATTTGGTGGAGTTAATGTTGATATTGTATGCATGATCGCCAAACATACTTTTAATAGCGAGCGGTTCTGAAATATCGCCAAGAGGTGTTGATGTACCATGTGTATTGATATGGACAATTTCCTCCGGGTTCATCTCAGCATCTTCCAGTGCTGACTTCATGGAAAGCATGGCACCATAGCCTTCCGGATGCGGTGATGTCATATGGTATGCATCGGCAGAAAGGCCAGCACCTGCCACTTCAGCATAGATCTTTGCACCCCGTTTCACGGCATGTTCATATTCTTCGAAAATAAGGGCACAACCACCTTCAGCAAGAACAAAACCATCGCGGTCTTTGTCAAATGGACGTGATCCTGTTTTCGGATCATCATTCCTGGTGGAAATGGCATGCATGGCATTAAAGCCGCCTATACCCCCTTCAATAATGGATGCTTCAGATCCGCCTGCGATAAAAATATCAGCTTTTCCCAGGCGGATGTAGTTAAAGGCATCCGCCAGGGCATTGGCGGAAGATGCACATGCTGATACGGTTGCAAAGTTTGGCCCTCTGAAGCCGAATCGGATAGAAATATGGCCCGCTGCAATATCAGCAATCATCTTGGGAATGAAAAAAGGATTAAACCTGGGTACTCCGCTTCCCTGAGCCCATTCCTTGACCTGTTCCTGAAAAGTAAAGATGCCGCCAATACCTGAAGCCCAGATTACACCGGCTCTGTCTTTGTTGATCTTTTCCAGATCAAAACCGGCATCATCAATGGCCTGAGCGGATGATACAAGACCAAACTGCGCATAGGGATCATATTTGCGGGCCTCTTTGCGGTCGAAATGATCAAGCACATTGAAACCCTTTACCTCGCAGGCAAATTTTGTCTTGAAATTGGTGGCGTCGAAATTGGTAATATCACCGGCACCACTAATCCCGTTAACCAGGCCATTCCATAATTCATCAACGGTATTGCCTAATGGGGTCAGGGCACCTAAGCCTGTTACAACTACTCTTTTCAGCTCCATGCAGCAGGAAATAAATTCTTACTTAGCGTTATCTTCAATATATTTTACTGCATCGCCTACAGATCCGATCTTTTCTGCCTGATCATCAGGGATGGCAATATTGAATTCTTTTTCGAATTCCATGATCAACTCAACAGTGTCGAGTGAGTCAGCTCCAAGATCATTGGTAAAGCTGGCTTCCGGGGTAACTTCATTTTCGTCAACTCCGAGTTTGTCAACGATAATCGATTTTACTCTTGTTGCAATGTCAGACATATCTTTAAAATTTTGGTTATACAAGGCTGCAAAGAAAGCAATTTTCATACGAAAAACCAAAAGAAATATAATAATTTTAAAGTTTGCAGTTTCTAATAAACATGTAATCAGGTATTTGTAAATTTACCTTGAATTAACTCCTTAATTGATTAAAGCTTCATGGCAGAAAATGTAACTTTGATGCAGTATTTAATCAAGGTGTTATATACCAGGAAAAATCATTTCAGCAATGAAAAGGATAGCCATTTTTGCTTCCGGAAGTGGAAGCAATGCCCAAAAGATCATTGAGCATTTTACTGATAAAAGCGATATCGAGGTCTCCCTTGTGCTTTCCAACAATAATGACGCTTATGTGCTTGAACGTGCCAGCACACTGAATGTTCCTGTTTATGTGTTTGACAGGCAGATATTCTATAAATCAAACCAGGTACATGACATCCTTCGGGATACAGGTGTTGATTTCATTGTTCTGGCCGGTTTTCTCTGGCTGGTTCCTAATAATATCCTCCGGGGCTGGCAAGGCCGTATCATCAACATTCATCCCGCATTACTGCCTAAATTTGGCGGAAAAGGAATGTACGGAGATAAAGTTCATCAGGCCGTCATTGAAGCAGGTGAAAAAGAAACCGGGATTTCCATTCATTATGTGAACGAAAAATATGACGAGGGAGAGATCATCTTCCAGTACCGCTTTAATATTTTAGCCGGGGATACGCCGGAAAGTATTGCGGAAAGAATTCATCAGCTTGAACACAAACATTATCCGGAAGTGGTTGAGAGGCTGGTTAGGGAGCTGGGGGGGGGGGGGAATAGAGAACAAGGAATAAGGAACAAGGAATAAGGAACAAGGAATAAGGAACAAGGAATAAGGAATAAGGAATAAGGAACAAGGCACTCCTAATTACTATTCCCGGGATATTCGTTTCCTGATAGCAGCGGTTTCTTCTTCGAAGCCCGGTTTTCCGAGCAGTGCGAACATATTCTTTTTATAGGCCTCAACACCCGGCTGGTCAAATGGATTCACATCAAGGATATATCCGCTGAGGGCACAGCTCATTTCAAAGAAGTAGATCAGTTGCCCCAGGTAATATTCATTTACCTCAGGAATGCTGATCCGGATATTTGGAACACCTCCGTCGACATGAGCAATACTGGTACCAAGTTCCGCCATTTTATTGACTTGATCAATATGGCGGCCGGCAAGGTAATTGAGACTGTCGGCATTGTCTTTATTTTCAGGAATAAGCAGGGAATGTTCTGTCTTTTCAACGGAGAGCACTGTTTCAAAAATGTTCCTCAATCCCTCCTGTATGTACTGCCCCATGGAATGCAGGTCGGTAGTAAAACCAACTCCTGCAGGAAAGATACCTTTGTTTTCCTTGCCTTCGCTTTCACCAAAGAGCTGTTTCCACCATTCAGTCAGATAATATAGCTTTGGCTGGTAACTGACCATGATCTCAATGGTTTTCCCCTGGCGGTACAGGGCATTCCTGGCTGCCACATACAAGGCTGCAGGATTGGAATCCATTGCACCTGACCCCATGATCAGCTTCTTCATGTCGCCGGCACCTTTGAGCAGTTCACGGATATTATAGCCGGCAGCCGCGATCGGCAGTAAGCCAACAGAAGTGAGAACGGAATATCTTCCGCCTACATCATCCGGGACCACAAAAGTGGGATAACCCTCTTTATCGGCAAGTTCTTTAAGTGCTCCTTTCTCCTTGTCGGTGATGGCTATAATCCTGGATACGGCTTCTTCTTTTCCGTATTTTCCTTCAAGATGGTTTTTAAGGATCCTGAAAGCAATGGCCGGTTCGGTGGTGGTTCCGGATTTGGAAATGACAATGATGGAATAGTCACGCTGGTCAAGGATATCAAGTAATTCAGTAAGATAGTCTTCCCCTATATTATGGCCTGCATATAGGATCAGGGGGCTTTTTCTGCCGGAGAGCAGGCTGGCAAACTGGTGGTTCAGTGCATCGATCACCGCCCTGGCGCCAAGATAAGATCCCCCAATACCCGTAACTACGATTATTTCCGAACAGGCAGCCAGGGTATAAGCACTATCTTCAATGGAGGATAACAAATCATCCCCGCTTAGTTCCGGCAGATCTACCCAGCCCAGGAAATCATTGCCTTTTCCGGTTTTGCTCCTGATGGATTCAAAATGCCTGTTTATTTCTTCATGGAAGGAAAATATCTGATCTTGTGACATGAAGCCTTCCAGCTTATCGAGGATTACTTGAATATTGCCCATTAAATTCAGATTTACAAATTATACGCAAGTATAAGAAATCTTTGACAAAAAAAACAGTGCGGCTTTACCAAACCGCACTGTTAAACCAAAAACCAAATTCATGAGGTAGAAATTTTGCACAATGTTCAACTAACATGAAAATATGGTACGTAAAATTGGATTTGCATCCGATACAAAAGTATATCTAATTTCGTGCCAGAGATGTTAACAAAAACTAATGAACGTTAAAAAATGTTAAAGCAGTCTGATAATCCGCCTCATACCATACTTTTGTATATGTGAACAGAAAGGTGATCATATTCATTATTGGCCTGATGACCATTGCCTTACTGGCTCTTGTTGCAGTGCAGGTGTACTGGATCAATAACGCCATGACCGTTCGTCAGGCAAATTTTGTCCGTTCAGTGAATGAAGCAGTGGATGGTGTAACCCTCCGTATCGAAAAACGCCTTTCATACAATCTGCTTGATTCCCTGCTGAAGGATGAATTACATAAAAAAAGCATTTCTGCAAATTTTCAATTTGGGGTATTCAGTACCAGGCGCGGACAAATGCTCATGAGAACGGAAGGAAGCGATCCGGTCACATTGCTTGACAAAGGCTATGCCTTCACACTTTTCCCCGGAGATATTGTAAGGGAGCCGGACTATCTTATGCTGTATTTTCCCAACGAAAAGGGATTCCTGATCAAGCAGATGGCTGGATTACTCGCCATCTCCATCTCACTGATCCTTATAATTATCTTTTCTTTTACCTATACAGTATTAACCATTTACCGCCAGAAACGCCTGTCGGAAATGAAAAGTGATTTCATCAATAACATGACCCACGAATTCAAAACGCCCATATCCACCATTTCACTTGCCTGCCAGGCCCTAAAAGACAATGATGTGTCGAAATCAGAGGCAATATATGATTCATATATCGGGATTATAGGAGAAGAGAACCTACGACTGGGAGCCATGGCAGAAAAGATACTGCAATCTGCAGTGCTGGATAAAAAGCAACTCGAACTTACAAAAGAATGGTTCGATATTCACGAAGTGATCACAGATGTGGTGAATAAAATAGGAATTCAGGTACAGATAAAAGATGGGAAGATCACCACGAACTTCAGGGCCGATCCATCTGAGATCTATGCTGACCGTGTGCATATCACCAACCTTGTCAACAACCTGCTGGACAATGCCAATAAGTTCACTCCTCAGAAGCCACTGATCAGGGTCAGCACTGAAAATGTCGGGACAGGAATAATGATCTCCATAGAGGATAATGGCATTGGGATCGGCAAGAAAAATCAGAAAAAGATTTTTGATAAACTGTTCAGGGTTCCCATGGGAGACCTGCATGACTTCAAAGGTTTTGGGCTGGGGCTGAGCTATGTGAAAGCCATCGTGGAGTATCATAAAGGAAGCATCAGTCTCGAAAGTGAAATAAAAAAAGGAACGAAATTTGACGTATTTTTACCCTACGAATCATAAATTATTTGGATATGGAAAATGAAAAGCTAAGGGTGCTGCTCGCCGAAGATGATAAAAATCTTGGTGCAATCCTGAAATCATACCTCGAGGCCAAAGGTTTTCCGACAACACTGTGCGTTAATGGACAGGAAGCATTTATTGAGTTTAACAAAAACGATTATGACTTCTGCATTCTTGATGTAATGATGCCGGTGAAAGACGGCTTCACCCTGGCCAAAGAGATCAGGAGCATAGATAAAAAAGTGCCAATACTTTTCCTTACTGCAAAATCCATGCAGGCAGACAAGCTCAAAGGCTTTGAATTGGGTGCGGATGACTACCTGACCAAGCCCTTCAGTATGGAAGAATTACTTGCCAGGATGGAAGCCATTCTGCGCAGGAGCAAAACTGAAGAAAAAAACAGCCCTGAGGGTGATGTATACAAACTTGGTAAAATGGAGTTCAATTTTGTAAGGCAAATACTGTCTATGGGTGAGGAAGAAAACAAGCTTACATCAAAAGAAGCGGCCCTGCTTAAGCTGCTTTGTCAGAACCTGAATGAAGTAGTTGACCGCTCTGTGGCCCTCAACAAGATCTGGCTGGATGATTCGTATTTCAATGCAAGAAGTATGGATGTTTATATCACCAAACTCAGGAAATATCTGAAACAGGATCCTACGGTTGAACTTTTGAATGTTCATGGGGTGGGATTCAAGTTGATTACCAGGTAAGGCTTTAAGGTGGGATAACGGGAAGAGGAGAAGAAGAGAAGAGGAGAAGAGGAGAAGAGGAGAAGAGGAGAAGAAGTGTTGGATTATGGATTATGAATTTTGGATTAATTTTCCTCCAAAGGCTGGCCGGTAGCCTATTTCTGATTTCAAAGTTCTGATTTCTGATATCTAATTTCTATACCAATCTGTACTAATAATTAAACACTAATAATTAATCATTCCCGTTGTTAGGAGTTTCATAAAACCTCACTGCATGAGAGGTATCATGAATGATATTCCAGTAGATGGATGAACCCGGGCCTTTGTCTTTATTGGTAAGAACAATGAGGGTTTTACTGTTTTTCATATCGCGAATATAATAGGCCCTATAGCCTTTCCACCATCCGAAGTGAAATGCCGTACTGTCTTCACTTTCCTTGATACGCCAGCCAAAACCGTAATTATCCTTTCGCCGCCAATATTTCGAACTTCCCCGTGTAAAGGCTTCACACATGGTAGAATCAGAGACCAGTGTATTTGCATCAATGGCCTGATCGAATTTCGCAAGGTCTTCAATGCTGGTGTAAACACCTTTGTCGCCCGTCACCCCATTCAGGTATTCGTTTCGCATCCTGACCGGCCGCCACGACCGATACCGATGTCCCATAACCTCAGTCTCTACATAAAAAGAAACTGCTGTATCATCATTCATATGATAAACAAATGAGTTTTCCATTCCCAGGGGATCAAAGATCCTTTGTCTCACAAAATCAGCATATTGCATACCCGAAACGGCCTCAATAACACAGGCTGTTAATGCATAATTGGTGTTGCAGTAATGAAAGCCATTGCCAGGCTTAAAATATGGATCCGGAACGTACTCTTCAAACAAATCCAACATGTCATTATTGGTCATTGGGATGCATTTGTTGTTCCATTGTTCGTGTGCCAGGCTCATATATCTGCTGAGGCCTGATCGATGAGTCAGGAGCATACGGGTGTTTACGCTATCGTAAGGGAATGAGGGAAGATATTCTTTGATATCGGCATCAAGATCAAGCAAACCGTCCTCTTTCAATATCATGGCCGACATGGCTGCAAACATCTTTGATACAGAAGCCAGCTGGAAAGCTGATGAATTGTTCAAAGTATCCTTTGTCCTGAAATTAGACAAGCCGAATGACTTTTGATAAATAAGACATCCCTGTTCCAGGTAAGCAACCGCACCATTAAACCAATAACCTTTGGACAGTTTTGTGAAAATGCTGTCGATCCATTCGGATTTCAGCCTTGCTGATGTTGTGTCGCACATCGTTTTCGGCTGAAAACTAAGATCCTTAATGCGTGAATCGTCAACTGCAGGTGAGTTGTTACAGGATAAAACGATCAGAAAAAACAGAATAATGAGCAGTAAAAATCGGGACCACATCTTCGATAAAATAATCAGAACAAATTATAACTCAAAAAACTTTGCAAAAGTATGTAAAATCATTAATCCTGGTTATATTGGCTTAGCCGACCTAGGCTTATTGGCGTTCTGTTCAAATAACAGGATCAGGGCCTGGATGTTGTAAGTGTTCATGATATAGCATATGGACCTGTGAGGTCCCCCTACCTGTGAGGTCTTTTTTCTATTTAAAATAAACAATCTTTTCAGTGCTGATCGCCTGCCGGGATTTACCCCGTAACACTGCTATATATGTGCCATAGGCAATGTTGCCGGGTTCCCACTGAAGTTCCTTCTTATTATCAATGGTAATTTGCTCAATGAGTTCGCCACTGAGGGTATAAATCTCAAGTTGAGAAGCTTCTGCATTATCAAATCTAAAATTGAATTTTCCAGATGAGGGATTTGGATAAATGTATAGAGAAACACTGCTTTCCGCATCATTCAGCTGATCATCGTCAACTCCAACGGACATATCCCAAACTCCGAGTGTATAATCTCCCATTTGCATATTCTCTACAAAGATGTATCCGATTGTCCATGGGCCCAAAGTAGTAAAATCAACCGGCTCCCATTCCATGCCGGCATCTTTTCTGTAAAAGATCACTAAGGAGTCGGTCTCACTCAGAATAAGGGTGTTATCTAGATTGCTTTTACTGTAAAAAAACCTGCCCATAGCCGTGAAGGTTTCCGGAAGAAGGCCTTTGATGGTCCAGTACCGGTAATCTGAGAGACGAAGATCGGGAACCGGAACCGCAAAAGTATCAGGCGGGGCAAAATTATGTATGGCCTGGATAAAAGCCGAATCAGTGATTTCACTTACATCCACCATGAAATATGTTCTAGGGAAAGAAGTTTCCCCTATTTCACTGATCACATAGTAATTGTCGATGGTGGCATCAAAATATTTTTCTTCCAGATCAATAAAAACTTCCTCAGGATGAAAAGGTACGATCTTGGTTGAATGTCCCGTAGTTCCTGAAAAATGGATGGTATCCGTAAACGAGTCCCAGGTATTACTCATAAAGGTAACTTCCACGATGTTCCCGTCTCCGGTGAATGCAGGCCCTTTACGCTTTTGCTTCACATAAACAGTTACTTCGCTTGTACTCATTTGCGGATCAACATTGAATGAATCGATGGAATAATGGGGTGTGCCTCCGTTATAGACCCAGTTATTAAAGAACCCGCTCATATCAATTCCGGTGTTCGCAGTGAAGTTAGCTTCCATGTCGTAGGAAGACAGGGATGTAAATGCCAGATCTTCCAGGTAAGACTTACATGCATCAAAGAAAACATCGTCTCCAAAATATGCCCTCAAAGCCTGTACTACGGTAGCCCCTTTATCATAAGCACTTGTGCCATAAGTATATTCTTGGGGGATATTGTTTAAGGGATGATAGCCGTTTTCCAAATTATGGCAGCTTATGAGGACATCCGCATGCATGTTTCTCATCTCTGTTTTATAGGTTTCAGGGCTATAAAGGACTTCAGTATAATAATGCTGGCAGAAAGTAGCCCAGCCTTCATTGATCCACATTTCTTCTGCCGAACAACAGGTTACCTTATCACCAAACCACATATGAGAAAGTTCATGTGTATACAGCCATTCATAGGTGGAGTTACCGGTGATGCAAGAGTTCGGATAAGCGATGTTGCAGGCATGCTCCATGGCTCCTATTGAAGTCCCTACGTAACCTACCCGTGGCCAGTCATAGGATCCGAACTTCTCTTCAAATAATGCCAGAACCTCATGAATACGCTGGAAAGAGCCCGGAATTTTGATAGTATCGACAGGCCTGACATAATAGGTAATAGGAATATCGTTTTCAATGCCTGAATAAGTATCCTCTACAAGGGCATAATCACCCACAGCAACAGATACAAGATAGGTTGGGATCGGGTTATCGATGATCCACTGAAATGTCACGGTTCCATTACCGTTGTTAGTCACACTTGCCAGGTAGCCGCCTCCAACAGCTGTAAGATCTTCTGCAACCGTAGCCCTGACCTCATAAGAAGCCCTGTCGGTGAAATCATCGATGCATGGAAACCAGGCTTTGCCCAGGTTATGCGGGATCCAGCTGATCCCTACACCAAGGTTGAAGGCATAGGAGCCTGAGAAATGAAACCCTCCCCAACTTTCATGAAAAGGCTGTCCGTGATAGTAAACAGCAACCTCAATAGTATCTGATGTTGAAATAGCTGATGCCAGCGGAATGCTAATAATTTCGTCGGCATGAGTGAAGTTTGTCACTTTTACCTGCTCCACAAAAACAGAATCAACAGTCAGTTGCATCAGTTGCAATTGAATGATGTCAAGATCGTTTACAAGTGGAACAATGCTAAGTATTGTATGGGCAATGATTGTCTTTGCTCCCATGTCAATCTCCTGCAAGTCAATAAGATAATTAACTGCATGTATGGTATCTCCGGGTGTGATGTCAGCCCGGGAAAAATAACCGGAGCATAAAAAGGCCAGCATCAGGATGAGGCCGATGGCATTGCTTTGAATCTTTTTTTTCATTACTTAGAATTTTAATATGATAAGCCCGGAAGGGCCAAGAACTTCATAAATTCATTAAGAAACAAATGTAATGAATTATTCATACATTTGAGGAGCATAAATGGCAGGTGTTTGTTCATTATGTTCGCATTTGGACATCTTGCGTAGCAAAGCGAACACTTTTTTATTCACCGGTTTCTTCACATTCTTACTAATGTTTGAAATTCAGGTGTTTAAAAAAGTGGCATATTTTTAGATATAAGAAGGAGAATTCAAAAACCAGATAACGATGATTAAAATGGTAAACCAAAAAAAGCAATCTTTTTTACGGCATTTCATATCAGGCGCCGTGATCACAATTTTCATTCTGCTCATATCGGGAATGCAGTTAAAAGCGCAGCAATCATGGTCGCTGGAGGATTGCATTAATTATGCTTTCGATCATAACCTTGATATTAAGAAGCAGGTGCTGAGTGTTGAAACAGGTAAAGCCAACCTTTTGCAAAGCAAGTTAAATACACTTCCGAGCATTAATGCCGGGGCGAGCACTGCAAACAACTGGGGGCGGACTATCGACCGGTATACCAATACTTTTGCGACTACCAGGGTAAGGTCTGACAATATGTATATTCAGGGGAGTTTCACTCTTTTCAGTGG
>JAIOSQ010000262.1 GCA_021107535.1 Bacteroidales bacterium | reverse complement strand
GCATTCTTACCCTGTCAGAACCAGGCTCAGTCACCTGTGAGTTTTGTATTGAATGCCAGTCCTCTTTCTCTTCTGATCAGCCCTGATATCGATGGATTTTCTGTTAGTAAATCTTCTGGTAGTATCTATTATTATACAGATTATAAAGAACAAATCGAAGGATTTGGTTCATTTACTCCATCCATTAAAGCCGGAATAGGAATTAACCTGTCCATTTTATATTTGGACATTACCGGTGGTATTGGCTATTCCTATAACGCTGCTTTTAGTGCCCCCTTCTACGGAGGCGATTTTGCACTAAGATTTAAATTAGGAAAAATTGTCACAATCGGACCTCATTTTGGTACTATGATCATGAAACCGAAATGGACAGGATCGGGAGATTTTTCAAACAGTGACTATATAGATTTTTCCACCATGTTTGCTTTTATTGTTGGACCCACATTTACCTTAGGTAAAAAAGTATGTTTTGTTACTTCCATTGATTATGTTATGGGAAAATCTGATGTAACAACCACTAATGGTTGGGTAGCCAATTCGTCTGAACTAAATTTGTCAGGATTTCAACTCAACTATGGCATTCTGTTGAGGTTACCCTGATAAGTGTTCAATGAAAAGAAGAGACCTGACATTTAAGCCTGAACTTGAATCCATTATAAGAAAATGTGAAATATGCAACCTGTCCATGGTCGATGAGGATGGCTTACCATATGTGCTTCCAATGAATTTTGGTTATAAAGACGACTATATTTATTTCCATTCAGCCCAAACAGGCAAAAAGATAGATGTCCTGAAGAAGAACAAACATGTTTGTATCTCTTTCAGCACCGACCATAACCTGAAATGGGTCAATGAGGAGGTTGCCTGTAGTTGGAGTATGCGCTATCGAAGCGTCCTTGCCTTTGGCAAAGTTGAGTTCATCGATGATCACGATCAGAAGGAAGAAGCCCTGCAGGTTTTTATGAAGAACTATTCTGAAATAGATTTCTCCTTCAACAGGCCTGCCGTAACAGATGTGCTGGTATTTCGCGTGAAAGTTGAAAAATTGGAAGGACGAGCTCTGGGGTATTAAAATGAGTGCATAGTGCCCAGTGCCTGGTTCCTAGTGCCTATTGGTAGTGTATAGTGGGAAGTGAATAATTCACTTAAATATTAAGATGATAACCACCGTTCGGCTTCAATAGCCGCCATGCACCCGCTTCCTGCGGCGGTCACAGCCTGACGAAATACATGGTCCTGAACATCACCTGCGGCAAAAACTCCTTCTACACTGGTTTTGGTAGAGTCGGCCTTGGTAACGAGATATCCCATCTCATCCATTTCAAGCTGTCCGCTAAAAATGTCGGTATTCGGTTTATGTCCGATTGCCACAAAGAAGCCGTCCACATTCAGTGTTTTTTGCTCTCCGGATTTTACATCCTGAACTACAACTCCTGTTACTTTTTTACCAAAACCTTCTTTTTCCCCGACCACTTCCTGCGGTACATGATTCCATACCATTTCTATATTAGCTGTATTGAGAACCTTATTCTGCATGGCTTTGGAGGCACGCAGTTCATCACGGCGATGGATCATATAAACCTTATTACAGAGTTTGGCCAGGTAGGTGGCTTCTTCGGCAGCTGTATCACCACCGCCAACGATGGCCACGTCTTTGCCTTTGTAGAAAAAGCCGTCGCAGGTGGCACAGGCCGAAACACCATAGCCATTATATTCTGATTCTGATTCAATCCCGAGCCATTTTGCCGTGGCCCCGGTGGCAATGATCACTGTATCAGCTTCGATCACTTTACCATCGTCTGCTTTTGCGATAAAGGGACGCTTTGACAGGTCAATTTCAGTAATCAAACCCCAGCGCACATCCGTATCAAAACGTTCTGCCTGCTTTTTCAGATCTTCCATCATCTCCGGCCCCCCGGTACCCTCCGGATAACCCGGAAAATTATCAACTTCGGTGGTCGTGGTCAGCTGTCCGCCCGGCTGCAGTCCCTGGTACATCATGGGGCTGAGATCGGCGCGTGCGGCATATATGGCTGCTGTATATCCTGCAGGTCCTGATCCGATGATCAGGCATTTGGTTTTTTCGGTGTTTTCGATCATTTTTATGTTTTTAATTACCTGTTTTTATTATTGAATGTTTCTCTGTATTTAATGACCAGAAGACAGAAGACAGTAGTCAGAAGACAGAAGTCAGTAGTCAGAAGTCTTGACAAAATTACATATTTCCCTCTCACAGGAGGATTGATCCGCCAGTATCGAAAAGCATGCCAAAAACTCGATGTGTTTTGTTTACAGTAGTTTCCGTGTTTTTATGAAGCTGATCTCCTCTGACAAATTGTCGTCAGGTGAAGGTGTATAACTTAAAAGTATTTAATTTTATGGGAGTAATATGAGATTATTCATTGCTGTAACACCAGCATGGACCTTAACAGTGTTTCAGAAATTGCGAACACTTATGCTGATGTCATGGTTGATGACCTGATGAAGAGTAAAGTGTTGATTTCATTACGATAAAAAATACTTAATCTATACTTATCAATGACCGGTTCATCTGATCTTCGGGTATTATCCCCCGCTATTCTCTAATATAAATGTCGGAATTGATATTTAATATCAGCATCCATACTTGCAATTTGATTATAAACTTTAGTCCCAACAAACTTAAATATTCCATCCCTCAACTCAGGGTTAGGCAGTTGGGTCTTTGCATATTCAATATTGTTACCATTAATAAAATTGTCCTGAACTGTTACTCCTTCAGCCATGCTAAAAGCATTCAGGTAAATGTAACCATCACAGAATTCACCGAGTTTTAAGCCTTTATCATAAGCGTAAGCACTTGTAGTATCCGATAGGTTTCCAAAGGCTGTATTATTTACGTTAATCCCAAAAGCGAAATCCCTGG
The DNA here is from genome assembly GCA_021107535.1 of Bacteroidales bacterium. Lineage (GTDB taxonomy): Bacteria > Bacteroidota > Bacteroidia > Bacteroidales > B18-G4 > B18-G4. Next base: position 8,029 of record JAIOSQ010000262.1, on the reverse strand, counting down.
ATTTATGTTTTCTGATGAATGCGTCTAGAAATCCATTTACAGGGTACACAGTTTTGTGTACTGACCCTTTCATACTATTCCAGGGATAATGAAGTGAAATAGTCATGGTTTTTACTTCAATTTCATCTTGAACTATTACACCAGTTCTTTTCCCATGCCCTTTATACCCTGTAAATGCATGATGAATACCACAATAGATTAATGTTTTTTTCTCCTTTTTTACAAAATCATGTATTATGCTATTTGCCATAAATTGATCTCCATCAGCCACTCCTTTGCGAATTTTTAGCATAATTTCTTCATCAAATTCATCTGATCGTTTTTTCATAATAGAGAAGTCAAAGTCGTGCATTAAGCCATATATCATAAATTTTTCAGCTTCATCAGGCAAGTTTTTATTTACCTCCCAGGCAGCTCTGAACAAATCAATATATTCTTTAAACCCCCAAAAAGGTGAAAGATTGAATATTATTTGGTTTGCCTTTGCCTGATCAAAGAAATTTTTATTAGTAATAACGTCTTTTATGAGGAGGCTATCTCTGTTTAATGCAAACTCAAACCCCATATTTCGCACTCCTTTTTCATATAGTAAAGGGATAAGTTTTTGAACAAAAAGTAAATCATGCCTGATCCTATGATTTTCTCCAAGGAAAATGATATCATGATCAGTAAATTCATCTAAAATATATTGATATGGATTTTGCGCAATACTGTCAAAATCGGTTGATAAAGCTAAGTATATACTGTCGTTGATTTGCGGAAGCTCCAACATTGTGAATGGTTTCTTCATTTTTGCTGACTGTTCCATTCTTATTATTTGAAGAACCAGTTCGTTTCGAAAAATTATTATTGCAAAGATTATTGATATGATAAAAAGGAAGAACCAGATGAGGAATTTTTTCAATTTTTTCATGGTGACATCTTATACAGGACTCAATATTATTATAATATCCATTGGTCACCATTTTGACGCACTTTATTAATTACGGTTACAAGAAAACATACAATTATAGTATTGTATGGAACATCTGTAGTATTAAGGTGAAGCCATTATTCGTTTTCTGCAGAAAAAAATTACCTTTGCAGCCCAAAACAAATTTTAAGTTTTGAATGTTAAGTTTTAAATTAATTCAAAATTCAACATTAATGTTCGGGGTGGCCCTTCGACAGGCTTAGGATCCCTTCGGCTCCGCTCAGGACTCCGTTGGTTAGCTAATAAAAAGAATAAGATTGTTCTTTAAGGTACATTGTACATACAGAATACAGAATTGTAAATTATCCGGGGTGTGGCGCAGTCTGGGGGCATCTCTTTAAGTGGCACAAAAACAACTCAGTACAGATTTATCTTAAATATTTCTTTCCTTTCTTAAAATTTTTGTTGTGATTTTGTCACTTGCCTAGATTCCTGTTATCCCCTCTCCTCCTTGTCCTTTGCTATTTGCTGTCACCAACGGTTATAGCTAACATGTTATCGGAGATCTGAATAAATAATAATACTGAAAGTTGTCCTCTCATCTTTACCGGAGCTTAAAATGATGTCACCTCCCATTTGCATGATTATTTGTTTGCTTAGGCTCAATCCGATTCCAGAACCGTTTTCTTTAGTGGTATAAAAAGGAATGAAAATTTGTTCCTTTATTTCCGGAGGTATTGTAGGGCCATTGTTGGAAATTTCAATTTTAACAATATTGCTTTTTTTCAAAAGATTAATACTGATGCAAGGACTTTGGGTGTTTTCTATTATTAGCGCTTCTAAAGCGTTTTTTAACAGGTTTAGTATTACCTGAGAAAGTAGTTTTTCATCTGTGGAAAACATTATATCCTTTGGTACAGACTTTTTGATTTTTATAGTATCAAACCCTGGATATGCACTGGCAGCCATCAAATTGTTGTCGATCAGGGAAGATAGATTTACCTTTTTAAAATGGGGTTCGGGAAGCTTTGTGAATCTTCTGTAATTTTCAACAAAGTTTATCAATCCGAGGCCTCGCTCCTCAATTACCTTAAGGCCTTTTACTGTATTTGCAATTGTATCAGAATCTAATTTCTCGCTGCTTGTGGTTTGCTTGTTACTTATGAAATAACCTGAAATTACCTTTGATAAAGTTGTAATGGGAGCAATGTTGTTCATGATTTCATGCGAGAGTGTTCGGGCCAGTTTTATCCAGGAATCTATCTCTCGATTATCCAGCTCTTTCGTAATATCACTCACTGCCACGAGTTTGATGCTTTCGTCAACAGTTATTATTTCCGAGATCCTGAACAAAAGTTTTTGTCCATCAGGGTTTTCGAAAATTGCAGATTGTCTATTTGTATTCCCTGAAGATTCAGTGATAAACGCAGGCAATTCTTTGGCAATAGGCAATAATGCATTTACATGGTGATAATTATTTAGTTTAGTCAGCTTTGTTGCGGCAGGATTAATATTTATCACTCTTCCCTGCTCGTTTACTGAAAACAATCCAGTTGCCGATTGATCAATGATAGAACGAAAATACTGCTCCTGTGTGCCTATATCTATTTTTGTTTTCCTGAAAAGTTGGTTCAGCCTTTCAATCCCGGTATATACATTGTTGATAGCTTTATTTCCTGTATGCGATGGGGTCTTTAAGGTTGTATCATCATTTTCGATGCCTAAGAGAAATGAAGCTATCCAATAGTTTAGTCTATTAAAATATCGGATAATATTAATCACGGCCCCTATCAGTAATATTAAAAACAGCACGCATAAAATAACTACCTGTGTTTCGAAATACAAATAAGTAACAATTACTGAAAGCATTATTATAATTGCTATTCGTAATATTATTGCGCCATAAAAATGTTTGTATGACATAGGATTAATTGTCAATTTTCTTCAGTTTCTTATAAAGCGTAGGTCGCGTAATGCCTAACTTTTTGGCTACAGCACTCATGTTGCCTCTTTCTTTTTCGATACTTGCGAGAATCATTTCCGTTTCCATTTCTTCAATGGTTTTATTCTGTAGGTCAATTCTCTGATTTGAGGCCGTACTAATTAAGGAAAAACTATCTTCATCAATAATATGCGTATCAGCTAAAATTGCGGCTTTTTCAATGCTATGCTGTAACTCTCTTACATTTCCGGGCCAACTATATTTCAGGAGTTTCTTTTGCGCCTTCTGGTTAATTTTAAGTCCGGCCTTATCGTATTTTTGAATGTATTTGTGAAGGTAATACTCGGCAAGTAGCAATATGTCATTCCCACGTTCCCTTAATGGAGGGAGATCAATGGTAATGGTATTGATACGATAAAGCAAATCTTCGCGAAAAAGGCCATCGCTAATCATGTTATTCAAATTTTTATTGGTTGCTGAAATCAACCTGATGTCGATTGGGACAGGGATATTGCTGCCTAATTTTACGATGGTTCTATTTTGCAGGGATGTGAGTAATTTAGCCTGAAGGGGCAGAGGTAGATTCCCGATTTCATCAAGAAACAAGGTGCCTTTATTGGCAGTCTCAAATTTACCGACTCGATCTGCCTTTGCATCGGTATATGAACCCTTTGTGTGACCAAAGAGTTCGCTTTCAAATAATGATTCACTAATAGCACCCATGTCCACACTAATCATGATCTCATTTTTCCTTTTGGAATACCTGTGAATTTCGCGGGCAATAAGTTCCTTCCCGGTGCCATTTTCGCCTGTTATAAAAATATTTGCATCTGTATCTGCAACTTTATGCACCATTTCCATCACTTTTCTCATTGGCCCCGATTGCCCGATAATCATTTGTGAGCCTGGCTTGAGTTCTTGTTTTAGGTTCTGTGTGGCTTTAGCAAGTGCTACATTTTCAATTTTACTTTTTCTTAGCCTCATGGAAGCATGTAATGTGCTAATCAACTTATTGTTATCCCATGGTTTTAATATAAAATCAAAGGCCCCCTCTTTCACTGCTTTCACTGCCAGAGTGACATCACCATAAGCAGTAATCATGACTACACTAATTGTTGGATCGTATTTTTGAATCTCGTGTAACCAATATATTCCCTCGTTGCCCGTATTGATCCCGGCCTTAAAATTCATATCAAGCAATACAACATCAATGTTATGCTTTTGGATTGTAGATACTAAACAGCTTGGGTTTTGCAGGGAGTAAACGTATTCGAATTCGCTTTGAAGGAGCATCTCCAATGCGGTGAGGACGCTTCTATTGTCGTCCAGAATAAGAATTTTCCCTTTCATCTCACATGAATAAGATTAAGTATATTTCAAATTTGAATACCTTGAAAATATCGATTGCATTAAACGAAAGTAAATATTTGTAAATGAATTAAACACAAACTGTAAGATATATTTACACTTATTGTTAAAATAAATTATGACAGGGCTTTTATATGTTACAAAATCAATCGTTTACGATTTGTGGCATTGAACTTGAAAGTAAGAGGTAAGAAAACGTATAAAACATAAAACTAGTTATAATGGTAAAAACCGAAAATTTAACAAAAGTATTTACTACCGAGGATGTCGAGACTTTAGCATTAAGCAAGGTTGATGTTCATGTTAAAAAGGGAGAATTTGTGGCAGTAATGGGTCCTTCGGGTTGCGGGAAATCAACATTACTAAATATCGTAGGTTTATTAGACAATTCTACAGAGGGAACCTATAGTTTTAACGGAACCGACATTACCCATTTAAAAGAAAAAGATCGTACGCAATTTCGAAAAGGGAACATAGGGTTCATATTTCAGAGCTTTAATTTGATTGATGAATTGAATGTTTATGATAATGTAGAGCTCCCATTAATATACCTGAAAATGAAATCTTCAGAGCGCCGTAAAATGGTTGATGAGGTGCTCGGACGCATGAAAATTGGCCACCGGGCTAAACACTTTCCCCAGCAACTTTCAGGTGGACAACAACAACGTGTTGCTATTGCCAGAGCCGTTATTGCCAATCCAGGCCTTATTCTTGCCGATGAGCCTACCGGAAACCTGGATTCAAAAAATGGTGTTGAGGTGATGAACCTATTATCAGAACTTAATCAGGATGGTGCTACAATTATCATGGTAACCCACAGTGATCGAGATGCAGATTATGCCCACAGGATAATTAATTTATTTGATGGCCAGGTGATTATGGCGTAAGTGAATTAAATCATTTCATATTTCTCAAACAAGAAATTTTAAAACCAGTGCATTATGATCAAGAATTATTTTAAAATAGCCATTGCCATTCTTATGAAAGGTAAGGTTTATTCTTTTATAAGTATTTCAAGTCTGACTATAGGGCTGGCTGTTTGTATATTGCTTTTGTTGTATGTCTCGGATGAATTAAGCTTTGACAGGTATCACAAAAAAGCAGATAATATTTATAGATTATGCCAGGATGTACATCCCTATCAGGCTCCTGGAGCAGCCAGCTTATTGGCAGATAATTTACCGGAAATAAAAAAATATGCCAGGGTTTTACCCAGGGATAACATTGTCATTCAATTTGAAGATAATTTATTTAAAGAGGATTATGTGGCCTGGGTCGATGCTGAGCTTTTTGAAATCTTCTCTTTTAAATTTAAATATGGGAATTCCGAAAATTCCTTGCAGCAACCCGGAACAGCTGTAATATCTGAAAAAACTGCCCACAAATACTTTGGCAATGAAGATCCAATCGGGAAATTACTGAAAGTAGGAAATGAATATGATTATACAATAACCGGTGTTATTGAAGATATTCCGCAAAATTCCCATTTCACATTCGATATTTTTCTAACACTCGAAGATGGCGATAAGGTGTTTGGTAGCGATTGGATGGAAAGCTGGGGCTGGTTAAATTTCCTGGTTTACTTCGAGATGCAAAATGAGTTTTCAAAACCTCAATTAGAAGCAAAGATCTGTGAATTAATGAAAGACCCCGACGATCCTGAGGCTACATTACCTGTATTTACAATTCAAAATCTAAAAGACATACACCTCTATTCCTCTCACTTTCTTGGCGATATTCAACCTCAAAATAGCATCACTTATGTATTGGTTTTTTCAGCAATTGGTCTGCTTATATTACTCATTGCCTGTTTTAATTATATTAATCTCTTTACAGCGAATGCTAGCACACGGGGAACAGAAATAGGCGTAAGAAAAGCTTATGGGGCCTCACGCAAGCAACTCGCAATGCAATACATTTCAGAATCTATCATTGTGATTATTGTTTCATTATTCCTTTCTTTGGTACTAATACGTATTGGATTGCCCATATTTAATGAACTTTCGGGCAAAGACCTGACATTTTCTATCCTTACGAATATGAATATTATTTTGAGTATTCTGGGGATAGTGCTGGTCGTAGGATTGCTGGCAGGATGGTATCCGGCCCTTGTCCTATCTTCATTCAACCCCACTAAAGCGCTCAAGTCTTCAAAAAATAATGCCGGTTCTAAGTTTCAATTCAAGAAAATACTTGTTGGTGTTCAATTTACCATTGTGATCATATTAATTGCATGTGCAAGCATTATGTTTCGGCAAATTAATTATTTGAAAAATACAGAATTAGGTTTTGATAAAGAGGCGGTAATTACCGCTGTTTTCGATTTTGGTGAAGAAGAAGAATATAATACTCTAAAGCATGCTCTCCTCAGTGAAAGTTGTATTTCGAGTGTTTCGGTCGCCTCCCGTATTCCATCGGGTTCGCTCAATAATGAAGGGGGTGTATTGCCAGAAGGTAAAACAGAACCCACCGCAATTCCATATGTACATGTAAATTTCGATTATTTCAAAACCTTGGGCATTGAAGCAATACAAGGGCGGTTGTTTTCTGAACAACTTAAAACAGATGCAACAGAATCTATTATTCTAAACAAAGAAGCTGTAAAACGTTTGGAAATAGAGGGTAACCCCATAGGACAATCCATAACATGTAACTGGCCAAGGTCTACCAGGCGCATTATTGGAGTTATAGATGATATTCACTTTGAATCGCTTTATAATAAAATTAAACCTGCAGTTTTTTTAATTCATTACCCCGTCGTTTATCATCTGATCGTCAAGGTAAAACCCTCCGATGTTATCGGCTCAATGAGATCCGTTACTGAAATTTGTAAGGATTTGTACCCCGGAGAGGTTATTGAATTTAGTTTCCTTGATACTATACTTCAGCAACGCTATGAAAAAGATACTAAGACTTTTCAGTTGATGGGATATTTTGCTGTCCTGGCAATTATACTAGCTTGCATAGGATTAATAGGCATGGCATCCTTTATGTTGGCAAGACGAACCAAAGAAATTGGTATTCGCAAAGTGAATGGAGCCACCGGTTTTGAAATTATAACAATGCTTAATCTGAGTTTCGTAAAATGGATTGGTATCGCTTTTGTAATAGCTACACCTATAGCCTATTATAGCATGGATAAATGGCTGGCAAATTTTGCCTATCAAACCGCACTCAGCTGGTGGATATTTGCTCTGTCGGGTGCTATTACGCTGGTAATTGTATTGCTTACAGTGAGCTGGTTTACATATAGGGCTGCACGAAGGAATCCTATAGAAGCTTTAAGATATGAGTAAATTAAATTACAATAGACCAAGTGAATAAAAATAGGATAAAGTATTTGTATTAAGTGCGAAGCATGATTCAATAGAGTATCAAAATTGCAATACGCCGAGTAATTACTAATAAGGCATTTTCTTTGATAAACATTGGAGGAATGGCAATTGCGATTTCAGTCTGCCTGGCCTTTATTATTGCTACTCCCTTTACTTATTATTTTACACAACTATGGCTGCAAAATTTTGCCTATACAACCCAACTGAGCTGGTGGATTTTTATCCTTGCAGGAGTAATTGCACTCTTAATTGTAATTAGCACGGTAAGCTGTAGAAATCCTTTTTTAATTATTTGTGGAAAAGAATTATCTTTGCAGTCCCAAATTAAATTTTGAGTTTTAAGTTTTGAATTTTAGATTAATTTAAAACTTAAAATTAAAAATTTAGAATTGGATCGGGGTGTGGCGCAGTTGGTTAGCGTGCTAGTCTGGGGGACTAGAGGTCGTGAGTTCGAGTCTCACCACTCCGACT
>JAIOSQ010000216.1 GCA_021107535.1 Bacteroidales bacterium | reverse complement strand
GATTCCCCCTGCATATCGGCCGGTGTTTTGATACCGGCAAGGCCAAGTATGGTCGGGGCAAAATCAGCATTGGTGATCAAATGTTTATCTATGCCGGGTTTTATTCCGGGAACCCGGATCAATAAGGGCATTTTGTACGCTTCCTCATACATAAAACGCTTATCATACCATCCATGCTCCCCGAGAAAAAATCCCTGATCCGAGGTATAAATGACGATGGTGTTTTTATCAAGTCCTGATTTCTTAAGGTAATCCATGATCCTTCCGGTATTTTCATCCACGGCCGCTATGCAGGCCAGATAATCCTCCATGTACTGCTGGTATTTCCATTCATCAATAATCCTTTCTTCCGCAGCAAGGGCATTGTATTCAGTTGCTCTTTGGGCATAATAGCTTTCCCATTTTTTAAGATCATCTTTCGACATTCTGTTGTTGGTACTGCCCCAGGCTGTTCTGAACCATAATTCCCTGTCGGGGATTTTTGGATTTATCAAGTCCTCGGCCACTTTCAGATCGTAATCCATCGACATATGACTGGCAATGCTCATGGCCTGGTCTTTGGGAGCGCGGCTCTTCCCTTCATAATCATCATGCAGGTTTCCCGGCAGAGGAAATTCCGTACTGTCATAGAGTCCGAGATGGCGAATGGCAGGCTGCCAGTTCCGGTGGGGAGCCTTATGATGAAGCATCATAAAAAAAGGCTTCCCGGGATCCCGGTTTTCAAGCCATTCGATACCTTTATCTGTAATGATATCCGTAACATAGCCATCTATTGTGACCGGGCCTTCAGGTGTTCTAAAATCAGGACGATAGTATTTGCCCTGTCCCGGTAAAATAAACCAGTGGTCAAAACCTTCGGGATCGCTTTTCAGATGCCATTTACCAATGATCGCTGTCTGATAACCTGATTCCTTCAGGTATTTTGGCAGCATTGGCTGGCTGCCGTCAAATGATCGTGAATTATCCAGCACACCATTCATATGACTGTATTTACCGGTGAGGATCACGGCCCGGCTGGGGGCACAAATAGCATTGGTACAGAAACACCTGTCAAAACGAATTCCCTCCTCTGCAAGGTGGTCGATATTCGGAGTGTGGATCAGGGATGTATCGTAAGCACTAATGGCTTTCGAAGCATGATCATCAGACATGATGAAAATAATGTTGGGCGGTGTATTTTCCTGAACAGGTTTACAGCCATAAAAAACAACGGCCAGAAGTAGGAATAATGGAAGCTTCTTCATAATCATACTTAAATGGAAATCATATCAATTATTTGATTTTATCCGGATTCTTCGAAATAAAACTCTTCCAGCTTCCGTATTGTTCTCCATCCAGCGAAGGTTTTCGCTGGAAATAATGGCAAACGGCCACAGCAAGCCCGTCAGTGGCATCAAAATATTCAGGAGGATCTTTAATGGAAAGCAAGTTTATAAGCATGGCAGCAACCTGCTCCTTGGAAGCACTCCCTTTACCGGTAATTGATTGTTTAATTTTACGCGGAGAATACTCATGTATAGGGACATCAAGGCTCAATGCTGCAGCCATGGCAACACCCTGTGCCCTTCCGAGTTTTAACATTGACTGAACATTTTTACCGTAAAAAGGAGCCTCAATAGCCAGTTCATCCGGTTTATATTCAGTGATCAGGGATCTTGTACGTTCAAAGATTTTTTTTAGTTTTAAGCCATGATTGGAAAGCTTCCCCAGCTTAATTACACCAAGGGTGATAAGCTCAATTTTATTACCTTTATTGTGGATTAACCCATATCCCATAATATTGGTTCCGGGGTCAATACCCAATATAATACGGTCACTATTCAATGGCAGGTGCTTTTAAACATAAAGATGAAAACAAAAGTACGCAAAACATACAACTATCTGATCAGTATTTTGATAATTGCTGCGACGTACGGATTTATTTACAAGCAGTTATTTCGTAAGCGGGATTTGTCTGCAACCTATGATACTTTTCTGGACATATTCAGCAGCAATTGGTTTATTTGGATGATCACTGTAGTTTTTATCCTGATGCTTTTGAACTGGAGCATCGAAGCACTGAAATGGTGTATTATGATCAGAAAAATTGAACGGATCTCATGGATCAGGTCATTTGAAGCTGTGCTCAGTGGTGTAGCAATCAGCTCTTTCACACCAAATCGTGTTGGCGATTATTTCGGGAGGGTTTTTATTCTCGAAAGAGGAAATCGCATTGAAGGTGTTTTAATAACTTTTCTGGGAAGCATGAGTCAGTTGCTGATCACTTTTGTGCTGGGGACCAGCTCCATATTTCTTCTATTTATGGAATATCATGCAGAATTACTATTGTATTTTTCTATTCCCGGTCATTTGTATGCTTACTTTTTATGGGGGGGAGGAATATTGATCCTCGGATTAAATATCCTGGTGACCCTCCTATTTTTGAACATTTCCGTATTCTCATCACTGACAGGTCACTTGAAAGGTAAACTCCTGGAAAAACTGACAGGATATATTGATATTCTTTCTTCCTATACTCTTAGGGAGCTGATCGGCATTATTTTCCTGAGCTTATTCAGGTTTGTGGTATTTTCTTTTCAAATGTACCTTTTATTGAAGATCTTTTCTGTAGACCTTCCTTTCTTTCACGCCATGATCATCATAGCCGTGACTTTTTTTGTAATGACCATAATTCCTACCATTACCATTACGGAATTGGGTATTCGTGGTTCCGTAGCCCTGTTCCTGATAGGGATGTATTTCGGAGGGTCCGACATAGCCCCTCAATCCATAAACCTGGGTATTATCGCTGCTTCAACATCCCTTTGGATTATTAATCTTGCGATACCTGCACTCATAGGAGCCATTTTCGTGCTAAATCTTAAATTTTTCAGAAAACCAAAGCAATGAACCTCTGGGAAATCCTTATAATTTCGCTGCTTTTAATATCAGGAATATCTTATGCCGGCCTGATCATATATTTTACCCTGGGTTGGTTCAGTTTACATAAAATTGTCATTCCGGATACCGTAAGTACTGATATCAGCGTCGTGATCCCTGTCCGTAATGAAGAAGAACATATTGCAAGCCTGCTTCATAATCTTCTCTCACAGCATTACCCTGAAGATCAATATGAGATTATCATAGTGAATGATCACTCAATTGATGGAACTGTTGCCAAGGTAGAAAAGCTGGCAGGTGATAAGCGGATTGTCCTGCTGGAACTTGAAGATGGCGTGATCGGTAAGAAAAGTGCTTTTATGTTGGGCATAAAATATGCAAAGGGACAACTGATAGTAAGCACGGATGCCGATTGTCATCCCGGGAAATACTGGCTGCAGACTCTCGCCTCTTTTTATGATAACGGAAGATATAAAATGGTTTCAGCTGCGGTAGCAATTAATAATCCCAAAGGATTTGCCGGTCATTTTCAGGCCCTGGAATTCCTGAGTCTGGTAGGATCCGGGGCCGGCTCAATAGGAGCAGGTTTCCCGATTATGTGCAATGGGGCAAACCTTGCTTTTGAAAAAGAAGCATTTAATGAGGTAGACGCTTATCGTGGAAATGAGCATATCCCGGGAGGAGATGATATTTTCCTTCTTGAAAAGTTTAGCCGACATTTTAAAGCAAGAAGTGTTTGTTTTGCCAAAGACCGCCGGGCCATCGTATACACCAAGGCATCTGAAAGCATGAAGGGCTTCTTCAGACAAAGGATCCGTTGGGTAGCTAAAAGCCCGGGATACCGGGATCCTGCAATGATCAGCACTGCAATAGTTGTGCTGCTATTTAACCTCTGCTTGTTGATCTCTCTGGCCGGATCTGTATTTTCCAATAATCTATTATTTGCTTTTCTGGCAGCCCTGTTATTAAAATATATTATCGATTTTCCATTGCTGTGGAATATCAGCAGTTTTGTCAGGCAGCGAAAGCTGATGCGCTGGTATTTTCCGTTTCAGTTGATCTACTTTTTCTTTATAAGCGCATCAGGGATTTGGGGAAACCTTTCCTCCTACAGCTGGAAAGGCAGGAAAAGATAATACAGGTCTGCTTAAGGGTTATCCCGGTACAAAACCTCTGCTATTTTCAAATCCTCAGGAGTAGTGATCTTTATATTTGTTTCAGTTCCGTAAAGCAAATTGATTTGTACTCCTATGGCTTCCGCCACCGTGGCATCGTCAGTAAATGAAGGCCTGTAGGCCTGTTCATAGGCTTTTTTGATCAGCCTGGCTTCAAAAACCTGCGGGGTCTGGATCAGCCTGAATTTTGATCTGTCAACAGGACGGTTTTCATCTCCGGAAATTTCCCTTACTGAATCCCTGAGTGGAAGTGCAGGTACCGCATTCCCCTTTTTTGATGCTGCATTAAAGCATTCCTTTATAAGTGTAGAAGAGATCAGCGGACGGACTGCATCGTGTATTGCAACAAGTCCTTGATCATTCACAAGTTTTAATCCATTTTGGACGGAATGAAACCTTGTTTCCCCACTGTTGCAAACCGTATGCTTTAACTGAAAATCATGTTTTTTACAAAGTTTTTTCCATTCCAGTGTAAACTCCTCCGGCAGAACAAGGATCATTGTTATTGATCCGGAATACATGGTAAAACACTGCATGCTATGCATAACCACAGGTTTTCCGGCAAGTTCCAGGAATTGCTTTGGAGTGGAAGATCTCATTCTGCTGCCCAGGCCACCGGCAGTAATAATTACAAATCTTTCAGCCATGAGAATTCTGTTATATTTCTCCACGAAAATTCTGGTTTGTTTCAAGTCTGTATTGCATAAATATAGAATCTTCCCGTCGCAAGCAGCGGGGCATATGACCCCTGAAAAGAATACCGCAAAATTTTATCAGATCACCAGCATGGCATCGCCATAGGTAAAGAACATATATTTTTTATCTATGGCTTCTCTATATGCTTCCAGTAAAAAGTCATAGCCTGCATAAGCAGCCACCATCATCATCATGGATGACTGCGGCAGATGAAGATTGGTGATCATGGCATCAGCAAGATGGAATTCATAGGGAGGAAAAATAAACTTATTCGTCCATCCATTATATGGTTTTATTTTCCCTGTTATGGAGACTGATGTTTCAATGGCCTTCATGGAAGTTGTGCCAATGGCACAAACTTTTTTCTTATTTTCCTTTGCACGATTAATCAAGGCAGCATTTGCTTCATCAATGATCACCTCTTCCGAGTCCATTTTATGTTTGGTCAGGTCTTCAACTTCTATAGCTCTGAAATTACCCAGTCCTGCATGCAGTGTTATCTCCGGGAAACCCACTCCCCTCAGTTCCAGCCTCTTCATGAGTTCACGACTGAAATGCAATCCCGCAGTAGGGGCAGCAACAGCTCCTTCATATTTCGCATAAATCGTCTGGTATCTTTCCTCGTCCTCCGGAATAACCTCCCTTTGATGAATTTTCGGTAAAGGGGTTTTCCCAATATGATAGATGGTCTTCTTGAAGTCATCGTAAGACCCGTCAAAAAGAAAACGAAGCGTCCGTCCGCGAGAAGTTGTATTGTCGATTACTTCAGCTACCAGTTCATCATTCTCACCAAAATATAATTTATTTCCTATTCTGATCTTCCTGGCGGGATCAACAAGTACATCCCATAGCCTGGTTTCTCTGTTCAGTTCACGAAGTAGAAAAACTTCAATATCTGCACCGGTTTTCTCTTTGGTGCCAAACAGGCGGGCAGGAAATACTTTGGTGTTGTTGATGACAAATACATCCCCGTCATTAAAATATTCGAGAATATCGATAAACGCTTTATGCTCTATGGTACCTTTCTTCCTGTTCAATACAATCATCTTGGCTTCATCCCGATTTTCAGGAGCATGATTGGCAATGAGTTCAGGAGGTAAATGAAATCTGAATTGCGATAATTTCATTCGTCTCTGTTTAGTTTTGTTGTCTTCAGGAAATGAATGTGCAAAGATACAAAAAATTGTGCTATTTGTCAAACTTTTCCCTTATAAATGCGTGCTTTCGAGGCATTTTGGTAAGTTGCTACCTGAATTAAATCATAACAAAAGATCAACTGTTTTGTTGCATAAGGATCATTTCTTTTCCCAGGTCTTGAATACTTATGGCATCTTCAATGGAGAAATTTCCTATCCTGGTACGGCAAAGTGAATACAGGTAAGCTCCACTGTTTAAGGATTTTCCGAAATCATAAGCAAGTGATCGAATATATGTTCCCTTACTGCACAAGACCCTGAAAGAAGTTTCCGGAACTCCTGTTCGTGTGATCTCAAACTCATAAATATCGACTTGCCTGGGAGACAATTTTACATCTTCCTGTTTCCTTGCCTTTTTATAGGCCCTCGTACCATCAATTCTAACGGCAGAAAAAGCCGGAGGTATCTGCTCAATTGAACCCACAAACTTTTTCGCAGTATCCTGTATGAGGTTCGCAGAAATATGATCGATGTTATAGGTTTGATCTATCGCTGTTTCTCTGTCATAAGAGGGAGTGGTTGCACCCAAATAAAAAGTCCCGGTATATTCTTTGTCCATGCCGGTGAGCCCTGAAATCTGTTTTGTTGCTTTCCCGGTACAAACAATCAACAATCCCGTGGCAAGCGGATCCAGGGTCCCTGCATGTCCAACTTTGATCTTTCTGATTCCCAGATGATGCTTTATCATATACCGGATCTTGTTCACCACGTCAAAGGAAGTCCAGCTTGCAGGTTTATCAATCAGCAGGATTTCCCCCTCGGGAAAATTATATTTTCTGGAAGATAGCATGTACTTCAGAAAGCTGTTGTTGCCAGTATGGCAATTGTTCCAAGTAAAAAACAATAAATTGCAAAATATATCAGGTTCCCTTTCTTTACAATTCCAATCATCCATTTGCAGGCCAGCAGTCCTGAAATGAATGCAGCCAGAAACCCAACGAGCAGGGGAAATATTCCAATTCCGGCTTCGGCAGACATCCCCCCGTCATAAATATCTTTAAAATTAGCACCAATGATCGGAATCAATACCATGAGAAAAGAAAAGCGGGCTACATTGGCTTTCTTATTACCAAGCAGCAATCCTGTCGAGATGGTTGCTCCGGAACGGGAAATGCCCGGCAACACAGCCAGGGCCTGAGCTACCCCAATGATAAACGAATCGAGGAATGAGATCTTTTTAGTATTATTCTTTACCAGGTAAGTAGATAAAAGCAACATCGAGGTTACGATCAGCATGGATCCGACCAGGACTACATTTCCCGTAAAAAATCCTTCTACTTCTTCCTTAAAGAAAATCCCAAGAAATATTACCGGGATCATTGAAATAAATATTCTCGCAATATAAGTGGTTTCATCATTCCACCTGAAAGCCAAAAGGCCCCTCAATAGTTTCAGAATATCTTTATGAAATACAACAATGGTACTAAGGACGGTGGCACCATGCACCACAACAGTAAACATCAGGCTGTTTTCTGCGTTTACTCCAAGAAGAGCCTTGCCAAGTTCCAAATGGCCACTGCTGCTCACAGGTAAAAATTCTGTCAGTCCCTGGATAATTCCAAGTATTAATGCTTCCAGCCAATTCATAAATAAAAATAGAATGAGATCAGTCTCTGGGTTTCTTCATAATGGCAAATATCTCGATGATATACCCGGCAAGGATGAGTATGGGAGCCAGTGTCATTCTCCGAAAACTGAAAATGTCTTCACTAAAAACATTAGGATCATCCGAGCCACCGCCTATCATCAACAGAAATCCCACAAAGATCACTACCAGGCCGATAACAAGCAGGCGATAGTTTTCCTTTCCGAAAGCAAAGGCAAGAGCGGAGTCACCGGAGACTTTCTGTTTTGCGATTGTATCGACGCCCGGTTTTATTTTTTGCAAAGGTTTCTTTTTCTTGGTAGCCATATGAAATGCGATTTATATTTGTAAAAGTAGGTCAAAAAATATAAACCCTTGCTTGATTAACATTTTTTAACCTGCCTGATTTGGGCAAAAGTACATTGTTTTGGAAAATAAATCAATGAGATTTGGCTTAATTGGAAATTGCAGACAAAATCCAAGCCATGGTATTAATAATACAATTGGTCTGCTTTTGCTCTCAGGTAGCGTTTCACAGCAAACCATGTAGATAAATATGTCAGGACGATCCCCGTAATAAATACAAAGCCAAACAGGGTAAGAATGAGTGCAATATCCTGCAGATTTACAAGTTCAGGCAGTTCTTTTTGCGAAAAGTAAAGGATCACCCCCAGGAATATGATCGCAATAAAAGCTGCATACATTCCCTGCACCACTCCTATCCATAAAAATGGCCTTCTGATAAATCCTCCGGTCGCACCTACAAGCTGCATGGTTTTGATAATAAAACGCTTGGAATATATCGTCAATCGAATGGTATTGTTTATAAGGGCAACCGCTATGACAAGCAGCAGCACACTGAAGGCAAGAATTACGAGGCTTATACGCCGGATGTTTTTGTTGATCAGGTGTACAAGGTCTTTCTGGTAATAGATCTCTTTTACATCGGGATTGGCAAGCAATTCATTTTCCAGCAATGTCAGACTATCAATATTGGTATATTCGGCTTTCAGCTTGAGTTCGATGGAAGGAAGCAGCGGATTATATCCGAGAAAACTGATAAAATCCTCTCCAAGGTCTTCCTGCAGCTCCTCGGCAGCCTGCTCAGGAGTGATATATTCAGTAGATTTCACATACCTGGAAGCATCCATTGTTTTTTGCAGTTGCACAATTCCAGCCTCCCTGACACCTTCTTTCATAATAATCGAAAAGCCGATATTTTCCTTGACATATTCGGATAACTTCTGGGCATGGAGGACGATCAGTCCCAGCAATCCCAGCATAAATAAAACCAATGTAATACTAATAAGGGCTGTAGCCCTGGAAGAATGTAGCTTTCGCCGTTGGTAACGTTCATCTTTTTTACTCATCTCAGAATCCTAATATTATTTGATGCCGGATATGATCCTATGCAAAGTTAGGCTTTTTTGAAGGATGATATCCTGGTGATTAATTATTAGTAAGGATTGGTAGTGTAGAATTTTGATTAAGGAGTCAATATCTCTTTTTACCCACCCCCTGTCCCCCTACGAGTAGGTGGAGGGAAAGGTTATCTATAAGGATTGAATGAAAAGTCTCCCCTCCCTGCATCGCCTTCGCGTAGCTTCGGCAGAGCAAGGCCAGCAGGGAGGGGCTGGGGTGGGTAAAATAAATAATAATGAAGTACCAAGCCACACACCCCAAACCAGCAACCAGTAACCAGTAACCAGTAATGAATTGCTTATCCAGCATCCGGTATTTACATTTATTCCCATCTTTTTCCTACTTTCGCATGTTGAAAATAGCAGGCTGCTGCCAGGGCTTCATTAAGCAACAAAAACAGCTCTTCAGGAAATAAATTCGATGGAATATAATTTTAAGAAAATAGAAAAAAAATGGCAGGAATACTGGCGGGCACATAATACCTTTGTTGCGCCCAATCACTCCTCCAAACCAAAATATTATGTACTCGACATGTTCCCTTACCCTTCCGGGTCAGGTCTTCATGTAGGACATCCCCTTGGGTATATTGCGTCCGACATCTATGCAAGATACATGCGCCACAGGGGATATAATGTGCTTCATCCTATGGGTTTTGATGCATACGGGCTTCCTGCCGAGCAATACGCTATCCAAACAGGAACCCATCCGCAAATAACTACCTATAAAAATATTGACCGATACAGGGTACAACTCGATAAGATTGGATTTTCCTTCGATTGGAGCCGTGAAGTCAGAACCTGTGATCCGCATTATTACAAGTGGACCCAATGGACATTTATCCAGTTGTTTGAGCATTGGTATAACAACAAGACCTATAAAGCAGAGCCGGTAGCAGAGCTTATAAAGGCCTTTGCAGCCGAAGGAAATAACGATATAGATGCTGCCTGCACTGAGTGTGATAATTTTTCTGCTAAGGACTGGAATTCATGGAATGAACAGCAGCAACAACAAGCCTTGATGAATTACAGGCTTGCTCATCTTTCCGAAACCTGGGTAAACTGGTGCCCTGATCTGGGAACCGTACTTGCCAATGATGAAGTAAAAGACGGCCTTTCAGAAAGAGGCGGTCATCCGGTGGAAAGAAAACTGATGAAGCAATGGTCGCTCAGAATAACAGCTTATGCCCAACGATTGCTGGACGGACTGAAAGAGATCGAATGGACCGAATCCCTGCTGGAGATCCAGAAACACTGGATTGGCAGGTCGGAAGGGGCCTCTGTGAACTTCAGTATTAAAGGCCATGACAGGGTATTGGAAGTATTTACCACACGCCCCGATACGCTGTGGGGAGCAACCTTCATGGTACTCGCTCCCGAGCATGAATGGGTGGAAGAGATCACTGCTCCGGATAAAAAAGATGAAGTGATGGCTTATATTGAAATGGCCAAAAACCGTTCGGAAAGAGAACGTGCATCAGAAGTAAAAAAGATCTCAGGAGTGTTCACAGGAGCTTATGGCATCAATCCGCTTAACAATGAAGAAATTCCGATTTGGATAGCCGACTATGTATTGATGGGATATGGTACCGGAGCCATCATGGCCGTACCGGCGCATGACAGCAGGGATTTTGCGTTTGCAAAATATTTCAATATTCCTATTATCCAGGTGGTGGCTAAAGCAGGAGAACAAAGCAGTGACCCTGCCGGATGGGAAGATTCGTATGATGCAAAAGAGGGGGTGATGATCAATTCAGGTTTCATCAGCGGGATGCCGGTTAAAGATGCTATCCGGACCACCATTGATAAACTTGAAGAAGATGGTATCGGATTCGGGTCCGTGAATTTCCGCCTGAGGGATGCGATCTTCAGCCGCCAGCGTTACTGGGGTGAACCTTTCCCTGTTTATTATAAAGACGGTATGCCCTATATGCTTGACGTATCGGAATTACCCCTTGAACTACCCGAAGTAGATAAATATCTCCCAACCGAAAGTGGGGAACCTCCCCTCGCCCGTGCACAAAACTGGGTGAATAAAGATG
>JAIOSQ010000275.1 GCA_021107535.1 Bacteroidales bacterium | reverse complement strand
TTCAGAAACTTGAAGAAACAGGACATGTTAAGTTTGGCCAGCATTATAAAGATATCCTTGATGTCATCATTTATGATGCCGCTGATATGATCAGGAAATCAGGACATGATGCGATAAATTCTTTACCCGAGGAGGTAAAAGATAAGGATGTTATGCTTGACAGGATCGACCTTTTTACGAAGGTTCCACCGGTTAATGTGAAAGAAGCCAGAAGAAGGATCGCTGATAAGCTGATTGAGGATAACCGCTACAGCTATTAATAGGAAATTCTGTTTTTTTATTTCAGAACACTTTTAGATACTACCAATCTATTCACCTGGTTGGTGCCTTCATAGATCATGGAAAGTTTGGCATCCCGCATCATTTTTTCAACGGCAAAATCACGCGAATACCCATCTCCGCCCATTACCTGGACCGCATCGCTGCATACCTTCATGGCCATGTCGGTTGCAAGATACTTTGACATCGCTGAAAGTCTTGAGAAATCCTTCTGCTTTGTATCGTAGGCCCATGCTGCTTTCCAAACCAGTGCTTTTGCTGCCTCGATATCTGTTGCCATATCCGCAAGCATAAATGCGATGATTTGCTGGGCAGCAATAGGTTTTCCGAACTGTATCCTGTTCTTTGCCCACTCCCTTGAAATATCAAAAGCGGCACGTGCATTTCCCAGGGCAGCCGCAGCTACGCCTGTACGCGTCCTGTCAAAAGTTTTCATGGCAATAATAAAACCATAACCCTCCTGCCCGAGTAATGAATCAAGAGGAATTTCCACATCCGTGAATTTGATCTCATTCTGTACTGAAGCCCTTTGCCCCATCTTTTGAAGCCTGGGAAGAATTTCAATGCCAGGCAGATCCGCCGGAATAATAAATGCTGAAAGGCTCCGCGATCCCCTATCGGGATCTGTCATGGCAAATACGGTAATGAATTCTGCAACCTCTGCATTGGTGATGAAACGTTTGTGTCCGTTCAGTATATATTTATCCCCTTTTTTTATCGCAGTCGATTTAATTCCCTGAACATCTGATCCTGCATTTGGCTCAGTCAATGCATAGGCGGCAACTGCTTTTTTCTCTACCATTTCGCCATAGATCCTTTTTTTCTGTTCATCCGTAGCTGCCAGATATGTCGGCGTTAAGGCAAGTGTGCTTGCATCGATAGAAATACCAATACCGGTGCATCCATATCCGAATTCTTCGGATGTAAGCGCACTCTCAAAAATGCTGAAGCCATTTCCGCCATATTCCACAGGCAAAGTACCATTGATGATCTTTTCATCATATGCAGCTTTCACAATTTCCCAGGGAAATTCTGCCAGTTCATCCCATTTCTTTCGCTGTGGAATAATCCATCTGCTTGTGAAGTCCTTGTACTTTTCAATGATCTCAAGTTGTTTTTTTTCCAATTCAAAACCTACCATATATGCATTAATTAATTAAGGTTAGTAATTGATTAAAATGATTATTCTCAGCCAAGATAGGGAAAAATCGGTTTATAGGAGATGAAAATGTTAAAAAAATTAGGGTACAAGGTACAGGGTACAAGGTACAGGGTGCATTAGGCACTTGGAACTCGGCACTAGGAACTAGGAACTCCCATCCTACCCTTCCTGGCTTTCGGAGTTGAAGCTTTTATTGTACATGCTCATTGCCTTCTGGCTCATACCCATGCTTGAGAAACCTCCGTCGTGGTATAGGTTCTGCATGGTGATCTTCCTGCTGAGGTCAGAGAACATGCTGATGCAGAAATTTGCACACTCTGCTGCGTCTGCATTCCCAAGCGGTGACATTCTATCCGTAAAGTCCATCAATCCACCCATTGCCTTCACTCCGCTACCGGCGGTGGTTAAGGTGGGTGATTGCGAAATGGTGTTTATCCTGATCTTTTTATCCCGCCCATAAATGTATCCAAAACTCCTGGCAATGGATTCCAGCAGCGATTTTGCATCGGCCATGTCATTGTATGCATATAGTGTTCGTTGTGCTGCAATGTAGGAAAGCGCTATGATAGATCCCCATTCATTGATGGCATCGAGCTTATTGGCAACCTGGAGCATCTTATGAAAGGAAACGGCAGATATGTCAAGTGTTTTTCTATAATAATCATAGTCAACATCATTGTATACCCTTTTCTTCCTTACGTTTAAAGACATCCCGATTGAATGGAGCACAAAATCAACTTTTCCGCCCAGAAATTCCATGGATTTGCTGAACACTTCGTTAAGGTCCTTAATACTGGTAGCATCAGCCGGGATCACCAGAGAATCACACTTTTCAGCAAGTTCATCGATCTGTCCGAATCTTTGCGCTGAGAGGGTATTTGAGAGGGTAAAAGTTGCCCCTTCTTCCCTGGCTAGTTCAGCTATATGCCATGCAATGGATTTATTATCCAGGGCACCGAAAATGATTCCTTTTTTTCCTTTTAATAAGTTGTAAGCCATATCACTGTGTATTCAGGGTTTACAATATGCTATTTAATATTTGGTTTAAATCCTAAAAGCTCCTTTGCCGTTTCTTTAGCTGAACTACTAACATTTTCATTACTAAGCATGGCGGCTATCTCTTCAACCCTTTCACTATTAGATAAACACACAATGCCGGAAACAGTTCGATCCTCAGCATATTTTTTATACACTTTAAAATGTTCATCTGCCTTTCCGGCGATCTGTGGCAGATGTGTAATCGCTATCAATTGCATATGGACAGCCATTCCTGAGAGCAAATCCCCCACTT
>JAIOSQ010000230.1 GCA_021107535.1 Bacteroidales bacterium | reverse complement strand
TATCGGAACGGATTCTGAAAAAGTATGGCAATACGGCAGCAGGCATGCTTGCCTCTGCCATGGAATTCCTTGAAATATGCCGGGATGATGGGTTCAATGATCTTGTGGTTTCAATGAAATCAAGCCATGTTGCTACTATGATCAATGCCAACGAACAACTTGTAAAAACCATGGCAGAAAAGGGAATGGACTATCCGGTCCACCTGGGTGTGACAGAAGCCGGTGAGGGAGAGGATGGCAGGATCAGGTCTGCTGCCGGTATCGGGCCCATGCTTGCAAAAGGCATCGGGGATACCATACGGGTTTCCCTTACAGAAGACCCGGTGGCTGAAATTCCGGTTGCCCGGAAACTTATCCGCCAATATGAAGATATCAGGAAAAACGGCCGGGAATTCAATAGCTTTGATGATACTGGAATGTATCACTATAAAAATACTGTAAAGACTGGTGTTTTGGGTGAAAATCTGCCTGTGGCTGTTGTGGGTGAAAAAAGCAGTCGAATAACTTCATTTCCGGATGCTGACCTCCTCCATATATCCAACGATCAACTTGAAGATTTAAATAATTGCAGCTATCAAATAATTCCAGCGGGCGACGAAATGCAAGGTGTAAAGGGTTTTCATATCATTGAATTCTCAGCATATTTAGTCATGAAAGAATTTCTTGCTTCAGCTGCTAAACCTTCAGAAGGCAGGATACTTCTCTTTTCCGGAAAGAATGGAGAGATAAAGGAGATCATAAAAATGTTTTCCTTGCTGGAGCAGAAAAAATGCAGATATCCTGTGCTTGTGAAGCTGGATTATTATGAGAGTGATCATGAATCCCTGATGTTAAAGTGTTCTGCCGATTTATCGGCTTTGATTCTCCGAGACCTCGGGAATGGCTTTTGGATAAGAAATCAAGGAAAAACCCTTATCAGGCATTCGGAACTTGTTTTTGGAACCTTGCAAGCTACGGGGCGCCGGATTACCGGAACAGAGTATATCTCCTGTCCGGGTTGCGGGAGAACAGGTTTTGATATTCAGGATGCCCTGAAAAAGATCAAAGAACATACTTCCGGGCTAATAAACATAAAGATTGCGGTTATGGGATGTATTGTGAATGGTCCCGGCGAAATGGCAGATGCCGATTACGGTTATGTTGGTGAGGGAAATGGAAAAATCAGCCTGTATCACAATGGAAAACCGGTAAAAAACAACGTTCCTGAGGAGAATGCGCTTGAGGAATTGCTGGAGTTAATCAGGAACACATGATTTCTCTGCCGGTATGTTCGTAGGTTCAGCTAATTAGTGCCCGTCTATAAAGTCCGTGTTTGGACAAACACTAATTAGTGCCATGCACCTAATATAGCTCCCATAATTGTTAAGGACACCGCCATATACCCTGCATTGATCAGGAAGAGCCTGAACGATTTCCTTTCAAACAAGTAATTCACTCCAATTGCAGCGGCAACCCAGCCGATACCGGCCAGCGCACCTGCCATCATCCCGTACTTCCAGTCAGATTCAGTTCCGATGAAGGCTGCAAGATTGAATGCAATAATAAACATCAGGATAAATGCAATGCCATAGACCTTTAACATATTGGTATTTTTCATTCCTTCTTTGGTAAAGCCAAGCTCTTTCATCCATGGTTTTTCAAACATGAGTGGAGAATACCATAAACTTCCGAGGGCAAATGTTGAACCTGCAGCAACGATCACTGCCCAGTAATTAATAAGAGGGAATTCCATTGTTGATATTTTAGGTTAAAGCATTGTATTTTAACAGATTAATAAAATGTTGAATAATGTTTAATCCACATTTTGATGTTTAGGGATTATAACCTTCACTGCTTTGGTCAAAACAGAAAAATTAAGAGGTGAATGCCCCAGGGATTCCCCGTCTGCTTCCAGGTATACCGAACCTCTGGGCCTTGATACGATCTTGCAATTTTCACCCCTGTATGTATTAACAAATTTCAATTTTACGAAAGACCCGTCATAGAGTTTTGCCACATGTTTTACAATATTGAATTTTGATGTTGCTTTGATCACGGTAATGTCCAGCAGACCATCATCAGGGATTGCATGTGGAACCTGCATTAGTCCGCTTCCATTGTATTTACAGATCCCAATGTTCATACTCAACACCCTTCCGCTGAACACCCGCTTCCCGTCTACATCAATATCAAAATGAGTAAATTTATACTGAAATAGCCCGGTAAAAATGTTAAGGAGGTAAGACAGGGGTCCACCTCTTCCCTTATCTTTCATCTTATTGGATTTTTCTGCTACCAGTGCATCATATCCCATGCCGCTGACATTTATGAAATATCTTTCATGTTCCTCCTGTTGATCATGGTATGTAATAAAGCCAACATCCTGAACGAAGGTGCGACCCTGCTGTATTATTTTTATAGCGTGCTTATATTTCTTTGGGATGCCGTACATTCTGCACCAGTCATTTCCTGTACCAACGGGGATTATACTGAGAAGCAGATCCTCCGGTGAGCAGGAATTCTGCCTGAAAATACCGTTCACCACCTCATTCAGGGTTCCGTCCCCTCCTATAACGATCAGCTTTCTGAAGCCCGTGGCCACCAATTTTGATGTTAATTCTATTGCATGATGCCTGTTTTCCGTAAATACTGCTTTAAAATTAAACCCTTGTTTTATCAGAGCCTCTTGTATTTTTGGCCAGTCCTTTTCCCCTTTCCGGCTGCCGGCATTGGGATTAACAATAACCAACCATTCTTTCATATAATTATCCTCGCTCATCCCGTTAATAGTCATTATATAGGTGTTTTGTCCTTCTTGCCAAACAAGAACAGGGAAGTAAAAAACGCAAAAATTGTAACCCCTGCCTGAGATTCTATAGTATCTTCCGAGATCATGGATAACATCATGATCACAAAGAACGTCATGTAAAAATAATCAGTCATTCGACCTGTTTTGATTGGGGGATAAAGAACTGCCACAATAAACCAGATCAAACCGATAAAGCCAAACCCAACTGTTATCGATAAAAACTGATTATGCGACCTCCATCGAAATTCAGGCTTTAAAGGGCTGTTCATAAGTTCATACTGCCGCTTAAAGGCAATATTCATATCACCTGTGCCTACCCCGAAAACCGGATATTGTTTAATGATAAGTATTGAGGTTTTCCAGTACTCCACACGCTGCATGACCGAATGACCGCTGGGATCTCCCGTACGCAAATACTGTTGAATCTCCCAGATGATCTTATAAAGCCTGATATAAAAATCTGAGCGTTCATGATAATGAGCGCTTGCTTCCCCATCCTCAATGAGTGCAATATCTTCCTCTGAAAGCATTTCAATACCTTTTGCATCTTTCCGGTAAGCTTTGGATGTCAGATAGCGGATCAGGGTAGATTTAATTTTCTGCGCCTTTTTATCTTCCTTGTCGAAATCAAATTTACTTTTCTTATTCCAGGCTTGACGCATTTCATCTGTTGCAATATATAAATACACATAATAACCATTTTCTGTCTGAAAGTTGGTGGTGTCATGCTCGTAAGTGGCTCCAAGTGCGGTTTGTTCATCCAATGTTGAAAAATCTACCCTGTGCACTTTATAAACATCGCTGATAATTCCCATGATAAAAACCAGTAATATTACCGGAGCTATAAACAATATCACGGTGGCGATCCGTGAATACAGGTTCTTTTTTTTCAGCGTATAAAGCACTGCCATGACAAGAACTGTCAAAATCAATACTACCAGCCCTGTCACCGAAGCTGATAACACAAGGTAGAAAAGCAACCATCCTGTAAATATGAAAAGGATCAACCGGAAATATTTCGGGAAATCACGCTCTCTGATCACAAAATAACTTAATACGAAGATACTAATGCTGATGAGAAGACTGAAACGGATATGTGAGATAAATCTTGAAATCTCCCGAAGGTCATGAATATCCTCTGTCAGTAAATAATGAGTGCTGTACAGGGTCCCGGCGATGACGGCAGCAACAAAAAACAGCATAAGCAGCCTGAATCTTTTCCAGCCCAGAGGTTCGGATACAGAAATTATTACCGGCATTACGAACAGTGGCAGTTTAACCCGCAGGTCCTTTAATGCATAATCAAAATCGACTGTAAAAAGTAAACCAAGGACATGCAGCAAGTAGAAGGAAAAGAAGACTATGGCAGGCATGTTCTTACGCCTGAAAAATATTGAAAAGATCCGTGCAATGCTTTCTCCTGCCCAGATCAATGCTATGGGAATCACCTTGATGATAAACACATACCATTTGTTTGTCTTAAAAAGGTGTTTAACTTTTTCCAGTGAAATAAACTCCAGGATCAGGATACCGGACAGGATGAATTGAGAAATACTCATCATGTATTTCGAAAGGGGAATGGAAATGATCATAAGCACCAGGCCCCAGAAATACATGTGGGATAATAATGTCCTTATTCTATTATTTGTCTTAGCTGTCAATTTCTTTTTTTTCAGGATCAATAGTTCATGTTTAAAACCATATATGTCTTGCTTATCATATTTCTCAGGAAACATCTGTAATGGCCTGCCAGACTTCTTCAGGAGAAATATCTTGCATGCAATGGCACAATCCTCCTTTTCGGCAGTCGTTACATGGCTTTTCTTTAACAATATATTTTGCCTTCTTTCCCACTGGAGCCCACCTGCCGGGGTGCATGGGTTTGATGGGTGGGTATATTCCCACTGCCGTAACACCCAGGGCAGCAGCAAGGTGCAAAGGCCCTGTGCTGGCAGCCACTAATCCGTCGCAGGATTGAATAAAGCTCATCAGTTGCCCCAATGACATGCTGCCACTCAAGTCAATTGCTTCAGCATCTTTAAAGAAACCTGATTCTTTTATTAACATCCCTTCTTCAGCTGTCCCGCTGACAAATATTTTAAAATCCTTTGCAGGAAGGATGTGTACAAGCTTTTTGAAATTTTCCAATCCCCATTCCCTTGCACTTCCTTTTGATTTTGGGTGCAGGATCAGGTTATACCTTCCCCTCTCGATCATATTGCTGAATTTTTTCTCCAGTTTTTCTGTTTTCGTCAGCCCATAGAGGCTGGTAATTTCTTCAGCTGACACCCTGTTTTTACCTGAAATACTTTTAATCAGCATCAGGTTTAGCTGGGCTTCATGAAGGTCCGATCTTCTTCTCGACAAGCGCACCAAACGATTACATGAAAACCAGTGATAGAGACGGTTGGTTGTCCCCATTCGCACCGGGATTCCTGCCTTTTTTGCAAGCCTTGCAATTTCCGC
This sequence comes from Bacteroidales bacterium, assembly GCA_021107535.1. Taxonomy (GTDB): domain Bacteria; phylum Bacteroidota; class Bacteroidia; order Bacteroidales; family B18-G4; genus B18-G4. Next base: position 687 of record JAIOSQ010000230.1, on the reverse strand, counting down.
CCTGGGAAATACGTGAATGATGAGGCCTGCATTCATATTGGTAAAAGCCTTTAGCTTTTCGACCGGCGATAATTGCTTGATCTCATCCCAGTTCATGAAAGTATCAATGTGTTCGCACGCCCTGATGACATCATGGGTATATGACCTTCCAAGAAAAATGATCTCGGATTCCGGAAAAGCCTTTTTTAAAACACCGGCCACAGGCAGGCTAAGGATTACATCTCCGATGCTATCGGTCCGGCTGATAATGATACGCTGAAAGTTTCCCATAAACACTGGCTTAATTCCGCGTTTTTCCTTTTCTTAACTGCCTGATCTTGACATATTTCATAAAGGTGGCCTGTGCTGAGATCCTGCAAATAATATATCCGTAGTATCCATCCAGAAACCCGGATTTAATAAAGTAATCCCTGATAAACTTGATCCAGGGGCTAAAGATCAGTTTGAAAAGTCCTACTTTCCTGCCTTTCTCAACTGCCAGTTCAGCAGTCATATTGGTAAAATGATTCGCTTGTATAATATGTTCAGATATTGTATAATAAGAATAATGCAAAAGATCTCCACGGATCTTCATTATTTTTACTCCCGGCAGTTTGAAAACCATGCTTTCATGGATCCTTTCCCCTCCCCATTCAATTTTATCACGATCAAACAGCCGTAACTTCCTGTCGGGATACCATCCGCTAT
>JAIOSQ010000206.1 GCA_021107535.1 Bacteroidales bacterium | reverse complement strand
TATCTGAAAATAATAAGAAACTGGCCTCCCGTTTCGTACTTCGTTGATTCAAATTTTACAGCACTTTTATATATTTCAAGAATTCCGTCTACTACATTTAAAATGTTATTAATTAATAAACTATAAATAACCACCCCTATCAGCATTCCCGCGGATATGTACAATAGCTGTTGGATTAATTTTTTATAATGGGGGTATAAATAAAGAAAATAGATTAATATAATAATAATAAACAGGAAGATTCCCGAAGGAGGATAATTTGTAAGTGCAAAAATTAATAAAAAGCCAAGAACAATACAATAAAGAGTAGTAAATGCGGATAGTTTAATGCGAATGGTCTTAAATAAAATAGCAAAAGCAAATAAATAAATGATCAGTTGAATATTATCATAGTATAAAACAGGACTTGCATAAGCAAAACAGAATACTCCCATTAGAAAACTTAGTGAAAAGTACAGTGATTTTTTGATATTAACAGCATACTGCTCACATAGCCAGTGATATGAACTTTTAGTAAAAACAAAAAGAGCAAATAAAGTAATAACAAACCTGATTATTCTAAGATATAGTGCATTATCTTCAGGTAAAAAGAAAAACAAGGATTTCACAATATTATGGAAGTCTGTTAATGCATATTTAACAGGCTGATCTTTTAAATAACCCAATAAATAATATCCTTCATCAACAGATACCCCTCTATTAATGGACCAGAGGATTATTGCATACAAGATAGTTGCAACACCCATTGCAATAACATCTAACTGTAATGATCTTAGAAAAAAACGAAAAATTTTCTGATTGGAATATTTTTCCGGAATGATCATTTTTCCTTTAAATAGAAATTGTGAATCAATTCTGAAATTGAGCCAAGCTCCTTTTGTGATAACTCATAATACATGGGCAGGCGGAGCAGGCAATCCGTAAAACGATTGCAATTCGGTAAATTCCTGTCGTCTTTATATTTCCCGTAATAATCGCTTTGCTGCAGACTGAGGTAATGGAACACGGCATGCACCCCATTTTCCCTGAGGTGTTTGATGAGCCCGGTCCTGTCTTCGGGACTATTACATACGAGATAGAACATATGGGCATTGTTGGTAGCATGTTTCGGGATCTGCAGGATTTGAAAGAAGCCTTTTTTTGCCGGGGCCCGCAGGCCTTCAAAATAGGTATTCCAGATCTCTTTTCGCTTCTTTTGAATACCATCAAGGTTTTCCAGCTGCGCGTACAAAAATGCCGCGATAATGTCAGAGGGCAGGAAGGAAGATCCAATATCTACCCATCCATACTTATGCACCTCACCCCTGAAGAACTCAGCGCGGTTCGTACCTTTTTCCCAGATGATCTCAGATCTTTTAACAAAACGTTCATCATTAATGGCCAGCATACCGCCCTCGCCGCTCTGGATATTCTTGGTTTCGTGGAAGGAAAAACAACCCAAATGTCCGATGCTACCCAGCGGCTTTCCTTTGTAATACGAATCTATGGCCTGCGCAGCATCCTCCACTACAAATAAATTGTATTTTTCTGCCAGGGCCATGATCGGGTCCATATTGCAGGCCATGCCGGCATAATGTACAGGGACAATGGCTTTGGTGTTTGGAGTGATCAGTTTTTCAATTTTATCCTCATCCAAATTTGGATGATCCCCCTGACTATCCACGAAGATTATTTTAGCTCCCTGTCGCACAAAAGCAAGTGCCGTGGAAACAAAAGTATAGGAAGGCATGATCACCTCATCACCGGGCTTGATATCCAGCAATAAAGCACTCATTTCCAAGGCATCGGTGCAGGAAGTGGTAAGCAGGCATTTCTTAAACCCCCAGCGTTCTTCGAAGAACGACTGGCATTTTTTAGTGAATATCCCATTGCCCGAAATTTGGCCGGAAGCAACTGCCTGCCTGATATAATCAGTTTCTTTACCGGTAAAGTATGGTTTGTTAAATGGGATTACCATATTTGTTAATGATTTCAACTGTTCTATATGCCATTTCTTCTGTATAATGTTTGTCGATAAATAAATTTAGTACATGTTCATGCAACCACTCTGCTATTGGAAAGCTTTTTCTTTCAACAATTGATCCAATTGACGGATAATGATTACTTATGAATAAGTCTTCCCGGAATATGCGTTTCATCAAATCTCTCTTATTCTTTACTAGTATATTAAACCGCCAATCATTAAAACGTTTATTAATAAAAAAAGCCTCATTTAATTCTCCGTAATAGATTTCGCTAAGTTTATTTTTATGATCGATCCACTTTATATTTTCATTTCTAACTTCGTTGTAATACTGATTAAAATGAAACATTTCATTATCGAGCTTAATCCAAACTTTTTCGAGTTTTATTGATAAATTATTTATATCAGTACTAAAAAGAGCCGCTTTAAGTTCTTTATGGATATTTTTTTTAAAATCATAAAAATCCTGAGGTAGTATATATTTATCATTAACAATTCCTAATGCCCCATAGTTTAATTCTACTTGCTTTCCATACCCAGTACTATACAAAATTAAATCAATAAGCGAATCATTGACATTGGGTTGAAAATCAACCGGATTACACAAACATCTATCATCAATAATAATGAGTTCCGGATTTTTATTTTTAGCTTCGGTAAAAAAATCATAAGGGACATGTGAATTCCCATAACTATGATTCCACAGCAAAATGACCTTAGCATTAAAACCAATATTTTCAATCGCGATCTCTTTATTTATCTCCAGTTCATTTTTGTCGATATCAAGAAAAATGATTTTAACCCCAGCATGCTTCAATAAGAAAAACACATCATGACATATATTCGTAGGAAGGAATACTGAAGTAGCTTGTAAACCATTGTGTATTAAAAAATTATACAGTATCGATAAAGCTCTATTGGAATAAACTCTATTCATTTTTACATGCTGGAACCCCATATATTGTAGAGTTCTTATAACTTGTTAAAACTAAGGAATGCATACCAACAAATACACTGTCCAGTGAAACGCCTTCTCTAACGGAAGAATTTAATCCGATAAAATTATGTGAACCTAAATTCACTTTTGCGCCAATAGCAACATTTGCGGCAATGAAATTGCCATTGCCAAAAAATGTGTCATGTTCTATCGTTACATTCGAATTAATTATATTGAAATTCTGAATACGAACATTACTTTGAATTGAAACATTACTCATAACAACATTTCCGACACCCAAAACAGAACTTGAAGCCACATAGGCTGAAGGATGTATGAAATTTGTAAGCCTGCTTAATGGAATATTAAGCTTTTGAAATAATTCATACCGCTCCTTTAAGACATCAGGTCTAAAAAGGTTGTAAATAACTTTTAGTTGCCTGTTTTGGCCTAAATATTCACTAATATTTGATGTAATACAAACAACCGGAATTTGATTAATTATACTTCCAACTGGAAAAGAATCAATACAAAATCCCACAACTCTCTGGTAGTGATTAAAATTTTCAAAAGCATTGTTGATCTGTTCTGCAATATTTAAGGCAGACCCTACAGCTCCGACAACTATAATATCTTCAGTATTCACAATTACTTTTTCCTTTCAATAGATAAATATTTAGGCCTTTTTGTTGTTTTTAGATTTATTCTGTAAATGTATTCCCCTACAATTCCTAAACCCAACAGAATGGCTCCAATTCCCAGACCTAAAGTAATAATTAAGCTTGCATATCCCGGAATGCTTATCTGACCTACAAAGCGTTGATAGACTATAATTGCCGAGTAAATGATAGTGGCAAAGAAAACAATCACTGAAGAGAAAGTTAAAATACGAATAGGCAGGTTCGAAAATGTTACAAAAATATTAATAGAATGTTCAATTAAACGTTTCAAATTATAAGAACTTTTGCCATCCTGACGATACTTGTGTGTTACCGGTGTACTGGATACATGGGATGTTATCCAGGTAAGATAACCATCAAGGAAACTATAAGAATTTTCTAGTTTTGGTAAGGTCTGATAAATTTCTCTTTTAATTAATCGAAAAGCAGAATAATCTGGATGGAGATCCGGAATGCCCCATTTTAGTAATTTTTTTAACATATTTGATGTAATATTTCTGAAAACACTATGATTTAGCGTATTAAATTTACCATAAACTACATCGTAATTGTCTTCTTCTTGTTTTTCAATTAGCTTAAAAATATCTTCAGGATCTTGTTGCAGGTCTTCATCTATTGTAACGACAAAATCACCTGAAGCCACCTCAAATCCACATATAAGTGCATTATGTTGTCCGAAATTCCGACTTAAACGAATTCCCTGAGCAATATTTTTGTGAGTTGAGACTATTTTTTTTATTATTTCCCATGAATTATCTCCACCACAATCATACACAAAAATTATCTCAGGCTTAAAATCTTTGTGTTTTTCAAAAGCATTTAGAATTCTTGAAAAAAGTAATTCTATTGTCTTTTCACCATTATAAACGGGAATTATAACTGATAGCATCATTTTAATAATAGTTTATTATTTGATTTATAAATAAAATATCCCGCCCTGTCTGAGCTTTGTTTAAGTTCTAAATTTACTAAATCACGTAATTCGCTTTTAACAATATCATCCTGAGCCGTTTGAATAATTCTTTTTATTTGTTTGCTTTCGATCGAATAAAAATAAACCCCGGATGAAAAATTGTTTGTCAAAACAGGGTTTTCAAAAGCACCAAGAGCAATATCAATAACACCTTTCAAATAGTCATAACCAGTTGACAGTTTGACCAGATCAGATCCGATAAAATCTCCACCCATCCTTGCACCAATTTCAGTTACATAAATCTCATTATTTTCTGTTATTATGAATTCTGAATGTGATGCTCCGTTTTTAATCTCAAGTGAATCCAATGCTTTAAAAACAAGATTATCAATTTGTTTTTTATTTGCTTTGTTTACTAACTGAGAAGGTTGATGATGTTCTAATTCAACAAAATGAGGATATCCAGAGGTTACTTTATCTGTATAGGCCAAAATAAAATGTTTTCCCTGCCAGCTAATTACCTCAATACTTATTTCTTTTCCCTTAATAAACTCCTCAACAATTGCTTGCTGTATGAAAGATTCACCCAATGCATTTTTAATGGCATCATAAAGCTGATCTGGATAGTTTACCATCGTAATTCCAAGACTCCCTGAACGATCTACAGGTTTAATAATTAGGGGAAATTTAAAATCTTTAACCCGGTTAATTTCCTTCAGGTCTGTTATTTTAGTAAACCCTGGTATGAGCAAACCATTTTGTTTAAAAGCAGCTCTCATCAAATATTTATTTGTGCTTAATGTGCTGCTTTTTATGGAATTTCCTGACAGGTTCATTTTAGAGGCAACAAATGACATCGTGGAAACTGCAATATCAGCTGCTATACTACTTATTCCATTAATTTTTTCTTCAATGCATTTTTCCAAAATTAATTGATTCTCAATAATTGAGATAGGATAAAACTTATCACAAATATCTTTACATACAGCACGATCTTCCCAGGCGAAACAAATAGTATAAATTCCTAACTCTTTTGCTTTTAACACTAAAGGCAGTTGTAAATAACTTGCTCCCAATATTGCCAGTTTACTTTGCATTTCTTTGTTACTTTCGTCTTTTATTCACCAGGATGGCCAGAGTCATGAATAACTTCGATTATCTCCTTTACCGCCTCCAAAACCACCGTTTCAAGTTCATTAAACGCTGCAGGGATAATATCCCCATGTTTTTCAAGCTTATCAAATTCCTCAATTTTACTTTTTCCAACTTCTTCTTTGGTAATTTTCGAAAACCCGGCTTTTTTTAATATGAGCTCAAGGCTTTCGTAATTATATACGATCTGATGTCCCCAATCCCTGAAAAAATTATTAATCACAAAGGCCGGCAGGTATGCATTTTCTTCAAAGTTATTTGAAATATCGGGAATAAATCTGTTTGTTGACCACTTTATATATTCTTGATGAATGGGTTTTTGGGGGTCATTATGTAGGGCCATTAAAAAATCCATATCAGGAGTTGCAAGCCTGAGATGGCCACCGGGCTTAAGAATACGATAACATTCACGAAGCATATTAAGTCCCTGTCTGAAATTCAGGTGTTCGAAAAGATGTTCTGAATAAATATAATCGAAGCTTTCACCTGGAAGGGGGAATTTTCTACTTGCATCGAGGTAAGCAATTTCATTTTTCCTGAAGGTCAAATCAGTATTTAACCAGCCCTTTAAAGGATTTCTCCCGCAACCTATTTGCAGTTTTTTCACCCCATCCTTCTCCATATATTTCCTAATGATAATTTTACTTCTGGATTTAAGGCGCAATGCTTTTAAATGGCTAAAGAAATAAACCGGAGGTTTATAGTAAAATTTTAGTAGAACTTTTTTGAGCATTGGTTTAAAACTGTTGATTCGTTTAATTGTTATGTGGTACGGGGTACGGGGTACGGGGTACGAGGTGCGGGGCTTGTGAAATCAGATACCAGAAATCAGAAATTCAGCCATAATTCATAATCCAAACCCCAAAATTCATAATCTCTTCCCCTCTTCCCGTCATCCCTTCTCCCCGTCTCTTAGTCCCAAAGTCACATAGTCTCTATCTGACTCAAATTCGCTAAAAAGTCTTTAAAATAGGAAAACGTCTTTAAATTCAGTAACTCTTTCCTCCTTGCTTCCAGTAAATAATAATCAGCACTGTTTAATTCTTCAACAGACAGATTACGGATTTGTTCTCCACTTCCTTTTGTAATAATTCCGAGGCCCCAATCTAAATCTAAAGTAAAAATACTCAGATCATTATGTTCAATTCTTAGGCGGACGAGCGCTTTCCAAACATCTCCATTCCAACAATTATTCCAACCAGGAATTTTCCCGGCTTTAACTAAGGTATCAAGTTCATTAAATGATTTTTTTATAGGGTATGCACCGGCATAATTTAAAGGATTACAGTCATGCATGATAATAAGCCCACCATCATTTAAGTATTGCAGGCAATGATTAACATCCCTGAAAGCTTGCTGATATTCGTGAAGGCCATCCACAAAAGCAACGTCTATTCCCTGAGGCTTAAATAATTTGTTTGCATATTGAGAAAAAAACACATCACTTTCGATCTCTATCATTTTGAAATCAAGTAATCCAAGACGTTTTTTAATCATTGTCTTTTTTGAGAAATTGATCTCGGGATCAACACCAAATTTATTCTGCACTTTAATACGACGAATTATATTTGCATTTCTAACACCAATTTCCAGATAAGTTTTGGCCCCAATCGTATCAATTATTTTTTGTAAAACGTTTAACCTGTTCATGACCTTAATAATATTTGTTTAATAATATTTTTAATTCTACGAGGCGCTTTTCCCTTGATTTTATAATAGAAGCGATAAATTTCAATTCTGAAGTTTGACATTAATATATTCATGCTGCTATTCATCTGAAAATCATTTTGATTCAATGAAAATGCATCATACTCTATTTTTTTTGCTATCCTTGAAAGAGGATTAACCGCATTAAGCTTATTTTTACCATGAATGATCTCAATCCACAATCTGTCATTCTGAATTGATATATGTTGTGGTGAGTTACGCCATTCCTTGTGCATTTTTGACATAATGGTTTCAGGGTTTTTCGAAAATTCTATCAGGCTAATAAACGGATTGAAATAATTTCTGACTTCTCTTATTTCAACGATTTGTTTGTTTGAATTTTCGTTTAGTACCAATTGGTATCCATCCGGGATATCAACAATGCACATTTCCTGCTTGTCGAATGCGCCCTGTATTTGATCGATATAGTCCCGGTGTAAGCAATCGTCATTATCTATTCTGCTTGTAATAATGTACTTATCGTTTTGGCTAATATCCTTATGAATGAAGTCTAAGAGTGAAGGATTCATTTCTTCGTAGCCATCAATGTAGAACGCATGTAAGTTTTTATAACTTTCTGAAATCTCATGAATAATGCTTCTGTGTTTTTCTGAGGTATTGACATCAAAGAATACCAACCAGGTAAAATTTTGATTAAGCTGATTTATCATGGAAGGCAAACAGAAATGTTTAAAAAGTAAAAATCGGTGATCAAGCCATTCTTTTGTCAACACAACTTCATTATTCTTGGTATAATTCCAATCATCGACGCGCAGATTAAATCTTGTAATTATATAGTGTTTAAACACCTTGTTGGCTCATTAAGTAATTTCATGATTCAAAAAAGTAGCCGAACATCTCTATCTCTTCCTTATAAACTTCCGTAATAATATTTATTGAATCCTTGTCGTAGCATTCACGGTAGTCTTCACCTGATCCCTTTATATTATGGGGAAGGGTGATTGGGGAAATATGCATCGCCTTACAAACTTTTTGAAAATCATCATTTAAAGTTTCAAACCGGCCAATATAATCAAGAGGAATTGAACCCCTGAAATTCTTCATCCAATAAGTCTGTGGCCTCAACAGCCCTTTTCCTGCAAAAAGCCGAAGGAACTCATTTAATGAAATATCTCCAGTGATCTTGTGACTCTTTTGATGATTTTCATCACGCATAACATTCTTGTACCAGGAATATGCCCGTGCCCAGGGATTACGTACGAATGTGAACTTAAAATAGCTATCGTACTGTTCCTTTGTAACACTAAGCTTATTAAGTGGATTCAGTACAGTACGGTATTTACGGCGGATCCTGTGCAGGACCTCAAACCCATTTTCTTTTGACAATAGAATATGATGTGTTATCAGAGGCTGTTCTATCATTCTAATACTTCTATGGTCTTGCCCGCCCCTTCCGGTATGATTGTCAAGATGGCCCAATGCGCTTTCTATACTGGTTCCCGCGCATTTTGGGATGTGTATGAATATGCACTTATGTTGGTGGGAGATCATAGTCGTGAAGGGTGAGTAGTATTGTTGAAAGGAGCCGGGGGAGGGTAAGAATAATTTAAAACTCAAAATTTAACATTTAAAATTTATAACTTCTTCCTGTCTTCCCATCTTACAGTCATCCCCTCATCACTGTAGGTGCTCGAAGTACCATCGGCAAGCTACCTGGAAACCACTTGCTGCGTCAAAAAGCGGCTCATACCCCAGCACCATTCTCGCCTTATCGATAGAGGCCATGGAATGCGGGATGTCGCCGGCACGATTGGGGCCGTGGATGGGGTCAATTTTTTCAATTTCCGGGTCGAATTTTGCAAGGTTTGAACGCAGAGCCAGAAAAAGTTCGTTCAAAGTGGTGTTTCCGCCGAAGGCGACGTTGAAGACTTCGCTTAGAGAATCTGGTAAACGGCTACCGGCTACCGGCAAACGGTTTTCGGATTCCGTTAACCGTTGACCGTTAACCGTTAACCTGCCACTATATTTCAATAAGCCTTTAAAAATAGTTTCCGTTGACATAATAGCGGCAAGTTCATTAGCTTGAATTACATTTTGAATATACGTAAAGTCCCTGCTATACGTCCCGTCGCCATTGATGTGCGGTGCTTCGTGATTGATGAGCTGCTTCACCCACAAGGGGATGACGGCGGCATAGGCTCCATTGGGATCCTGGCGTTTGCCGAATACGTTGAAATACCTGAGTCCAATAGTTTCTATCCCGTAAAGGTCGCTGAATACCTTTGCATAAAGTTCGTTTACCAGTTTGGTCACGGCATAGGGGCTCAACGGATTGCCAATCTTATCTTCCACCTTGGGCAATTCCTTTGAATCGCCATAAGTGGAGGAACTGGCAGCATAGATAAAGCGCTTCACTTTTTTATCTCTCGTGGCCACCAACATATTCAGAAAGCCATCGATGTTCACAGCATTGGTAGTGAGCGGATCTGCCACAGATCGAGGTACGCTACCCAGGGCAGCCTGGTGAAAAACATAATCGCAACCCTCAACGGCATCCAGACAAACATTCAGATCGCGGATATCACCCTCAATAAAGGTAAATGCCTGATTATCCTGAAATGCTGCAATGTTTTTCAGATAGCCTGTACTCAGGTTATCGAGACAGATCACTGTATTTCCCCGTTCCAGGAAATGTTCAATAAGATTGGACCCGATGAACCCGGCACCGCCGGTGATTAGGAGCCGATGGTTTGTAAGTTCTGTTAGCTTGTTCTTCAATTGAGATTGTTTTGCAGTTATTTTCAATATGCCTGGTCTACAATGCCGCACAAAATATGCCCCACCAAAATATGCATCTCCTGTATACGGGCGGTATCATCTGATGGGATGATGATGTTTATGTCGCAGTGGTTTTTCATTTTCCCGCCTCCTTTGCCGGAAAGGCCGATGCTGGGCATTCCAGCGTTTTTCCCGTATGTAATGGCATTGATCACGTTCATGCTATTGCCACTGGTAGAGATCGCAATGAGCAGATCACCTTCACGGCCCAGGGCCTCTACCTGCCGGTCGAAGATGCGATCGAAACCGTAATCATTCCCGATGGCGGTAAGTGCGGAGGTGTCGGTGGTAAGCGCAATAGCCGGTAATCCCCGTCTTTCAGTCTTGTAACGGCCTGTGAGCTCAGCAGCAATATGCTGGGCATCCCCGGCACTACCTCCGTTACCAAATAGCAATATTTTATTTCCGGCCTTGAGGGTGGAAACGATGAGATCGCCTGCTTTGGAAATATTTTCTCCCAGGGTATCCAGAACAATATCAAATACTTCCCGGTGGGAAAGGAGTTCGTTGTTTATGTAGTCGGTAGTTGGCATAGATTAATTTGTTTAGTCAGCAGGTAAAAATAATTTAAAACTCAAAATTTATAACTCAACACCTCAAAGAGCTTCTTGAAGCTCTTTGAACGTAACCGGCGCCGTACCAAACTTACCAACCACAATGCCGGCGGCGATGTTGGAAATTTCAACAGCTCTTTTGATGTCAAGACCATGGCTGAGACAGGCTGCAAGGGTCGCAATAACGGTATCTCCTGCACCACTCACGTCAAAAACCTCTTTTTTGACGGTTGCTATGTGAAAATGTTCTTTTTCGGTGATCAGCATCATTCCTTTGTCTGAAAGGGTGATCAACAGTTTGTTTAATTGGTATTTTTCCCTGATCGCCCTTCCCGACTCTACCAGATTTTCTTCATCCAGTTGCAAGCGGTGACAAATCTCCCTGAATTCTTTCAGGTTGGGGGTAACAAGTCCGGCCCCGGCATAGATGTCCCAGTTTTTCTTTTTGGGGTCGATGATGACCTGCTTGTCATGCTTTTTGCTTTCTTTTATTATAAATGATGCTGTTTCCATATTTATCAGCCCCTTATCATAGTCTGAGACCACCACAAGATCATGCCGGGGGATCATTGTTTCAAGGATCTCCAACAATTGATTTTTTTCTTCCTGCGACGGGGGTATATCTTTTTCCACATCGAGCCGGCAAATCTGCTGATGTTCGCCGATAATGCGGATCTTGGTAACTGTGGGGTTGCCACCGGTGATCATATTTGATTCAATCCCTTCTTCTTTCAGAAGCGAAGAGAGCAGCCATCCATTGGGGTCATTTCCGGTAATGCCGACCAGGCTTACGGCTGCCCCAAGCTTTTTAATGTTATTGGCGACATTTCCAGCCCCACCGGGAACTGTTTTTTCGTATTGCTTTAATATAACAGGCACAGGAGCTTCAGGAGAAATCCTGCTGACACTGCCATGGTAGTATTTGTCGAGAATAAGGTCACCGATGACAAGGATGCGGGAGGAACTGAAATCTAGTTTCATTATTTAAGGCTATTGTAGGAGGTTTGTTTGATTCGGTACGAGGTGCGGGGTATGGGGGACGGGGGATGAGGTCAAACGATTGCACCTCATACCTCGTCCCGCACACCTATAATCGTTCATCTATGATCTCCAACGGCAGCACGCCCTTCACATCATAAACAATAGTATTCATTTTCTTCAGCGCCTTGATGTCGAAGTTTTTGAAGCGGTCGTGGGCTACAGCCAGCACAACTGCATCGTAAGTCTCATGAGTGGCAAGCTGTTCATCCGATATTAAGTTTATACCATATTCATCATTTACTTCGGCTGCATCGGCCCAGGGATCATAGGTGTCGATGTTCGCACCGAATTCCTCCAGTTCCCTGATGATATCGATGACCCTTGAGTTCCTGATATCGGGACAATTTTCTTTAAAGGTAATCCCCAGGATCAGGATCCGTGAACCGGCAATACGGTGACCTTTTTTAATCATCAGTTTCACGATCTGTCCGGCAACAAAGGCCCCCATATTGTCATTCAGGCGTCTCCCGGCGAGAATGATCTCTGGATTATAGCCAATCTCCTGGGCTTTATGTGTGAGATAATACGGATCAACACCGATGCAATGCCCTCCAACAAGACCGGGGCGGAAAGGCAGAAAATTCCATTTTGTCCCGGCAGCCTCAAGCACTTCAAGGGTATCGATGCCCATTTTGTTAAATATAACCGCGAGTTCGTTTACAAAGGCAATGTTAATATCTCTCTGAGAGTTTTCGATCACTTTGGCTGCTTCAGCTACCTTTATGGATGCAGCGAGGTGGGTTCCGGCAGTAATTATACTTTTATACAGATCATCAACTTTTTTTGCCACTTCGGGGGTGGAGCCGGAAGTTACTTTTTTAATTTTTGTTACGGTATGTATTTTGTCTCCCGGATTGATCCTTTCGGGGGAATATCCGCAAAAGAAGCCTGTATTGAAGTTCAGTCCACTGAATTTTTCCAGGACCGGCACACATTCCTCTTCTGTTGCTCCGGGGTACACAGTAGATTCATAGATCACGATATCTCCTTCCGACAAAACTTTACCCACAATTTCAGAGGCTTTTATCAGGGGGCTAAGGTCTGGTCGTTTGTTTTTGTCGATGGGAGTGGGAACGGTGACAATATAGAAATTACAATTTACAAGGTCTTCGATTTTCGATGTATAGTGAAGATTTGTAACATTCTTCAGTTCATGGTCATCCACTTCCAGGGTGCGGTCATGCCCATTCTCTAATTCTTTAATACGCCCTTCGTTGATGTCGAATCCGATGGTTTCGTGAATTTTCCCAAATTCCACTGCCAGTGGCAGACCAACGTATCCAAGACCAATCACCCCAATCCTTATATCATCTTTCATAGTTTTTATTCTTATTCTTATTCCTTGTTCGTTATTCTTATTCAAATGGCTTCGCCTTTTTCCGTCCACAAAAGTAAGATTTCATCGCTACTGTAGTTATCTTTAATACTAACGAATTCTTCCCGGCTGTAGACCAGGTACCGGATCTTTCTTTTGATGAGCTTTTCCCCTTTAGTGGAAAGGCGGGCCAGGTATTCACGGTTTATATCGTTTCCAACTAAAAGCAGGTCGATTACATCACTGTCAATGCCCCATGCGAACTTTCCAACTACATATACCTCGTTTACATTTCCGAGTTTAGAAATGATCGTATCAATGATCCTGTCAAATCCGATGTATTTAAGAAGAAGGTTGTGAATATCCGGAAAGAGCGGATGGGAGGTATTGGCACGGTATAGCTTTTTATTTCCGGACACCTGCGATTGCAACAAACCGGCTTTTTCAAACTTATTCAGCTCAAGCCGGATCCCGTTGGTAGACTCACCAAACTCGCCTTCCAGGTTGCGCAGGTAAGAGCTGGCATTGCTGTTGAGGAAAAACTTCAACAATAGCTTGATGCGGGTTTTGCTGGTTATTAGAGTGTCGAGCATTTAATTAGAAGGTACGCGTTTCGGGGTACGAGGTACGCGGTTCGGGGCACGGCTTCGCCGCCTGAGTCCCAATTATTTCCCCAGTATGGCGCTGATTTCATAAAGAATGAGTAACAAATGTACTCAATTTTACTATTGTACGAAAAAAGGGAAAAAATGTTTTAGGATTAAGGTGTTATTTTGGGTCCGCGGTACGGGGTGCGGGGTACGAAGTTTGGGGTTCGGAGGTGAGTTTCACTTCTACATTCTTATTCTTATTCCTTGTTCTTTATTCTTTATTCTCAAAGTGCTCTGATATGCGATGCAGGCAACTCAAGATATACCGACTGCCCAAGGCCATTGATCTCGATCCTGACTTTCTTTTTGCCCATGATCTCCTGCAGTTCCCCGCTGATACCTTTCATTGGTCCGGCAACGATGTTCACCTTACTACCGGGGCTCAGGTCAAGGTCTACATCCGGCAATTCATCGCCGGAAACAATAAACTGCCTGATGGCTTCGATCTGCTGGGGAGGGATGGCGACTGCTTTGCCCTCAAAAGTAATATACCTCACCACTCCGGGAGTATTTAACACTTCGTAATATTCGGCCGGCGAAATCCGTACGAAAATATAAGACCTGAACAAAGGTTCTTCCACCCATTTCTTACGGTCACTCCATTGCTTTAGCGTCCTGATCAAAGGAAGGTAAGATTCAATTCCTGAATCGGCAAGCAATTGGTTTGCCTGCTTTTCAGTCCTTGACCTGGTATACAGAGCGTACCAGGATTTTATGTCAGGTGAAGGTTTGAGCATTTTTGTTGATTCGAGGATTAAATTGTTAAATTGTTGGGTGCGGGGTACGGGAATTGATTTTGAAATCAGCCTGCCCGCCTCTGGAGGGAAATTCATCCATAATTCATAATCAAAAATCTATAAGCTCTTCCCCTCTTATAGTCTTATAGTCTCCCCCTCATGCGGTCATCCAACATCCAGCGTTTTAAGAATCGGATGATAATCTCCTTTCAGGCCAACCGGCTTAACAGTTCTGATATTATGAACAATTTCAATGCTTTTTCTGGCTTCATAAATGCCAAAGCCTTTTCCGTCAAGAATATTTCTGTAGCTATCGGTATGGAGGTCGGTAAAACCTCCGCTGAATTCGATCTCTTCTCCCTCCATAATGATAGACCTGTATGTGGCCATCCCATTATTTCTTGCTTCTTCAGGAATATTTTCCTTGTTGAGGCTCAGAAACCAGCGGATCCGTGCTTTTTCAAGTTCCAGATAACCGGCAGCCATATTTTCTTCAGAAACATGAACGATATTTTGCCTGATGTTGCCGAATATCCATGTGAGCATATCAAAAAAGTGAACCCCAATGTTTGTTGCAACGCCCCCTGACTTTTGTGCATCTCCTTTCCAGGAAATAAAATACCATCTGCCCCTACTGGTGATATAGGTGAGGTCCAGGTCGTAGATCTTATCTGTCGGCCCGTTTTCAACTTGCTCTTTCAGCTTAATGATGGAGGGATGCAGGCGAAGCTGAAGAATATTATAAATGCTTTTCCCTGATTCTTTTTCGATCTCAGCCAGTGCATCCACATTCCATGGATTCAGTACCAGTGGTTTTTCACAGATCGCATTGGCCTGGTTTCGCAGGGCAAGCCTGATATGTGCATCATGCAGGTAGTTGGGAGAACAGATCCCAACATATTCAATCTTTTGCTCGCCCTTTCTGCGCAATTTGTCGAGGTGCCTGTCGAATCGTTCCGTTTCAGTAAAGAAAGCAGATTCTGGAAAAAAGCTGTCGATGATCCCAACACTGTCAAATTTATCCAGGGCAGCCACAAGTGTATTGCCGGTATCTTTGATAGCACGCATATGACGTGGGGCAATATACCCGGCAGCTCCGATCAGGGCAAAATTGTGTTCGTTATTTTGCTGTGTCATGGTTCTTTATCTGTTGATTCGTTTAGTCGATTTTGGTGTCAGGTACAGGGTACAAGGTACAAGGATTTCCGAGTGCCTGGTGATTAGCCTGTCTACCTCTGGAGAGTGAAGAATTAATAATTCATAATCCATAATCCATAATTCATAATTCAACACCCTACACTTTCCTAATCTGATTACCTTTCAATAAATACTTTTCTCCGCTTTCCGGGCAAACAGCTTCTCCTTTATCATCAAAACGAAGCTGGTGCCCGTATTCACTCATCCACCCCGCCTGTTTTGCGGGACAACCGATCATCAGGGCATAATCGGGAACTTCTTTGGTTACGACTGCTCCTGCAGCAATAAAAGCAAAACGGCCAATATCGTTTCCACAAACAATGGTGGCATTTGCCCCGATAGAGGCCCCCTGTTTGACCAGTGTTCTGTCGTATGCCCCCTTTCGTACAATAGCACTTCGGGGGTTTTTAATGTTTGTGAAAACCATGGAAGGACCCAGAAAAACATCATCTTCACAAATTACGCCGGAATATATAGATACATTATTTTGTACTTTAACATTATTTCCCAGCACAACATCATCGGCCACGAAAACATTCTGGCCCAGGTTACAGTTTTCACCCAGACTGCTGTTTCCCATGATATGGCAGAAATGCCACACTTTGGTTCCTTCACCCAGCCGGGCTCCTTCATCAATAATGGCGGTTTCGTGACAGTAATAATCGGTTTTCATCGTTTATGTTTCGGTTCTGCTGCCAAAGGTAAGAATAGTTCTTTGCAGAGTGGAAATAATTATTATTCGTTATTAGGTATAGGGTGAGAGGTGCGGGGCTTGATTTTGAAATCAGAAATCAGAAATTCATCCATAATCCAACACTCAACACCCAACACCCAACACTTTTTATACGATCATACCCACGCCAACCGTGGTATTGTCTGCCTCATCGATCAGGATTATAGCCCCGGTTTTCCTGTTCTGCCTGTAAGAGTCATAAAACAAGGGTTTGGTTGTCCTGAGGGATATCCTTGCAATTTCATTCAGGCCGATATTTTTATCATCGAGGATTTTGCCGAGGGTATTCACGTTGACCTTGTATTTCACATCCTTGATGAGACATCTTGCATCTGCCGTGGTATGCTTGAGAGCATATTTCCCGTTAAGCCTCATAGGCTTTTCACTCATCCAGCACATCATAATATCGATATCCTGGCCAATATCCGGAACATTGTTTTCTTTTACGATCATATCTCCCCTGCTGATATCAATATCATCTTCCAGGGAGATAATTACTGACATTGGCGGAAAAGCCTCTTCAAATTCTTTGGTGTGGCTGATAATGGATTTAACTGTGGTTGTGAAGCCGGAAGGCAGTACCATGACCTTGTCCCCAACTTTAAAAGTCCCACCGGCTACCCTGCCGGCGTAGCCCCTGAAATCATGAAATTCGTCTCTTTGAGGCCTGATAACATATTGCACCGGGAAACGGGCATCAATATGGTTATGGTCGCTGCTGATATGAATATTTTCCAGAATATACATGAGCGTACCTCCCTCGTACCAGGGCATATTTTTTGATTTTTCAACTACATTGTCTCCCTTGAGTGCACTGATCGGAACAAAGCGCACATCCTTCACTGCGAGTTTTGCCGCAAAGGCTTGAAAATCATTTTTAATTTTCTCATAGGTTTCTTCCTCATAGTTCACGAGATCCATTTTGTTCACACATACGACTATGTGTGGAATCTGCAAGAGAGATGCAATATAGGTATGCCTGTGAGATTGTTCTGTTATGCCATTTCGGGCATCGATGAGAATGATCGCTGCATTGGCGGTGGAAGCACCGGTAACCATGTTCCTGGTATACTGAACATGCCCCGGCGTATCGGCAATAATGAATTTTCTTTTTGGAGTTGCAAAGTACCGGTATGCTACATCTATGGTGATGCCCTGTTCCCTCTCAGCACGCAAGCCATCCGTCAGCAAGGATAGATCAACAGACTCATTCCCTCTTTTAATGCTGGCTTTTTTGACTGCCTCCAACTGATCTTCAAAAATGGATTTGCTGTCGTACAACAAGCGGCCGATAAGGGTACTTTTTCCGTCATCAACACTTCCGGCAGTGGTGAAGCGCAACAATTCCATATCTAAGTATGCCTTGCTGGAAAATTCTTTTTCTTCCATCATAATGATTTTGTTTCAAATTTAGGGTTTGGTGCTTAGGATTTATTAAAAATACCCCTCTTTTTTACGGTCCTCCATGGCTGCTTCCGAGCGCATATCATCAGCTCTTCCGCCTCTTTCAGTAATACGGGTAGCAGCAATCTCCTGGATAATATCTTCCAATGAATCGGCCATTGAAATCGTTAACCCGGTACATGAAATGTCGCCGATGGTCCGGCACCTTACCCTTATACGCTCCACTTTTTCATCGGGTTTTTTCGTCATAAAAGGAGCATCATAAAGCCACACGCCATCGCGGAGAAAAACATCACGCTCGTGGGTGTAGTAGAGGCTGGGGATATCAATATTTTCCATGTAGATATACTGCCACACATCCATTTCTGTCCAGTTGCTGATGGGAAACACCCTGAAATGCTCACCTATAATTTTTTTACCGTTGAAGATGTTCCATAATTCCGGCCGCTGGTTTTTGGGGTCCCACTGGCCGAACTCATCCCGGTGGGAAAAGAAACGTTCTTTTGCCCTGGCCTTTTCCTCATCACGGCGTCCACCACCAATGGCTGCATCAAACTTATGTTTTTCTATGGTATCCAGAAGTGTGGTTGTTTGCAGAAGGTTGCGGCTTGCATTGTAGCCGCTTTCTTCCACCACTTTTCCATCATCAATGGATTCCTGGACCGAGCCTACGATCAGCTGGGCTTCCAGCTTCCGGCACAGCTCATCACGAAATGTGATGGTTTCCTCAAAATTATGCCCGGTATCGATGTGTACCAATGGATAAGGTATTTTGGCGGGCCAGAAAGCTTTTACCGACAGATGAACAAGGATGATGGAATCCTTCCCGCCGGAAAACAACAATGCCGGCCTTTCAAACTGGGCAGCCACCTCTCTCAATACATAGATCGACTCTGCTTCCAGCTCCCTTAAATGGTTCAGGTTATATTTCTTCATCTGTAATTATTTTTGATCCTCTTCAGGTTTCAATGTAATATGGGGGATGATATAATCAATAATTTTTTGGACAGAATCAGCCGCACTCAGCCTGCCTGTGTTTACTTCTATGTCCGGGTTTTCCGGAGGTTCATAAGGCGCATTCACCCCCGTGAAATTTTTAATTTCTCCTGCCCTGGCTTTTTTGTACAGGCCCTTAATGTCTCTTTGTTCGCAAACTGAAACCGGGGCATTAATAAAAACCCCAATGAAATTTTCCCTGCCGATAATGTCAACAGCCATTTTCCTGATCTTCTCAGTCGGGCTGATAAAGCTGTTAATGGTGATGATGCCACAATGAATGAACAACTTTGACACCTCAGAGATCCTCCTGATGTTTTCAAGCCTGTCTTCAATAGAAAAGCCCAGGTTATTGTTGATCCCTGCCCGGATGTTGTCGCCATCAAGCACCTGGCAAATAAAACCTCTTTTATAAAGTTCCCTTTCAACGCCTTTGGCAATGGTTGTTTTTCCCGATCCGGATAAGCCCGTAAGCCAGATCACCTTTGACTTTTGATTCAAAAACTTTTCCTTATCGGAGCGCTTAAGGATCTTATTAAAAACAGGGAAAATATGTTTATCTGCTTTTTCCATATATTTGTATCCTCAGGAATTTTTGCAAAAGTAAAAGAATCTTACCAATAATAAAAGCAATCACTGGCGGGTGACCCGTAGCATAATACAAGATTATGAATTACTTTGACACAATAGTAGTCCTAATTGTTCTCCTGTTCATTGTTGTGTCGTTGTATCGCGGTATCATGGGGCCGGGCTTTACTTTTGCAACGGGGGTGATCGTTTTGGGCTTGTTTGGCATACTTAGCCCGAGAGAGATCATGGCGGGCTTTGCCAATGTCCAGATTGCAGTAATACTATTGCTGCTGATTATAGGAGATATGATCAGAAAGACTTCCGTTGTAGCCATTCTTTTTGACAGGATGTTCAGGAAGTCAAGGTCGTATAAAGGGTTTATGTGGCGTATGACCATACTGGTCGGCGGGTTTTCGGCCTTTCTCAACAATACCCCACTTGTGGCCATCATGATGCCATATCTTTACCGTTGGGGAAAGAAAAACAATATTCCGGTCTCCAAATTGCTGATCCCATTATCCTATGCTGCTATATTGGGAGGATGTGCAACATTGATCGGCACTTCCACCAACCTGATCGTGAATGGCCTTGTTGAAGACCAGACCGTATTTCCTGAATTTACATCATTGGGATTGTTCGATTTTTCAATTGTTGGTGTGCCTATGGTCTTAATAGGGCTTATTTACCTGGTTTTCTTTGCAGAAAAACTCCTTCCTGTCAGGAAAGATGCGATGGAAGATTTTACAGCAAAATCAAGGGAATACATGGTGGAGGTCTTTGTAAGGAAAACTTCGGGGATGATTGGCAAAAGTGTTGGGGAGGCGGGATTACGAAACCTGAAGGGCCTGTTCCTGGCCGAGATCATCAGGGAGTCGGAAGTTATCAGGCCTGTTTCTCCTTCAACATTTATCATGGAGGGCGACATCCTCTTATTTGCAGGGGATACCCAAACAATTGTTGAGATGATCGACTCCGATTCCGGCCTGCAGTTATCACAGGTGGGCATGTTTGTTAAAAAACCTCATACGGAAGTCCTGGAAATTGTGATCTCACACAATTCTACCATAATCTCAAAGACTGTCAGGGAAACGAACTTCAGGGGAAAATATGATGCTGCCATTATTGCCATTCATCGAAATGGTGAAAAAATAAGCGGAAAGATCGGGAAAGTAAAACTAAATGCCGGGGATGTATTGTTATTGCTGGTAGGCGATGATTTTAACAATCTTTCGTCCGAAACACTGGACTTTTACCTGATCTCAAAGATCAAGGATTTTCGTAAACTCAAACCCTATAAGCTTGTTGTTTTATTGGGTGGAACCGCACTTGCCATCCTTTTATCTGCCCTGAATGTGATCTCCCTTTTTATGGCCCTGACCATATTGCTGATACTTGTAATGATCCTGAAAATTGCAAGCCCGAAGGATGTACATAAAAGCCTTGACCTCAACCTTGGGATCATCATAGCGCTTTCGCTGGCACTGGGTATAGCGATGGTTAAGACGGGCCTTGCCCACATTATTGCAGACAATTTTATACGTGCACTGGAACCTTTTGGAGTGATCGGGCTGCTTGCCGGAATATTTATTATTACCAATCTTCTAGCCTCATATATTACCAACAAAGCTTCAGTAGCTCTGATCTTTCCAATCTCCATTACTGTTGCATATGACCTTGGGCTGGCGGATCCAACGCCATTTATTCTCATTGTTGCCTTTGCCGGTGCTGCCAATTTTATTACCCCAATTGGTTATCAAACCAACCTGATGGTATATGGCCCGGGGGGATATGCCTTTAAGGATTTCTTCAAGATAGGATTTCCGCTGACCATCCTGTATGGGATTACCACCGTGACGATCCTTTATTATTATTATCTGGCATAGTTGGCAGAATGACTATAAGACGGGATGAAGGGAAGAGGGTGTAAATTTAAAATTTCGAATTAATTATAAAATTATTCACTCGACACTCAAATTCTTCACTAGGCACTCGGAACTAGGCACTCGGAACTCCCTTTCCCTGCTTACCCTTTAAAAATCCGGCTGATCACCCCGGGTTTTTCAGTATCGCGGTCGTCGGTGTAATAGCCATAACCGTAACCCTGGCCATAACCATAGCCATAGCCATAACCATAACCATAACCATAGCCGTAACCATAGGATGACTTACCCAGTTTCACATCATTGATGAGGATACTGATATTTGGCAACTCCCTCTTTTCGATATCCTTGATGATGGAGGCAAACACTTTTTTGTTTGTAAAATTCTGCCGAACGATAAATAAATTGTTATCAGTGTATTTCATCAGAAGAAATGCATCCGTAACCAGCCCCAGCGGTGGTGAATCAATAATGATGTAATCATATTTTTCTTTTAATCTTGCAAAAAGCTCATCGGTTTTTTCCGATGCGATCAACTCTGATGGGTTTGGCGGCACAGGCCCGGCCATGATGATATCAAGGTTTTCGAGCGAACAAGTTTGTATGATCTCTTCAAGAGAGTTTTTGTTGATGAGATAGGAAGAGATCCCTTCGGTGTTGGTGAGGCCAAAATCCTGGTAGATCTTTGGTTTCCTGAGGTCGAAACCCATCAGCAGTGTTTTCTTGCCGTACATGGCAAAAATGGTTGCCAGGTTGATTGAAACAAAAGTTTTGCCTGCGCTAACCATATCCGAAGTAATCAGTATACATTGTTTTTCACTGCCTTTTGCCATGAAATGCAGGTTGGTCCGGATCGACCTGAAGGATTCTGCAATGGATGATTTCGGAGTTTCCAACACCACATTATTTGTAAGCTTGTTGCTATGGGTAACATGCCCGATAATGGGATAATTTGTTAGTTTTTCAACATCTTTTTTGTCGATGATCTTATCGTTCAGGTAATCCCTGGCAAATATGAAAAGCAAGGGGATGATAAAACCAAAAAAGAGTGCGATCATGTTATTGAAACTCTTTTTAGGTGCTACAGGGCTCAGCCCTTCCCTGGAGGCGAAATCAATGATCTCGGAATCGGGAAAGGTAGAGGCAAGGGATATCTGCGCTTCTGAGCGTTTTTGCAGTAAGAAAGTGTATAATGAATTTTTAATTCCGAAACGGCGCTGAATATTAAAAAACTCCCTGTCGAGGGCGGGAAG
>JAIOSQ010000082.1 GCA_021107535.1 Bacteroidales bacterium | reverse complement strand
TCCGCATGCACCGTCATCCTGCTTCGCCTTTTTCCAATCAAGCAGGTAGAAATGTCCTGGATCCTGATAACCGAAAACAAAGCCTACAAGGTCATCATCATTGTTTCTTTTCATAAGCCATGACCCTTCAACCGTAGTCTTTGTAATATCAATATCACTCACCAGGATCGTCGGATCTCCGTTTATCTTCTGTGTGGCCCACTGGTTGTCATGACTCAGTTCCCATACTCCACGTCCCTGTCCGTTAGCAGGATAATGATAGATCACTTGTTTCCATGTGCTCAGGTCGACCCATTTTTCAACGGGTTCCGTTTCTGTACCACAACCCTGAGAAAGCAATACTACTATTGCCAGACTGATTTTAAGTACATATCGCATAATTATCCTCCTTAATTTTAGTTAATGATATATTATTTTATGAATCGTTTATGCAAGCCCATATATATTTCTTCATACAAATATACACAAATTACATGCGTAAATTAATACAGAGGTGTCATCTGGCATATGAAAATTATTTTTCTTGAGGATTACCTGATGCCAGATGTTAAAGTTTTGGGTTCATATAATAGATTTCTATTATCTTTACACGAATAAGAAGCAAGTCTTGCAGCTAAGCTCATACTTGGGAACCATTGACAATAATATTAAAATTTATTTTATTAATTAAAAGAAAAGGATATCTAATTATGAAAAAAACAACCTTATTATTAGCGATTATTTTATCCGTTTTCATTTGGTCTTGCGGTGGGAGTGGTTCGGAAGAGAATAAGATTAAAAGTGAAAAGGAAAAAACCTATTCCCTTAAAACGAAAGAAGGAATGATGAAGAAATTACAGGAATTTAATATTAATATTCCTGAAAACTTGTCATTTATAGAAATAAAAAAAGAAGCTACCCAATACACAGCAAAATTTAAAATTGAAAATATTGATGAAGCCACCAGAGAACAACTGGATGATTGGTATGCCCAACAAATTTCTGATTTAACTGCAAACGGATGGAATAAACGAGATATAAGGGTAAATGAGAAAGTATTAGGCACTGTGCTTAATCAATATATACTTTCGAAGCCAAAGGGTGGTAAAAGCAGTTTAGATAATATTGTAAGTATTTCCTCAGCATACAATACAGAGAACAAGAGTTATACCGTCTCTACTTCTCCAAGCGAACATTAAAATATCAGGTAATTCTCTTTTGGGACCCTGCTTCAATCAAGGATTTCTGCTTATGCTTGGAGCAGGGCTAACTTTATGCTTAACATCCTGTCATCCTGAGTATGTTTCCTGGGGTGATGATTGTACTTCTGTGATAAATGCAGTGGCCTATGATATGGATCATATGAATTATGAAAGGGGATACCGCTTACACCTTCATAGCGGTGATATTGTTTTTACATGGTCTAGCCGGCGCAACACGGCCATACTTATGCAATTATTAAACAATTAATCTCTTCGATTATAAGCATGCAATGAGCATTAATAAACTTTTCAAAAACAGATATTTTCTACCTCTATTACAGTTTCTTTCTCTTATTGTATTTGTATTGCTTATTTACAGCGCAATAGGGATTACTACGCAAGATCCTGATTTCGCTAAGATCCTGCGGAATACAAATCTTCCAAACTTAATAGTCTGGTCCTATTGGTGGCCATTAATTATTGTAATGGCAATGCCCGATTGGGCGAATCATTCACTTAATATTTCTGGCAGTCCGGCGGGAACAGTAAAAGCATTTATTTTATTTATTCTTCTGCCTTTTGTTTTCTACATCATCTTCGCAATAATTAAAAAAGCAATCGCGAAAGAAAGTTGGAAAAGATCCTTAACACAGCTTGTAATAGCGATTTTGCCTGTAACTGCAAGTATGCATTTACTGAAAGCAGTATTTAAAACCACATCGCGTATTCCATATTGGGATTTTGCAATGTCTGACCCTAAAGGTGTATTATCGGCACAATTACTGACAGACAATCCTGATTTGTTAAATAAAAGCTTTACATCAACTATGTTCCCATATATCAGCATGATCGCCTTATTGCTATCCATTGGCGGATTGCTTTTGTCTTTGTTTGTAATTCGGAAACAAAAAGATAAAAATCAACTCTCAAAATTGATTACGACAATTCCGGTCATAATCTATGCAGGGATATTCATGGTCACACTTTTTGTTTGGAGAATACTTTAAAGGATTTCTGACATCCACCTGTTCACTAATAATTTGGTTAACAGTAGCGAATACCAAATTAAAAACACCACCTTTGCAAATTCATTGACACAGTATAAAATATGAACTCTTTTGCAGAAATGGGATTGGCTGATGGATTACTTGACGCAGTCAGGGAACTGGGTTTTGAAATCCCTACCCCTATTCAGTCCAAAACAATTCCTCATTTATTATCTTCGGACCAAGACCTGATTGCTTTTGCCCAAACAGGGACAGGGAAAACAGCCGCTTTTGGGTTGCCTGCCATACAATTGACAAATATTGAAGATAAAAGAACGCAAACCCTTGTGCTTTGCCCAACAAGGGAACTTTGTATGCAAATTACCAAAGACCTGGCAAATTATTCGAAATACATAAAAGGAATCAACATTGTAGCAGTTTATGGCGGAGCCAGTATTGAAACGCAAATTAAAGCTTTGAACAGAGGGGCTCATATTGTTGTGGGAACACCGGGCAGGACAAAAGATTTGATTAAACGTAAAAAATTATTGCCTGGAAATGTGGAGCGCCTGGTGCTTGATGAGGCAGATGAGATGCTTAGCATGGGCTTTAAGGAAGACCTGAATGCAATTTTGGCCAAGACCCCTCAAGACAAGCAAACACTACTGTTTTCTGCAACAATGTCAAAAGAGGTTATGACCATCACAAAAAAGTACATGAGTGATGCTGTTGAACTTTCCGCTACACAGATGAACACAGTTGCTGAAAATGTGAAGCACTTTTATTATATGGTTCATGCCAAAGACAGGTACGAGGTGCTGAAACGAATTGCGGATATCAACCCCAATATTTACGGGATTGTATTTTGTCGTACACGACGTGAAACCAAAGAAACAGCAAACAAACTGATGCAGGACGGCTATAATGCCGACACTTTGCACGGCGATCTGTCGCAGGCACAGCGTGACGAGGTGATGGGCAGGTTCAGGAATCGTCAGTTACAATTATTGGTTGCCACCGATGTGGCAGCACGGGGACTGGATGTAACCGATCTCACCCACATCATCAACTATAATTTACCTGATGATGCTGAAATATATATTCACAGAAGTGGAAGGACCGGAAGGGCAGGAAAAAGCGGAACTTCTGTTGCAATAGTTCACACACGGGAAACCAGGAAGCTCAAAGAAATTGAAAAAAAGTTCGGAATCGTATTTACTAAAAAACCCGTACCCGGCGGTAAAGATATCTGCACAAAACAGCTCTATACTCTTATTGACAGAATAGAAAAAGTAAAGGTCGATGACAAACAAATCGAGCCTTTTATGCCTGTTATTTACAAAAAACTGGAATGGTTAAGCAGGGAAGAACTTATTAAACATTTTGTTT
>JAIOSQ010000306.1 GCA_021107535.1 Bacteroidales bacterium | reverse complement strand
GTGCATACATTTCAACACTCCCCTCAAACATATTGGCATAGATATCAGGTGTTGTCTTGCCAACCACAGCAGCAAGGATGATCTCCTCGCTCGACTGCCCTTCCGGTACCGGCTGGTGACGGATTGGATGAGCGGGATGCGCTCTGTTCCAGTTATCAATCATTTGCCTTGTAAAAGTGATCTCCTGGGCATTATTGGAAGACCAGAACAATAACTCTTTATCGCTACCGGATCTTTTGCAAGAAATAACGGCAAGAATAACCATAAAAAGAAAAACCGGAATATTTGACTTATTCTTCATAATGAAAAAAAAAGGCTGTCATAAAATCAAATAATAATTCAGACAGCCTTTTAAATTAAATTCCAATTATTTATTCATTTACATTGTCTTTTTCCCATGTGTAAATTTGATTCACCTGGGTACCTGTAAGAACGATGTTATACATTTTCAGATCATCAAGAGAACCTTTCAGGTATCCCAGCCATTCCTGCCATTCATAACCTTCCATACCATAGACACTTGTTGGAAGCGCCTGACCAATGCATATGTCAACAAGGGGATTTGGATCAACCGGTGTGCCGGTCGGGAAGTCATCCCAGAACATAACTTCAGCTCCATTGATATAAAATGTCATTTCACCGCTTTGGAAAGTCATGGCAATATGAGTCCATACCCCATTTTCGAGGATACCAGTGTTGGCATCCTTATCAATCCATGCATTTTCCCCTGAGCCGTCATCTTTCAAAATTTTACGTGTAAAGAAAGGTTTGTTGGCGTCCTGAACCTGGAACTTCCAGCAATTCCAGATGTCATTGGAGATAAAATAGCTGTGAGCCCATGTTTCATAAAGATTGATCCAGGTCACAATTGTAAGTTCCGGAGGATTTAACGAAGGATCCTGGGGGACTACAATATTTCCGCCATCTACAAACATATAGGCATAATCAGCATTTCCTAAACGGTCTTCGACAGAAATCACTGATCCGCCTCCCCAATTTTCATGGCCGAGCTCCAGAGTTCCATCATGGCCATTGCCGCTTGCATCAGTCGCATCGCCATTAAACAGCCAGTTTGCGACGAGGTTTTCAGGAGCAATCTCAGTGATCTTTTTAGACTCAAAGGTATCGATTGCAGCCTGTAGGCTTATAACTGCGGCATCAACTTGTGCCTGAGTTACACCAGCTGTGTTACGGACGGCCGTGGCCAGATCAATCGCAGTTTGCAGTTCAGCTTTTGAACCCGCTTCATAATCGCCAATGGCTGTTCCTTCTGTTGCACCATCGTGCAAAACCTGGGCTTCTACAATCAAGGTATCAAGCACAGCAAAATCTACTGCTGCCGGTGGTGGTGGATCGTCATCACTCTTTTTACAATCCGTGAGAATCATGCCTGCCAGCAATGGCACGATCAGAAACCACATTAAGTACTTCATCTTTTTCATAGCATTACGTTTTAAATTAGACTTTATTAATTAATAAAAGTGAATTATAAGTTTTACAATTCATGATTCGTATCCAGTTCGCTTTGCGGTATTGGAAAATATTTATTTTCCTCATAATTAAAGTTCACCTTGTCTTGCAAAGCATCATATGCATAGTCAGGGCCATATCTGATCACATCAAAATAGCGGTGGAATTCAAATCCCAGTTCAACCCTTCGTTCATGGCGTATGGCCTTCCTGATCTCATTTTGCCCACCGGCAGCAACATCCGGCAACAATCCAGGCGGGATAGTACCATATCCGGGCAAATTCTCATCATAGAGATAGGATTCCCTTGAACGTTTTCTTACCATATTAATATATTGTTGGGCGCCTCCATTTCCCTGTTCATTTATGGCTTCCGCCAACATTAACAAGACATCCGCATAGCGAATATACACATAATTTAATTCCCCATCAGCTTTCAGTTCCTTGGGAACCTCAGTTAAAGGCTGTAAATATTTCTTTTGCATATAGCCTGTCGGTGACCATTCCGGGTCAAACATGACCGTATCACTGAACCAGGTGTGTCCTTCCCGGCCAACGGTATAATCCAGGCGGGGATCATAAACACTGTCCTGTGTCATTTCAAATTCATCGACAAAGCTTTGGGTTGGCACATCAAATCCGTAACCATTTTCACTCCTGGGGGCAAACCACTGGTTTAGCCTGTTTCCCAGCCATGGATTCTGACCCCCAAGGTGCTGCACCGCAAAGATCGTTTCCACATTATTCCTGGTTGTTGCTTCAAAATTCTCTCTGTATAATAGAAGCAGATCAAACAGGCCGGAGCCAACAATTTGCTGAAAAGCATCTTCCGCATCCTGCCATTGTTCCTGGAAAAGATACATTTTTCCAAGAAGGGCCAATGCAGCATATTTTGTCGGCCTGCCAAAATCAGGGCCCGTAAATGTTTCCGGCAAACGGTTTGCAGCATCCTCCAGGTCAGGTATAATAACATTTGCCCTGATATCCTCAACAGGAGTTGCAGGTTTTTGCATTTCTTCAGGAGTAGGGGTAGTTGTATGAACGGGAATATTGCCAAAAATACTGCTAAGCCAGTAATAATAGTACGCTCTCAGGAATTTTGTCTCGCCAATGATTTCGCTCTTTCTTCCTGCGTCCATATTGATCTTTTCAATATTGTCCAGCAATTTATTGGCTCTTGAAACTCCTTCGTAATAAATTTCCCAGACTGTTTCAAGATTGCCATTATCAGTGGTAAGGTCGAAATCATCTATCCTGCCAATATCTGCCTGGTCGCCGGGAATACCGCCTTTAGCGGCATCGTCGGAAGCAATATCGCCAAATACCCAAATACGATTATCAGCATCAGCAAAGGACAGAACATTATAAATCCCTGTCAGGTATAATTCGGCATCCTCAGCCGTTTCGAAGAACTGTACATCGGCCTGCTGTCCTTTTAATTCCTCATCCAGAAATTTTTTACAACCGGAAAGTAAAACTGCTGCCGTAAGGACAATTAAGACTGTTATATTTTTAAATTTTCCCATGATCATTTATTTCCAGGACTAAAAATTAAGATTAAAACCTATTGTATAAATCCTTGGGGTTGGATAAGTTCCCCAGTCAATACCTGCAGCAAGGTCTGCATTCTTGGTCTTTTCACTACTCAGGTTATCACTTTCATACATCTCCGGATCCAGGCCGGGGTACTTTGTGATAGTAAAGACATTCTGCACGCTGAAATACACACGAATGCTTTCCAGTGCAGAAGTTTCCCTGATATTGAAATTATAGCCAAGCATTAGATTCTTAAAGCGAAAATAGCTTGCAGACTCCAGGAACCTTGTTGAAGCTTTCTTGTTATTGGATGCTCCGGTCCATGACACCCTTGGGTACTCGTCAGTTGATCCTTCTCCTGTCCAATGATTATCATACATCCTTTCCGTTACATTAAATCCCCTGTAAAACCCTTCAATATCGTGATTGATCTGCATATAGTAATAGTTACCTGCAACTCCTTGAAAGAACAAAGAGAGATCGAAATTAAAATATGAAAAATTGCATGTCATCCCATAAGTAAATTTTGGTATCGCCGAGCCTACATGTTTCCTGTCCTTTTCATCAATAATGCCATCACCATTCTGGTCCTTGTATTTTACGTCACCCGGTTCAATATTGGGTCCCTGGTAGGCACTGGAAAAGATATCCAGTTCATTCTGAAATATTCCATCCATTTCATATAAATAAAATGACCCAATTGGATGCCCTTCTTCCGTTAAAGTAGCAAAAACTCCATTGTCTACCCTTCCCGCAGGGATCGGCCGGCCATCGCTTAAGGATAACACCTCATTATAGAGGGTAGAAAAGTTTCCACCAATCTCATATTTGAATTTCTCTTTTATTTCCCTCCAGAAAATTTCCAGCTCAAAGCCACGGTTCAATACCTTGCCTGCATTGACAAAAGGAGGATCTGCACTTCCACCGCTGGGAGGCAGGGGCACAGGAATAAGCATATTATCAGTATAGCGCCAGTAATAATCAGTGATCATTGTAAGCCTGTTATCGAAGAATGCCATATCGAGACCTATATCATATGTGGTTGTAGTTTCCCATGTTGTGTTTATATTACCAAAAGATGAAACAGCATAGCCATAGTTAGAACTTCCTCCAAAGGGATAATTATATCCTGATTCGATTATAGAAGCGTAATTATATAAGCCTATTTCCTGATTACCTGATTGTCCGACACTTAGCCTGGGCTTAAGCTGAGACAGCCAATTAACATTCTTGAGAAAATTCTCATTATGCATACTCCACCCGATGGATCCTGAGTAGAAAACGCCCCACCTGTTATCAGAAGTAAACCTGGAAGAGCCATCTGTTCTGACAACTCCTTCAATAATGTATTTATATTTATAATTATAATTTACACGTGCAAAGGCTGAAAGTAATGACCAGCCAGTTTGGCTTTCATCCGCTCCCTTATAAAGTGATAATCCATTGCCAAGATAGCGCAGGTTAGCAGATTGGTCTGCAAAATCCCTATCCGTTCCTACCTGTTCATGAAAGTTGTTCTTAATTGCTTCCACACCCAAAAGGAAGGAGGTGTTATGTTTTTCGTTGAACGTTTTTACATAATTAAGCGTATTTGTCCAATTCCAGGTAAAGGCCGTGCCAACCCCTTTGGTCATACTATTAGGGCTGTTGATCCTATCATCGGTACCCCAGTTTTCGTTAAAACGTTTTTCATCTATGAGTGACATGTTTACACCAAAATCGGAACGAAATTTCAATCCTTCGGTTATTTGAAAGTCAGCAAAGAAATTTCCAAATAAACGGTATGTTTGTGCATTCCAATCGTATTTATCTGCCAGTCCGACAGGATTATATCCATCACCAAACCATGTATTCAACTCAGCACGATCATAACCTTCAAACATTGGGAGGTCACTGTACTCCCCATTAGATTCATATACAGGTACCGGGGGTGTTCTGAAGAAAGCATACCTGATAACGCTTCCGCCGTTACCGCCATAACCGTCGCCCGAAGCACCAATAATATCCTGCTTGGAATAAGAAAAGGTTAAGTTGGAACCAACATGAAGCCATTCTGCCAACTCTGTATTAATGGATGTCCTGAAATTTAACTTTTCATAATCAGAGTTGAGAATAATCCCTTGCTGACGTAGATAGCCACCTCCTATCAGAAAGCTGGACCTGGCATCACCTCCACTGATCGTTAATTGATAATTATGCATTAAAGCCGGACGGAAGATCTCTTCAAGCCAATTTGTGTTGGATAACTGTGGCCTTATGTCATCCGGAATAGGTTCACGGGGAATTTGCAGGGTAGCATTATCTGCCAGGACAGCTTCATTATATAAATTTATATATTGATCTGTATTACACATAGGCGTCAGGCGGCCATGTGTCTGTATCCCTGCATAAGTATTGAAACTGAAGCGTGTTTTACCTGCCTGGCCTTTTTTGGTTTCAATGATGATAACACCATTACCTGCCCTTGCCCCATATATTGCAGCAGAAGCAGCATCCTTAAGGATAGTCATTGATTCGATATCCTCGCTATTAAGTATTCCGGTAACGTCCTTCGTCGGAACACCATCAATAATATATAAAGGATCATTATTATTTATGGTACCAAGGCCTCTGATCCTTACCTTGATGCCTTCGCCCGGTGCACCGGTAGT
>JAIOSQ010000310.1 GCA_021107535.1 Bacteroidales bacterium | reverse complement strand
TTTATAGTTTATTAATTAATAACATTTTAAATGTAGTAGACGGAATTCTTGAAATATATAAAAGTGCTGTAAAATTTGAATCAACGAAGTACGAAACGGGAGGCCAGTTTCTTATTATTTTCAGATACTTTACGGACCTTTTATTTACTGTTTTACCGGTCATAATTGCAACTATTGCACATTTTTATATCCGTAAACTCTGGTCAAAATTTGCTATTATAATTGATGGGATATTTTTACTTATTTTGCTTATACTGATCTACAAGTTATCTTTTTTCTATTCGAATATTATTATCCTTCCGATAATCGTATTATTGCTTGAGTATATTTTAATTAATAAACCAAATGATAAGAAATTCATTTTTCGGCGTGGATTTATATTATTTCTGATCGTATTATTTATTCCTCTGCTGGCGGTATTGGGTTCAAACCAATTACTTGCCCGTAAAATGTTCTATTTTATGCCTTTTTGGTTTTTAGCACTTTACATACTTTATGCAGATCTTGGAATACTTCCTAATAAATTTCAATACACAAAGTATAATCTAATTTTTATTATCACCGTATCAATAGTATTCGTGTTTCAAGGATTTTTAAGACATCCGCACTACAACTACAGTATTAAAAGATCAAAATATCCTATTGAAAACGCAGTTCGTTTCAAGGGTATTAAAGTTTCAGAATATCAAAATAATTTTTATGAAAATGGGATCAGCGCCTTAAATAAAAATGGGTTTAATACCGGAGACAACATCCTGGCTTTTTATGAAACCTATATGCTTGTATATGCAGCCGGAGGATACGTTCCGGATGGATTGACTTATTGGGCATATAATTTTGTCAGTGATAATGCAAACATTCCTCAGAAAAAGGTAGATTTCATTATTATTAATACAGGCGAAATTGAAATGATGCGTAATTTTTTATCACAAACAAATTGGAATTTCCCAGAATCCTATAATAAAACCGACTTAGGTACCGACGGACACAACCTGACACAAATGGGATATAATTATATCTTGTTTTCGGCCAGAAATATCACCAATAAATAATTTACCGATATCTAAATTAAAACGGCCTGTATGACTAAAAAGAAGGAAGCAGTTTACGTTACAAAACCTGTTTTACCCCCTTTGAATGAGTTAAATATTTATCTCAAAAAAATTTGGGATAATAAGATCATTACAAATAACGGCCCCTTTCACCAGGAATTTGAAAGTGCCCTGGCAAAGTATCTTGGTGTAAAACACATCTCTGTTTTCAGCAATGGGACTCTTGCTCTTCTCACTGCCCTGCAAGCTTTAAATATTACTGGTGAAGTTATTACAACTCCCTTTAGCTTTGTGGCAACTTCTCATGCCCTTTGGTGGAACAAGATCAAACCGGTGTTTGTGGATATTGAACCTGATTTCTATACCCTTGATCCTGCAAAAATTGAAGCCGCCATTACCCCCAAAACTACTGCCATCATGCCGGTGCATGTTTATGGCAACCCATGTCGGCTTGAAGAAATTGAGCATATCGCAAAAAAGTATGGGTTAAGGGTCATTTACGATGCAGCTCATGCTTTCGGTGTAGAGATAAATGGTAATTCTATCAATAATTTTGGTGATCTTTCCGTGCTGAGTTTTCATGCAACAAAAGTGTTCAATACCATAGAAGGAGGGGCGATCATATCACATGATGCAGCCATGAAAAAACATATCGATCACCTGAAGAACTTTGGGTTTGAAGATGAAGTGACTGTCGTTGGGCCGGGGATCAATGCCAAAATGAACGAAATCCAGGCCGCCTATGGCTTATTGCAATTAAAAACCATTGATGAGAGTATTCATAAAAGGAAAATCATCACCCAAAAATATCGTGAAGCACTGGATGGCACACCGGGTATTTCATTTTTAGCCGATATACCAGGGGTAAAACATAATTATGCATATTTTCCAATATTGGTTGAAAAGGATTCATCCGGTATCACAAGAGATGAACTTTATAACAGGCTCAAGAAAAATAACATTTATGCCCGGAGGTATTTTTATCCCCTGATCAGCCAGTTCCCTCCTTATAAAAACCTAAAATCTGCGAAAAAGAAGAACCTTCCTGTCGCACATGATATTACTTCAAAGGTTTTGTGTTTGCCAATTTATCCGACATTAAATACTATTGAAATAGATAGAGTATATAAAATAATAAAAAGATATAATAAAGCTGTATAAATATTTGACTTTAAAGTATATTAGCATAATTATTTATTGTTGTTTGTTTTAATTTTCTGTGTATAATGATGAAAAACGTTGTTTTATTTGGCGGAGGCTTGCATGCAAATGTTTGTGCTGACATTATTGAAAAAGATGGAAATTTCAATATTATTGGCATTATTGACTCAAATGCAACTATTGGTTCATATTTATATGGTTATAAGGTAATTGGAAGACAAGAAAACCTAATCAGCTTAGTTGAGGAAAATAATATTGATTGTGGCTTGATTTCCATAGGAGATAACTGGTCAAGGAAAATAGTGCATGATTGTATTTTAGAACTGATACCAGATTTTGAATTTGTGAATGCCATACATCCATCGGTAATTATTGGTAAAAATGTTAAATTAGGAATTGGTCTTGTAGCTATGGCTGGTTGTATAATTAGTCCTGGTTGTATAATTGGAGATTTTTGCCATTTTGCTACCGGCGCTCAACTGGAACATGATAGTAAGATAGGTACCTTTGCAAGTATTTCCGCTGGAGTAGTAACAGGAGGTAAAGTAAATATTGGAAGATATTCAGCAATAACATTAGGAGTGACAATTATTGACAGAATAATTATTGGGGAAAATACAGTTATTGGCTCCGGGTCTTTAGTCCTAAAAGATGTACCAGATAATGTTTTAGTGTATGGTAGTCCAGCTAAAATAATCAGAGAAAGAGGTTTAGGTGACAAGTATCTTAATTCTTTGTAATTAATATTAAAGAAACAAATAATTCAGGATCATTAGCTCGATCTGATTTTCATAAAAAACTCCATCATTCATTATATCTTACTATGGTTGAAAATATATCTATCATAATTCCTATCTACTTTAACGAAGGAAGTATAAATAGGACGTATCAAATTTTAATAAGTGAGGTTTTTCCCAAATTCCCAAATCTTACCTTTGAAATCATCTTTGTAGATGATGGATCAAAGGATGGGTCCTTTGAGGAAATTCAAGAAATTCAAGCCCAAAACAAATCTATAAAAGTTATTCAGTTCAGCAGAAATTTTGGACAGGTAGCAGCACTCTATGCGGGTTATGAGGTAGCCAAGGGGGAGGGAATTCTAAATATTGCCGCTGATCTTCAGGAACCGGTGAATTTAATGATAGAAATGATCGGTAGTTTTATTCGTGAAGAAGCACCTATAATTGTGGGACAGCGGATTGACAGGGAAGAAAATTATTACAGGAAAATGACTTCTAAGTTCTTTTATGTGATGATGCGTAAATTAAGTTTTTCCAATATGCCGGATGGGGGATTTGATGTGGCGCTGATCTCAAAAGAAGTAAAAGATAAGATCATGGAACTTAATGAAAGCAATCCTTTCTGGCAGGGCCAGATCTTATGGACAGGCTTTCCCGTAAAGTTCATTCCATATGCCCGGCAAAAACGCGATACCGGCAAATCAAGATGGACTTTCTCAAAAAAGATTAAATATCTGCTGGATGGGGTTTTGAATTATTCCTATGCCCCACTACGTTTTTTTTCCCTCATCGGCATTATCAGTTTTTTATTGGGAATCCTTTATTCAATGATTATCATAATTCAGTATATTTTCTGGGGTACTCCTTTTGTAGGCTGGGCTCCGCTGATGATCATTATTCTTTTGTTTTCAGGCATGCAATTGTTGGTATTGGGCCTGATTGGTGAATATCTTTGGCGAACCCTTGAACAAACGAAGAACAGGCCCAAGTTTATTATTAAAAAGAAAATCATATAATTTATTCTCCTTCACTCCAAACCATTCATAATTGTCCCGCCTTAATAAGAGCATCAAAAACGCCCGGGTAGCTTTTATCTTCTACTTCATTGCCCTGGTGCTGGCCTTTGTCTCCCGTAAGGTCTTTATCGACAGCCTGGGAACAGAGCTGGTGGGCCTGAGCGCCACCATGCGCAATATTCTGGGTTTCCTTAACCTGGCGGAATTGGGTATATATACTGCCGTTGCCACATCCCTGTACAAACCCATATTTGACAAGGATCAAAATAAGATCAATGAGATCATTTCCCTTTTCGGTTTTTTGTACAGGATCATTGGCTTTGTCATTCTTGGAATCGGGATCATTGTTTCTCTTTTCCTTCCAAATATTTTTGCCAAGACTGAGCTGGATTTTTTAATCCTGTACGGCGCATTTTATACTTTCCTGGCCATTACCCTGGTCAGCTATTTTAATAATTATAAACAGGTGTTGCTGGCTGCCAACCAGCAAACCTATGTGACGACCCGGCTCTCAAACTGGGTGAACATTATTAAAGTGGCTATTCAGATTGTTTACCTTAAATATTTGAATGGAAATTATTTTGGCTGGCTGGGTATTGAGCTGGTATTTGGCTTTGCATTAAGGTTCTGGATCAATTATACAATAAGCAAAAAATACCCCTGGCTAAAACCCAATTTAAGCCAGGGAAGAGCACTCATGGCGCGCAACAGGGAAGTGCTGCTAAAAGTGAAACAGCTTTTTGCGCACAAATTGGCAGGCTTTGTCTCTCAGCAATCCTCTAACATTATTATTTATGCCCTGACCTCACTTACTGTAGTTACATATTATACGAATTACCTGCTGATCTTTCAAAAAATATCTGTTCTTATCAGCTCTACGCTTGGTTCAAATCTGGCCGGCATCGGGCATGTAATTGCAGAAAACAATAAAGAGACAATAAAAAAGGTTTTCTGGGAATTTAATGCTCTTTTTTTCTGGATCGCAGGAATCTTTGTTTTTTCGTTTTATTACCTTACCGAGCCCTTTATTTCTCTTTGGCTGGGAGAAGAATTTATCCTGGGCCATCTGGTTCTCATAATCATGCTTATTAACGCATATATTTTCATAATCCGTAATACCGCAGTGTATTTTCTCAATGCTTATGCTTTATTTAAAGACGTATGGGCTCCCTGGGCTGAAGCAGCAATGAATTTGATCATATCTATAGCTGTCGGGTATTATTATGGATTAATTGGAGTCATTCTGGGAATTGCGATCAGTACTTTTTTAATAGAAAGTCTCTGGAAACCATTTTTTCTCTTCAGGGATGGCTTTAAGGAAAAGTTCGGGGTTTACCTGAAACAAATAATTAAATATCCGGCCCTCTTAATACTTAGCTGGTTAATCCTGTATCCACTGGTACATTCAGGCTGGCTGCCCAATCCGTTATCATATCTGAATTGGTTTTTATTTGCCCTGTGTATCAGTGTTCCTTTTAGTATCTTATATGGGTTTTTATTGTTTTTCGGAGCCCCGGGGATGAAAGATCTTTATAACAGAATGATACCCATAATTGCTGGCCGCTTGCACAAATCCAACAAGTAAAGAACCCCAAAGGGGTGTATGGAGGGTTTCTTGAAAAATTCTAAGCACTAATTAATATCTAAATCCTAAACAAAAAGTGAAGCACTCACAGTGAAATGAAAAATATTATACAAATAACTGCCAACCTGTTTTATAAATATTTCAACCTGTTGTTTTTCCTGATCATTGCAGGTATGTATGCCAATGCTTTGATCTATCCGAATATGGGCGTGGATGCCAGTTTTTATTTAAGAGTGACCGAATGTATTGCAGATGGCGCTATACCCGAACACGACCTCAGGATCATGTATCCGCCCCTGGTTTTCTATATGCTGCTGCCCATAAAGTTGCTGGTAGGAAAAGCCATTGCTTTTGAGCTTTTCCTGGGGTTTATATTTTTAATTCAGTTTATTAATGCTTTCATAATCTCAAAAATTAGCAGGCATTATTCTGAAAATAAATTTATTCGCTTCTTTGCCCCCTTATTATATTTATTCCTGTCGTTTAAACTCGAAGGAGAATACTTCTTACTGGAACCTTTCATTAATTTATGGGGATTGCTTGCCTTGCTAATGTATTTAAAAAGTGAACGGACCGGCAATCTTTTACTGATCCTGTCCGGAGTCAGTGCACTCTTTGCCTTTCTTACCAAGCAATACGGACTTGGCTATACTGCGCTCTTATACATGCTCATACTTATTGACAATCGCGCTTCATTCAAAAAAGTATTCATGAAGGGCTCAATATTTTCCCTGGGGCTTATACTGGCTTTATTATCTTTTATATTTCTGTTTCGAATGATTTATGGTGTTCATTATGATTTTTTTGCAGGCGGAAGGCTATCAATTTATGGGGAAAAGAATATTCCGGATATGTTGTTTGCCTTTGGTAAATATATCACTATCGGAATTTACCTCCTGGCGCTGTTTATTCCCATGGTATTTATCAGGCTTCTTAAAATTAAGACACATTTTTTGGCCTACTTAATATTAATTATTCTTTTTTCCGTTCAGCTATATTTTAATACTTACGCCCATTATTATATCCTCATGCTGCCGGCAATAATTATTATTGGGGTGATGTTGTTTGATGTTTATGTACCAAAGAATAGAATATTGGTCCTGGGCATTGTTCTTTTAAGCCTTTTTCTGAATGAGTTTTTTGTTGGCGGACGTACCAGGAGCTTCTTGTTTTCAACGCATTCAAGCTTGAAAGCCGACATAGAACTGGCAAAAGAAATTAATAAGGTCATCCCGGAAGAATCCGGCGTATATGTATTTTGTAATATGAAACTTTACTATTTGTGTCATTTTAACCCGGCAAACCCAAAAAAGTATGGTTTTGCTTATAGCAATGCATTAACATTCCAGGACTTTATTGAAAGTTTATCATCTGCAGAATTTACAATTGTACATAAAGATGATTTAATTAAGAATCATTTTTTAATTGATCGGACAATTAAAATAAATGATGCTATAATTGAAGCCGGTTTGCAAAAATATCAGGAAACAGATAATTATTTATTTTACAAAAAGAAGCTAAAATGAATGTGAGAATTTCCATCATTATCGTATATAAGAATCGTGATACGGAAAGAGTGCAGCATGCCCTGGATTCAATAGCAAATCAAACACTTCAAGATCTTGAAGTTATCTTTATTGATTATGGTAGTGACGAAAAGTATCGCGCCGCCATACAGCCTCTGGTAGAATCTTATTCATTTATAAAGTACTATTATAATGAAACCAGGGGAATGCCCTGGAACCGCTCTCATGCCATAAATACGGGTATCAGGCTTGCAAGCTCAGACTATGTTTTATTGGGCGATATTGATTGGGTATACTCGCCGGGAACTTTAGAAGCCATGCTAAATGCTGCAGAAGTGAATGTAAGGGTATATAGCCGGAATTATCTCCTGCCTGACAATATTTCATTCAATAATTCATTGTTTACGAATGTACCTGCGGATTTACCGATTACAAATGAGAATGGTGGCGGCGGAGCACATTTAATTCATAAAATGCAATTGGAGAAAATAAGAGGTTTCGATGAATATTATTGTTTTTGGGGTGTTGAAGATAGGGATCTATATTCCAGGCTTGATCAAATGGGCATGATAAGTACTTGTCTTGATATCAACAAATATCCTGTATTTCATCAATGGCATCCCGACGCTTCAGGGGCAAAAAAAGATTTTTTCCCGGATCGCTGGTGGGAGAGCATGAATATTCACTTCCAATTGTATAAAGAAAAGTTAGTAAGAAATGATGAAAATTGGGGGAAACTTCTAAAAAGAGAAGACAGGGGCGTTTTCAATTGTAAAGAAATCGATTTTGAATACAATGACACCGGGAGCTGGTTCTACAAAGGTAATATCGCTGCACTATTGATCAGCGACCTTCAGGCTTTGAAAGATGACGAATGTCTGAGAATTGAAATCCAAAAAAGCAGAAAACCCAATAAGGTCAATAGAATCTTAAACGCTCTGTCAGGAAAAAATATTCATGAAAAGAATGAAACAGATAAATTTAATGCTGATACCGATCTTCTTTATATTATCTGGCGGCTGATCAAAGATGAAAATTTCATTTCTGATTATTATATCGGTGAAGAAAACGAAAAGACCGTCATCAAACTTATGATTTGATCATTTAATATCAGGTACCGGAACCCATAGCCAATGCTTCCCCTGGTCTCCATAATCATCCCCGTTTACAATGCAGAACAATTTCTTGCAGAAGCTATGCTGTCGGCATTGAACCAGACATACGGAAATACAGAAATTATTGTTATTGACGATGGGTCCACAGACAAATCTTTTGAAATTGCATGTAAATACAAGGAAGCCGGCGTAAAAATCATTCGACAACGGAACAAAGGAGGGTCAGCAGCCAGAAACAGGGGTTTGGAGGCCGCAAAAGGGAAATATATTAAATTCCTTGATGCAGATGATGTACTTCAGGCAGATGCAATTGAAAACCAGCTAAATCATATGGAATCACTTGGTGAGGATGAGCTTGTTTTCGGGGACTTTAATTTTATAAACAAAGAAGGTGAAATAACACAAACCAGCCAATTTACAAAACAGGAAGCTTTGAAAAATGATCCTGAAACATTTTTTCTGTCGAACTGGATCATTTTAATCAGCTGCCCGCTTCACAGAAAAGGTCATTTAATACGCATTGGCGGATTTGATGAAAAACTTCCTTCAGGCCAAGAATCAGATCTTCATTTTCGTCTTGCATTGGATGGAGTAAACTTTATTTATCGACCCGGAATTTTGTTCAATTATCGCAGTCATCAGGAAAACAGCAGAATTTCTGTTAAGCGCATGAGCCGAAATAGAGACATGTGGGCCACGGTTTATATCATGGAAAATAAAATCCGATTGCTTGAATCTAAGAACGGCACGCTCAATGAAACCCAAAAGAAATTTTTTTCCATTTTCTTTTTCGGTCTTGCCAGATCCTTTTTTATCAAGGGGAAGAAAGCTGAAGGGCGTTATCATCTTTCCTGCTCACAACAATATGCAGGAAACGGGATACCACGATATAAAGGAAAAATCCTTTATGGTTTCATCTATCTGTTTACTGGTCATATAATTGGATTTGTAAGGCTTGAGAAACTACTCCAATGGTTTCGGAAAAAAACTATAACTAATGAAGACGACCTTGTATTTATCTTTAAGCAATAAAAAGCAATATTTATCTGGGTCATCGGCTAATCAAATGCGAGGTCTTTGCTGCCACAATATTTTTAAACTTTGAGTATGTTGAAGATATACTTCATAAAATTGCTAAAAAGATTAGGTTTATTAGATAAAATAAACTTTGTATTAAAAAAAAGATTTAATGAAAGAATGGTACTGATTCCTTTTATTAATGGAATCGGTTTAAGTAATCTGGTTTTACATAAAGAGTGGTTAGACTCTATGATTCATATTTTTGTAAAAACCAAGAATAAAACATTTGTTGATGTTGGTGTAAATATTGGGCAAACATTGCTGCGGTTAAAAACTATTTGTCCTGATATTAAATATATCGGATTTGAGCCAAATTCAACATGTATAGCTTATTTTCAAAGATTAACGAAAACAAATAGTTTTACAGATTGTATTATTCAAAATGTTGCCCTGTCTACTCATGTTTCAAATTTAGTCTTGGAAAAAAGTTTAATTACTGATTCACGTGCATCTTTAATTTCATCTCTAAGGCCAAATTTTTTTACAGAAAAAGAATTTGTTTTAGCATTAGACTATCAGTCTTTTTATTTAGAAGAAAAAATTGGTTTTGTGAAAATCGATGTTGAAGGCGCTGAATATGAGGTGTTAAAAGGAATGGAAAAGGCTATAATCAAGCATCAGCCAATCGTTGTTTGTGAGGTTTTGGATAGTCACAGTGCCGAAGTTTTAGATTTTACTCAGAAAAGGGCGATGCTTGTTTGCGAGTTGCTTAAATCTTTGAATTATGGCATTATACAATTACATACAAGTAAGGGCCAATTCAGCTTGATTTCTTTTAAGAAATTAGAAATAATCACTATAAAACAATGGACTCCGGAGAGTGCTGTTATTAATGATTATTTGTTTTACCCTAAAAATGAAGAACAAAAGGTAGTTAATAAATTGAAAGGTATTTGCCAAATATGATGTTTTCTGTTGTTATTCCTTTATATAATAAGGAAGATCATATTAAAAAAGCTATTGATTCTGTTTTACAGCAAAGCCTTGAGAATCTTGAGTTGATTATCGTAAATGACGGCAGTACCGACAACAGCCTGAAAATTGTACAACAAATCAGGGATGACCGTATCAGGATCATCAACCAGTCCAACTTCGGAGTGTCCACAGCCCGGAACAATGGGGTGAAGGCTGCCAGATATGATCATATTGCATTTCTGGATGCAGACGATTGGTGGGATCCCCATTACCTGGAAGAAATGCAGCAGTTGATCCATAAATATCCGGATGCCGGGCTCTGGGCAGCAAAATATTATACAGTAAAACACGGAAGAAAGA
The DNA here is from genome assembly GCA_021107535.1 of Bacteroidales bacterium. Lineage (GTDB taxonomy): Bacteria > Bacteroidota > Bacteroidia > Bacteroidales > B18-G4 > B18-G4. The sequence continues at coordinate 12,603 of JAIOSQ010000310.1, read as the reverse complement.
TAGAAGCCAATATAGGTCTGAAAAAAGATTTTAATGAGGGTTACATTGATTATTATAAGGTTTATTCCACCACCATGTGGATGCCCATTACTTCTTCATCCTTTATTATACCAGGAAAAATATTTAAAGAAATGAATGGTTATAAAGTCACCTTAAAAATTGGGGAGGATTTTGATCTCTGGGTACGTGTAGTACTGAAACATAAAATTGCCTATCTGAACAAAGTTCTGGCTTATTACAACCAGGATGTAGGTGCAAACAACCGGACAGTTGGGGGAGGCAGGATCTGGGAACCGGAAAACCATTATATATTTCAATTGGAGTATATGAAAAAGGAGGAAAAAATTAATCCTTCTTTAAAACATTTACTGGACAAACTAAGGTTAAGGGCCCTGTTGCGGTATCACCTGGCAGGGGCATATAGAACAGAGACAAACCGGATTTTGGCAGAAGTAGATTTTTCTGCTCAGGCTTTCTCCTGGCACCTGAAATATCATATGCCACTTTCTGTGCTTAAGATTTGGTATTCCCTGAAAAAGGCCGGTTCTACACTTAAAAAAAAAGTATTATAATACAAAATCAGATAACAGGCTAGCATGAGAATTGCATATTTATTGGGATCGTTAAATCGTGGTGGGACAGAAACCCTTTTACTGGATACCTTCAGGCAAGCAAAAAAGACAGGCCTGGATATTGCCGGGATATACAGAAAAGAGGGCTCGCTTTTTGAAGATTTCAAACATACAGGAATAAGTCTGTTTCAGGTATATCCCCGTAATTGGTTTGATGTTTTTTATTTATTCAGACTGAGAAAACTCCTGAAAAGAGAAAAAATTAAAATTGCACATGCACAACAACCCATCGACGCTTTATATGCATACCTGGCCTGCTTTGGATTGAAGATCAAAGTAGTCCTGACGCTTCATGGATATGGTTATAGATACAGCAAATTTTACCGCTTAGTTTTGAAATTCATGCTGAAGCGGACAGATCTGAATCTGTTCGTAAGTAAGTCACAACAAACATATTATTCGGAAAAATACGTACTGAAGGAAACACAAAAGCTTAAAGTGCTTTATAATGGTATTTCCTTTGATAAGTTCAGGCACATTCAGTATAGATCAATCAGGGAAGAATTCAGTGTTACGGAAGATTGTCTCCTGCTGGGCAGTGTGGGTAATTTCAATGCGGTGCGTGACCAGATGACCATCTGCCGGTTTTTAAAACTCCTTAAAAAACAGAATATCAATTTTGCTTTTGTCTTTGCAGGAGCCAAAATTAATGCGGAAGCCCGCTATATGGATGACTGTATTAAATACTGTGATGAACAGGGCCTTAATTCAAAGGTGTTTTTCCCGGGTCCACGCAATGATATACCAAATTTATTGAACCAACTGGATGCCTTTATTTATTCCACAGATCATGATACTTTTGGAATTGCAGTGATAGAAGCCATGTATGCGGGCATACCTGTATTTGTGAACGACTGGTCAGTTATGGCAGAGATCACGGAAGAAGGCAAACATGCTACACTGTACCGCAGTAAGGATGAAGAAGACCTGTTTGATCACTTTGCCCGCTTCCTGGCCAACAAAGAAAAATTCATCCAAAAGGCAAAAGAAGATGCAAAATGGGCCGGGGAGGAATATTCCATTGAAAATCATCTGAACAATTTGATAGCAATCTATAATGAAATACAATGAGTCTATAAATAAATTCTAAGCACTAATATCTAAATCCTAAACAAATTCTAAATTCGAATAACGCAATGTTCAAAACAACTCACACTCAATCGCGTGACTATTTTGAATTTTGTGCTTTGATCATTTGATATTGTTTAGGATTTAGGATTTGATTAAATCAGGATTTCATATTTGAATGAAGACACCTATTGTTCCATATCTGCCCCGTCACTACACCCAACTTGCAATTATTGCATTTGTTATTGTTTTATCACTTTGCTTTTTATTTTTCCGCGGACGTGCATTGCCATTATTATGGGTTGCCTTTGCATTTATTGAAGTGATTGGGTTTTTTTATTTTGCACATGTCCTCACGAAAGAATGGAGCAGTATTCCGGAAAGATCATTCAGGCACAAATTGTTTGGTACAGCATTCATCCTACGGTTGATCTGGGTGGTATTCAGTTATTTTTTCTTTATTTATCATACTGATCAACCTTTTGCATTTTCTGCTGCTGATTCGCTGATTTATCATGAGGCAGGAAAAAGCGTATTAATTCATGGTTATAACGATCTGACCTCTGGTCTTTGGGGTCTTGGGCCTTCCGACAAGGGGTTTCCATTTTATTTGTCTCTTATATATTTTGTTTTTGGAAATTATGTGATCATCCCCCGTATCATCAATGCACTGATCGGCGCATGGAGTGCCATGCTCATATATCAGATCGCAAGAAGAAATTTCGGAGAGCAGGCTGGAAGGATCGCCGGAATCCTGGCCATGCTTCTGCCAAATTTCATTTATTATACCGGGCTGCACCTGAAAGAACCCCTGATGGTTTTTCTGCTCATTGCCTTTATGGAAAGGGCAGATTATTTATTGCGCGGAAATAAAATTACATTATATAATCTTGTTCTTACCGGCTTGCTGGGGGCTTCCTTGTTTTTCTTTCGGACCGTACTTGGGCTGAGTGCCATTTTTGCTTTGTTTTCTGCATTGGGTTTATCCAAAAGGTTGGCCGTGAATTGGATGAACCGCCTGATGATCAGTTTTTGGTTTTTACTTGTTATCTGGTTCTTTTTATCTGCTAAAATTCAGGGTGAGATCAATTATTACCTTCATGGGCAGGACCAGCAGGAAATTAACATGCAATTCCGGGCTAACAAGGAAGGGGGAAACACCCTGGCTACTTATGGTTCTACCATGGTTTTTGTACCATTTATGTTTGTAGCCCCCTTTCCTACCTTTGTAAATATCGAAATTCAGAAGCAGCAAATGCTGCTTTCCGGGGGCTATTTTGTGCGGAATATCTATGCCTTTTTTGTGATCCTTGCATTTGTTCTTCTCTACCGACGTAAAATGTTGCGCAAGCATGTACTTATCCTGTCTTTTGTTATTGCTTATCTTTTTATCCTGGCTAAAAGTTCTTTTGCCATATCGGAAAGGTTTCATCTGCCTGTTGTGCCATTTTTATTGATCCTGGCGGCCTTCGGAATAACTCAAATGCACCCCGGAAATAAAAAGTATTTCATGCCATATATTGTTTTGGTCATTATCCTGGTAATCGGATGGAACTGGTTTAAACTGGCCGGAAGGGGAGCGGTTTAGAACAATGAAAGTACTCATTGTATGTCGTAAAAAGCTTGGAACCAGTCCTTTTATAAGGGAACAGGTTGATGCGATCAAAGACAAAGGAATTGATCTTCAATTTTTTTTCATTAAAGGAAAGGGGCTTAAAGCATATATTACAAGCTTTTCCCAATTAAAAAAGCAGATTGTCATATTCAAACCGGACATCATTCATGCACATTATGGCCTTTCGGGATTATTTGCAAACCTTCAAAGAACAATTCCTGTTGTTACTACTTTTCATGGAGGCGATATAAATTATAAGAAAGCCCGGCCTTTTTCCATGATTGCGGCAAAACTGTCACGGTATAATATTTATGTATCCTCAAAACTAGCCAGTAAGGCACACGCAAGAAAAAACTTTATCATTCAGCCTTGTGGTATGGGCCTTGACACATTTTACCCTGTCGACAAAATACAGGCAAGAGAAAAACTAAAGCTGAATAATGATCAAACATATATTCTGTTCGCAGGTTCATTTAACAGTTGGGTCAAAAATGCAGTTTTAGCCTGGGAGGCAATAGATAAACTTAACAAAGACATTCATTTTATCGAACTTAAAGGCTACTCCCGTGATGATGTGAATTTATTATTGAATGCCTGTGATCTTGCATTCATGACCTCATTGATGGAGGGTTCACCGCAGTTCATTAAAGAAGCAATGGCCTGTAATTGTCCTATCGTTTCCACTAATGTTGGAAGTGTTGAAGAAATCATTGATAACACAGAAGGGTGCTTTTTGACAAGCTTTGATCCTGATGATGTCAGTGAGAAACTAAAATTGGCTATTCAGTTTGGCAGCAGGACGAAAGGAAGAGAAAAAATAGGCGATCTGGATAATGAAATTATTGCTGATAAAATTATTTCGATTTATCATTCTGTTTTGAGGTCTCAATAAATGAATATCCTTTTTATCAGTCGGGCAAAGCAAGGTAATCAAATCAGCCCTGTGGTGCAGGCACAGGCCAATTCGCTCAATGAATTGCTTAAGCTTGCCATTTTCAGCATCCGGGGTAAGGGTTGGAAATCTTATATAACGAGCATTTTCAAACTCAGAAAATATCTGAAAATGAATAATGTTGACCTGATCCATGCCCATTATTCTTATACTGCTTATGTAGCCAGCCTGGCAACTAAAAAACCCCTGGTCTGTTCTCTCATGGGGAGCGATATTGAAGATTTCAGGTTTAATCGCCTTCTGATCCGTCTTTTTGCAAAATATGCCTGGAAAGCTGTTATTGTGAAATCTCAAGGGTCAAAAAATCGAATAAAGCTTAAAAATGCATATGTGATCCCAAATGGGGTAAACCTCAGTCTTTTTAAAGCAATTCCTGTTACAGAAGCCCGAAAAAAAGTCCATTTTCATCCGGAAAAGAAATATATTTTATTCCTGTCGGATCCCGGCAGGAGGGAGAAGAACTTTAGGCTTGCACAAGATGCTTGTAAACTTATAGATCAGGAGCTCAGAGCGGAATTGCTGGCCATTCATAATGTCCCACATGAAGAAATTCTGTTCTATTTGTCGGCTGCCGACGTTTTACTGCAAACTTCCTTTTTCGAAGGCTCCCCGAATGCCATCAAAGAAGCCATGGCCTGTAATTGCCCCATTGTATCGACGGATGTGGGTGATGTGAAAGAAGTGATCAGGGATACTGATGCTTGCTATATAAGCACTTTCGCTCCGGAAGATATTGCTTTAAAACTGGAAAAAGCAATAACTTTTGGAAAAAGAACCAACGGAAGACAGACCGTTCAACATTTAAGCAGCGAGATCATTGCGCATAAACTGATCTCTGTTTACCAATCTGTTTTGCAGAATAAATCCTGAGCTGCTAACACAAATGAATAAAAACTTTTACATCTTCTCTACCGGCAGAAGCGGTACGACTTATTTATCCAATCTCATTCAACATAATGAGCCGTCATTGGGTAATTTACATCAGTTGAAAAACTCAAAAAAACTGAATGTGATGGGCAACCTGGCTCTTAGCAATAAGGCTTGTCTTTATTTCCTCATAAGCTATTTATCCAGAAAATTTAATCATGCCCTGCCCCCATCAACAGTTGACCCGTTGAAATCAATCGTTTATTACCAATACTTTAAAAAATTGTATGAGGAAGATCCTTCCGGCCTTAAAAACATTACCATCATTCATTTAGTGCGCGACCCCCGTGATTTTGTTACATCTTTTATGAACTGGAAAAACAGGAATCTCTCCGGAAAGATAGCACATCACTTAACCCCCTTCTGGATGCCTGAGCCAAAATTGAAAGAACGCCTTTCCATGTCAAAGTTTGAACACTTTTGCTGGATATGGAACAAAAAACATCATTTGTTTGACGAGGGATTTTCCCATCTGCCAAATTATTATCTTTTCAGAATAGAAGATCTAAAGCCGGGCTCAGACAAGCTCAATGAACTCCTCTCCTTAATAACAAATAATGACGAGATAAAAACAGAATTAAATAAAACCAATCGAAATAAATCCATGAAAAAGGGATTTCCTTCATGGGAAAGCTGGGATCCAAAACAGGCAAAAAAACTTGACAATATTTGTACTGAGCTGATGCAAAAATTTGGGTATGGACAGGAAAAGAAATGGACCGGCTTGCTTTAAGCACTTTGTTTATGAAGAACAAAAAAATCATATTTGAAATAACCCACCCAAAGCATTTTCACCAGTTTAAAAACCTGATCCGAAAACTCGCTGAGGACAATCAAATTTTAGTTATTGCCCGTAACAAGGAGGTTGTTTTAAGTTTATTGGAAAATATAAATGCAGATTGTTTTACATATGATGATTTTGGAAAAAACATTTTTTCTAAGATTCTTTTAATTCCAAAATTATTACTTAAGTATAAAAAGGTGATTAAAAGGTTCAGGCCTGATATTGTAATAAGCAGATCCTCTGCTTATTCTGTTTTAATTTCCAGGTTTTTCAAATGCAAGTCGATTATTTTTCCTGATTCGGAGGTTGTGAAGCTTACGAAATATTTTGTTGCTCCATTATCTGATCTGATCATCACGCCAAAAAACTATACGATTGATTATGGCAAGAAACACCACAGGGTGAGTGGCTTTTTTGAAGAATCATATTTAAGCCCCCGATACTTTAAACCCGATATAAATATTATTCGATCAGGCATTAAGCATCCGGATGAAAAGTTTTTCTTTCTTCGTTTTGTAAGCTGGCAGGCAAATCATGATGTGAATCAGTCTGGTTTTGATCTTGAGCAAAAGCGTGTTCTTGTCGATTATCTTTCCAATTTTGGCAATGTTCTGATATCGTCAGAGCAAACAATAGAGAAAGAATTTGAAAAGTACAGGATGCGGATTCCCCCGGAAAACATTCATCATATGTTAAGCCGGGCCTGGATATATGTAGGAGATTCGCAAAGTATGGCGACCGAGGCTGCTTTGTTAGGGGTGCCATCCATAAGGTATAATAGTTTTGTGGGCGACAGTGATATGTCTAACTTCATAAAACTTGAAAAGGAGCTGGGCTTACTGTATAATTTCAACGATTTTGATCTTCTTTTAAAAAAGATGGAAGAATTATTATCAAACTCTGATTTAAAGCAAGAATGGAATAAAAAAAGAGAAAAATATTTCAAAAATGCTGGTGATATAAATGAAGAATCGCTTAGTATCATTACGGCATTTATGGAAAGATGATCCGGAGTATCAATACAGGTTTATATTAGATTTTAGGTGTTGAGCCCTTCGACAAGCTCAGGACAAGTTGTTAGGTGTTAGGTTGAAATTCTTCGTGATACTTTGTACTGTACTTTGTGTCCTTCGTGTTAAAAACAATGGATATGGATAATATCAAATTCAACAAAAATGAAATTGCTATTCACTCTGCCTGTGATGTTGATTTAACCCTTTTGATTGATTTTTATCAAAAAGCGTATCCAAATAGAATAAGTTCTCTGGAATCAAATTGGAAGTGGCTAAATCGTACTGATTTTTACGAAAATAAAACACCCCTTGTTTTGGTGTATAAAAACCAGGTTATTGCTCACTCGGGAATGATCCCTTTCAACATATCAGTATGTGACAATTTGAAAACAGCTTCCTGGTTTATGGATTTTAAAATTTTGCCTGAATTTCAAAGATATGGCTTAGGTAGTATCCTTACGAAAGATTGGATGAAGTATTCCGATTGTTGTGTAACATTTTGTAATGATAAATCAATTGGTGTATTTAAAAAATTCGGCTGGATTGAATCATTTGGCACTTATATGCACCTTAACTTTATGCTGCCATTTAACCACCCGGGATTTGTTAGAAGGTTGCCAGCTTTCCTTCGTAAAATCCTAAATTGCATTGCGTATCCTGTTTTTTTCTTGATTTACAGCAGGCATTCATACTCTAATAGTTCTTATCAATTAGAAAAACTAAACGAAGAATCATTTAATACATTTTTCAATTTTTACACAAAAACAAAAAAAACATCAGAAAATATAGTTTCACCAATCAGAGATATGGATTATGCCAAATGGCGGGTTTTAAATTCCCCGAACAGGGACAAATACTATATTTATAAAACTGAGAAATTTAGTGCATTGGTTTCTCTACACAACAATCATGGGGAATATATTGATATTCTGTGGGTTTCTGATACCAATGATAAAATTGAAATAAAAAAAATGATTTCTACATTGGGAATTTACGGAATAAAAAATGGACTTTCATATATTCGTTTTTATACATCGAATAAAAAATTATCAGACTATTTAAAAAATAAGACAAAATCATTCGTTCGCCATCCTCGTTTTGCATTCTTTTCGAAAGTCGAAAGCATTTTAAGCAAATTAAAAATAGCGAATTGGGATTTTGAATTAATCGACTGCGACTTTGAACATATAAAATAACAATAATACACATCTAAATGAAAAGAAATCTGATTATTAATTTTCATGTGGTTAATGATGCTGCATGGTTTGAAAATGTGATTTTGCTATTGAAATCAAAATATACAATAATAGATTTAAAGTTTTTTGAAAACCTTAATAATTACGAAAAGAAAAAGGGATTTTGTCATCTTACTTTTGACGATGGAGACAAAACATTTTATTCCATTGCCTATCCCATACTGAAAAAATACGGTGTACCAGCTACCATATTTGTTTCACCTAAAATTGCAGGAAAGCAAGAAAATTTTTGGTTTCAAGAAGTCAAAGGTTACGATAAAAATGCAATGATAAATATTCTTTCAAGAGAATTATCCTTGCCCATGAAAACAATAAATGAAATACCCTTTATGAGTATTTTAAAAAATTTGCCTTTGGCCGGAATTAAAAAAATAATTTCACTTTATCAAAAAGAAACAAGCACACCCCCTAAACCTTGCCAGAATATGAATTTGCATGAAATACTCGAAGTAGAAAAATCCGGGTTAATAACAATTGGTGCACACACTTTGAATCACCCAATTTTAAAAAATGAAAGCGATGAGAATTGCGATAACGAAATAACAGGGTCAATAATAAAACTTCAAAAATTACTTGGACACGAAGTTAGATATTTTGCATATCCAAATGGTACTCCAAATATTGATTTTGGGGAAAGAGAAATTAACTGTCTCCGGAAAAATAATATTGCCATTGCTGTTTCAACAGAGGTAAAATTTATATCAAGACACGATAATAAATTAGCGTTTCCAAGATTGGGTTTATCTTATGGAAGTATGCGTTTTGTTAAAATAAAATTGATTCTGGGTGCAAATTGGGGGAAAATTAAATCATTGATACGTCCTTCTGAATCAAAAAGCAGACAAAAGCACTACCCGGAGATCATGCGGGTCATGAAAGAGAATCCTGAATATCAAGACAGCTTTAAATAAGGTTTTAGGTGTTGAATGTTAGGTGTTAGGTGAAATTCTTCGCGATACTTTGTGCTGTACTTTGTGTATACTCTGATAAAAACAGAAATTCAAAACTTGGCATTCTATACTCCCCGGTACCTGGGACTTCAGATATACTTTACGAAACTTAGCGCTTTGGTGCCTTAGCGGTGAAAAAAGTCTACCACAAGCCACGTATCCCACACCTAACAATTTAACAGTTTAACAATTTAACAATTTGGCAATTTAATCTTCGACTAAACAAATCAACGTATAAACGAATAAACCTGACTAAATGATCCGAAACGGGCTTATATTGCTTGATCTCATCAAAGGAACTAATGTACGTAGCACGAAACGTTTTTTGGATGATTCCCAGTACTGGGAAGGAGATAAACTTAAAGAATATCAGTTTAATAAGCTAAGAGACCTCCTGGCGGAGGTGACAGTGTCTGTACCGTTTTACAGAGATTTGTATAGAAAGCAAGGCGTTAAAGAAATTAGCAATAAGCAGGCTTTGGGGGATCTCTCGGTCGTTGACCGGAAGATGACGATGGAGGCTGGTGAGAGACTGCTTTCAAAAAAGATCAACCTTAAAAAATGTAAAATTGGAAGAACCGGGGGAACAACGGGCCCTCCCCTGCGCCTTTTCCGTGACCAGGAAACCCGCTCCTTCAGCCTGGCAGCATATTATCGCTTCTACGACTGGATGGGTATAGAACCTGGTATGCCGGAGGTGGAACTCTGGGGTAGCACGGAGATCAGAAATCAGAAATTAGAAATCAGAAATCAGAAATCACCCCGTACCGCACACCTCGTACCACGTACCTCCCGGTATCCAGTATCTGGTATCCGGAACCTGATGGTTAACCAAATTAACAACTTCCGTAGCTATAATGCTTTCTCGTTTAACGACGAATACCTGGAAGAAGTAGTGAAAAAACTGCTACGTTTCCGGCCGAAACTGATCCGCGGATACCTTTCCGCCATCCTGCTGCTGGCCGATTATATTAAAAGAAATAACATCAGAGGCATTCAGCCCATTGCTGTTTCCTCCACCTCCGAAACCCTCTTCCCGGAATACCGCAGGATGATAGAAGAAGTATTTCAGGCCCCGCTTTTCGATCAATACGGCTGTGGGGAATGTAATTCCATTGCTTTTGAATGCAAAGAACATCATGGCATGCATATTGTCATGGAACACTGCATCCTGGAAGCAGATGAAAAGGACAATCTCATCGTGACCAACCTCGACAACCGTTCACAGCCTTTTATCCGCTATAAAACCGGTGACAGCGGAACAATCGATCAGGCTCCCTGTGCCTGTGGTTATGCAACACCCCGTCTGACAGCACTGCATGGGCGGGCCAATGAAAACATCATTCTGAAAGACCATGTTTCGGTAAACGGGATCTTCTTTGCCAACCTCATGGATGAGATCGGCTTTATCGGGAATCAGAAAATGCTGCGTTTCCAGATCATACAAGATAAGGTTGGTGAAATCACATTCCGGGTAGAGGTAAAAAAAGAATTGCCTGAAGTAGATTTAATGAAGCTTAAAGATGCCTTTGCTCCATTCTTCAATAATGTAATCATTAAACAACACGCTTTCCTTGATCCGGGGCCCAGTGGGAAGTTTAGATATCTTATATCAAGACTTTAGGCGTTAGGCATTGGACAATCGCACCGCGTACCCCGCCCCCATGGACTTCACATTAAAAACATACAGGCAACTACTTGAAAGTTTAAGCTTGGGAGCTTACTCTTTCCAGCCCTTTGCTGAATTCATTGAAAACCCGGAAGAAAAGGCGATTGTCCTGCGGCATGATGTGGATGAGCGCCCGCAGAATGCTTTAAAAATGGCTCAGTTAGAATCTGAATTGGGAATCAGGGCTACTTATTATTTTAGGATTGCAAAGATTAGCAATAATCCCAAAATCATTAAGCAAATTGTTGATTTAGGCCACGAAATTGGATATCATTACGAAGATTATTCATCCTGTAATGGGAATATTAATAAAGCAATTAAGCAATTCAAGGAAAATCTGGCATACTTTCGTACATACTACCCAGTCAAAACAGTCTGTATGCATGGTAGCTCAATGTCAGACTTCGATAATAGAATGATTTGGAAATTTCATAGCTTATCAGATTTCGGAATCATCGGTGAGCCCTATATATCCATTGACTACTCAAAAGTATTTTATTTGACAGATACCGGCAGGCGTTGGGATGGAAATAAATATAGTGTCAGAGATTTTGTGAATAATTCTTTTCAGCTTTCTTTCCACCGGACCTCCGACATAATTAAAGTCCTTCAATCCAAAAGATTGCCTGATCAGCTTATTATACAGTCCCATACCTTGTGGACTGATTCCGTTAAAGAATGGTATTGGTTGGAATTTCGTGAAAAGCTAAGGAATAATATTAAAATCATTATTATAAAAATGCCCTGGATTAAAAAATTTGCATACAAGCTTATCCAATTTTATAGTAAATAGATAGCTGAATATTTTATCCAATTTCATATTACTTTTAATGAATCGAAAATTTTGTCTCATTACCAACGATGTTGAAACAACATCTATTTTAAATAATTGCCTTTCCGATAAAACAGGCGAGCTTGTATTAAGAGAAGGAATGCCTCTGCTTCTGGATTTATATCAAGAATTTAATATTAAAACCACTTTTTTTTATACCGCTTATATCGCCAGAAAGTTCCCGGATATTGTTAAAATGATTATTCCATATGGCCATGAAGTCGCTTCACATGGATATACACATGAAATAGACCAGGCATTTGATATGCTCTCTCTTAATAAACAAATTGATCATTTAACAAGATCAAAAAAAATACTGGAGGATATTTCTGGCCAGGAAGTTATTTCTTTCAGGGCTCCGGCTGCACGTGTAAACAAAGATACTCCAATAGCATTAAAAGAAACAGGCTTTAAAATTGACAGTTCTGTTGCATCACAACGATTTGATATGTTTCTTTCCCTGGGATCTTTAAAAAAAATGAATTGGCTTATTGCTCCCCGTAATCCATATTTTACAGATAAAAATAATTTATGGAAAAAAGGATCTGGCGATATTTTTGAAATTCCTATTTCAGCCTTGCTGATGCCTTATATAGGTACGACATTAAGGTTATTCCCCGGTATTTCCCATCAATTGGGCAAGATATTATCTTATGAGGCTTCAAAAAAAGAAAAGCCTATTGTATTTCTCACTCACCCAAATGAGTTTATTGAGGAATTATCAGATTTAAAAAAAGTGACAAGGCGATCAAAAAATTACATTTCTTATCTTTTTAGTGATCTTATCAGGCATAATTTAAAGTTAAAAAATTTGGGAAAAAAGGCTTTGCCATTGTACCGAAATGAAATAAAGTATTTTCTTTCAAAAGAATTCAATTTTGTAACATGTAAAGAATATTATATTA
>JAIOSQ010000154.1 GCA_021107535.1 Bacteroidales bacterium | reverse complement strand
CCCGGATAAGATTTACTCACCACATCAGGATCATTAATGCTTACGGGCTCTCCCAGCAACGCAAGGGGTGCAAAGGCCATGGCCATGCGGTGGTCACCGTAGGTGCTTACTGCTTTGCTGATATGCATCTTTTGACAGGAGAAGGATAAGCTGTTGTTTGTTATCCTGCAGCTAATTCCTGTTTTTCCCAGCTCTGTGGCCAGCATGCCCAACCTGTCCGATTCTTTGATCCGCAGAGATGCTAAACCAGTGAAAATGCCTTTTAATCCCAAAGCTGCAGCTGTCACGATCACAGGCAGTGCCAGGTCTGTGTACTGGGAAAGGTCCACTTCAACATCTTTTACTTCTGTGCTGGTTTTTGTGATCAGTACACCACTGTCAAAGTATTGGGTGTTAACGCCAAATGCTCGAAATATATTTGCCACCTCACTGTCGCCCTGCAGTGAATGTTTTTTTAATCCGGGAAGAAATATACTGCCTTTCTCAGAGAGGGCTGCTGTCTCATACCAGAATGCCGCAGCCGACCAGTCGGTTTCTTCCGGCAATGTGCATTTGCTGTAATCTTCGCAGGGTATTTTTATTACAGGCAATTGCAAGTCAACATTTATGCCGGCGGTTTTCATCATCTTTGCTGTCATGTTCAGGTAAGGTGTTGAAACAGCTTTTCCTTCCAGCCAAACCTCGAGCCCTGAGGAGAGAAGCGGAGCAATCATCATCAGGGCAGAGACGAACTGGCTGCTGAGTTCTGCCTTTACATTGATGCTTCCACCCTCTAGCTGTTTACCAGTGATGTGGAGGGGAGGGAACCCGGGTTTTTCGGCATACGTGATCTCAGCACCAAGCGTTTGCAGGGCTTCCACCAGTGGCCCGACCGGCCTGTTAAGCATGCGTTCGCTCCCTTTCAGTATCCACCGGCCCTCAACGATGGCAAGATATGCTGTGAGGAACCTGAATACTGTCCCGGAATTTTTCGCATCCAGGATGAAATCTTTTTTTTCGCTGATCTGTGCCAGCAGTTTCTGCATGAGCACTGTGTCGGCTGCATCTGAAAGATGTTTGTATTTCACGCGGCCCCCACTGAGGGTATGTATCATCAATGCCCTGTTGCTGATGCTTTTTGACCAGGGGATCCCCACTTCCCCGGCGATGTGCCGATCAACTGCTATGACCTTAATAGAATTCATTGACATAATTCCTCCCGCTCAGGCCTTTTTTAAATAGCTTGATAATCCTTTGCGGATCAGCGCTTCCGGGCATTCCACTCCGGGCACACAAGTGCCGGCTGCTTTCAGAAGCGACATCCTGACCTTGTCATTAACATTTTTCTTGTCATGCCTGATCAGACTAATGATCCCTTCAATGTCTTTTTCTTCAAAATGTGTTTTCGGGAAATTTATGGATATACATTTCTCAATGTCGGAGAGTTGTTTTGCAGGCAGACCGCACCGAAGATTGGAGATAAAGGCTTCACATAGCATCCCGGCAGCCACGGCGTATCCGTGCGGGATCTCTTTAGCTGTTCCCTGCTCTAATAATTCCAGGGCATGGCCAATGCTATGCCCGAAGTTCAGGCACTGTCGTTTGCCCTGATCCCGGAAATCACTTGCAACCACTTCGGCCTTGATCTCAATAGATCTTCTGATGATGCTGTTTTCCAGCAGGCTGATGATCGCAGCCCGCTTGGTTTCGCTAAGGGATAATTCTTTTATCTTGTTCCAGAAACTATGATCCAGGGCGAGGGCGGCCTTGAAGATCTCTGCAAAACCCGATAGCAGTTCATGCCATAGCAGTGTTTTTAAAAATCCGGGCATAACGATAACTGCCTGTGGCAACGCAAAAGTTCCGGCCTGGTTTTTTATACCACCAATGTTGATCCCCGTTTTCCCGCCAATGGCGGCATCTGCCATTCCCATCAGGGAGGTGGGAATGTGGACAAAGCGGATGCCACGCTTATAAGTTGATGCCGCAAACCCACCAAGGTCTGTGATCATGCCACCACCCAGGTTAACAAGGCAGGAATCGCGTCCTGCTCTGTGCTGAAGCAGAAAATTCCAGATATGGTGCAGGCTACTCATATTTTTTTCTCCCTCACCGGCCTCCATGGTGATCACACGAGATTCATCGAAGCCTGGAAACTGCGATCTGACCAAAGGCAGGCAAAGCTTTGCGGTATTTACATCGGTCAGGATGAAATTTTTCTCAGTTTCACCTATAAATGCTGAAATCTGCCTGCCAAAATGCTTTTCATCCGTAAAATGAATGGGGCATCCGTGCAGGGATATTATTTTGTTATTGTCAGTGTTTTTTGGGGGTGATGGCATTGCTTTATACTTACAGTGCTGAGATCAGCAATTCGATATCCCGGAAGGGTAGTCCGAAGGACTCACTGATATGCTTGTTGGTGATAACCCCATTGAAGATATAGATGCCCCTGCAAATGGGATAATCATTCTTTAGCAGATTGATTAAGCCGCCTGACTCGCCAACTTGTAACAGCAGGGGAGCGAAAAAATTGCTAAGGGCATGCGAAGCGGTGTACGGGACACTTGCCGCTATGTTGGGAACACAATAGTGGGTGACATCATATTCTTTGAACACCGGGTCATTATGGTTGGTTTGTTTGGATGTTTCGAAGCATCCTCCCTGGTCGATGCTCACGTCGATGATCACCGATCCGGATTTCATACGCTTCACCATCTCTTTATTGATTACACAGGGGCTATTGCCATCCTGTGAGCGAATGGCACCGATCACGATATCTGCGGTCTGCAGGGATTCCTGAAGGATTTTTGGTTGCAACACCGAAGTAAATATCCGGTTATTTAGATGTTTCTGTATCCTTCTCAGGCGTGAGATGGACCCGTCGAAGACTTTAACGAGGGCGCCCATGCCTATGGCGATGCGTGCTGCACTTTCCCCTACGGTTCCTGCTCCCAGGATCACTACCTCGCTCGGTGCAATGCCCGGGAACCCACCCAGCATGACGCCACGTCCATAATCGGGGTGGCTGAGGTATCTTGCTGCGATGATGATGGATGTATTTCCCACGATTTCGCTCATCGACCTGACTACGGGAAAGGACCCTGCCTGGTCGCGTATGAGTTCGTAGGCCAGTGCTGTAAGCTTTTTAGCCGTGAGCTTTTTAAAGAATTCTTTGTTTCGCCCGTACATGTTCAGAGCTGAGATCAGGGCGCTGCCCGGCTGTGTAATGCCTATTTCATCCAGGGTTGGTGGGGCGACTTTAAGTATCATGTTGGCCTTATATACTTCTTCAGGGCTGTAGACAATGTTGGCTCCTGCTTCACTGTACTCATGATCCGTAAAATGGGCAGCATCGCCGGCACCGGCCTCCACCATGATGCGATGGCCGTTATTGCTAAGGAAACTTACGGCTTCAGGTACCAATGGAACCCTGTTTTCCTGGTAGGTGATCTCCTTAGGGATACCGATGATCAAATTCTTTTTGGAACGGTAAACTTCAAGTACCTCCTCCTGGGGCATGAACTGCTCGGAATGAGAGAGCTTTGTAAATCCCTGATTTCCGTTTTCCATAGTGTTAGTATTTTACCAGGATCTCCCTGCTGCCATCCTCCAGTTCCCTGATCTTTAGATATACGTATTTATCAGGTAAAAGTTCCATGATTTTCTCGGGCCATTCTATAAAGACATAATTCCCGCTATAGAAATAGGTTTCATAGCCAATATCCATTACCTCTTCAAGTTTCCTGATACGATAAACATCGAAATGGTATACCGGCCCTTCGTTTTCTGACTGGTACTCATTGATCAGGGCAAATGTCGGACTGGTCACCACATCAGTGATACCCAGCCTGCTGCAGAATTGCTTGATGAGTGTCGTCTTTCCGGCTCCCATCTCTCCGAAAAGAGCAAAGACATGCGCACCGCCGGCTTTATCCAGGATGTCTCCTGCAATATAGTCAAGTTCATCAGTTGAATGGCAGATATAGGCCTGCTCCATGCTTTAGGATTTTGGACTCAGCGTTATTACAGGGATCAGCATTTCCTCAAGGGAAATACCTCCGTGCTGAAAAGTATCCCTGTAATACTTCACATAATAATTATAGTTATTCGGATATGCAAAAAAGTCATTTGTTCTGCAAAATACATAGGATGAGCTTATACTGGTCTTTGGCAGGAAAATATCGTCCGGGTTTCGCACATCAAAAACCTCTTTTGACTCATAATTCAGGTTCTTCCCTGATTTGTAGCGGAGGTTGGTGGTAGTATACCTGTCGCCAACGATTTTTACGGGATCCTGCACCTTGACAGAGCCATGGTCGGTGATGATTATCAGGGGTGCTTTTTTCTCCGAAAGTTGTTTGATGATGTCGAAGAGGGAGGAATGCTCAAACCAGGATAACATGAGTGAACGATAGGCGGCTTCATCGTCGGCCAGCTCCCTGATGATCTCCATCTCGGTGCGTGCGTGCGACAGCATGTCTACAAAATTATAGACGATCACATTCAATTCGTTATGGTAGAGATTCGCAAGGTTGTCGGCCAGCTTTCTTCCCGCATCAAGCTTTAAAATTTTATGATATGAGTATTTAATGTTCTTACCGAAACGCTTCAATTGCTCACCCAGCAATTCACTTTCGAATTGATTCTTGCTTCCTTCGGCACTTTCCGGTATCCAGTATTGTGGGTATCGTTTTTCGATCTCGGATGGCATAAGTCCTGAAAAGATGGCATTTCGTGCATACTGTGTTGTTGTGGGAAGGATGCTGTAATAAATGTCGTCATTTTTCACCCGGTAATATTCTGCAATCAGGGGCTCGATGGCTTTCCATTGATCATACCTGAGGTTGTCGATCAGCAGAACAAACAAGGATTTCCCTGCATTAAGCTCCGGAAAGACTTTTTCTTTAAAGAGGGTGGGAGACATCACCGGCCGGTCATCAGCCTGTCCGCCTACCCAGTCGCGGTAATTTTTTTCCACAAATTTGGAGAATACATGGTTGGCCTCGTTCTTCTGCATGTTCAGGATATCAAGGACATTGCTGTCAGCTGATTTTCCGAGATCAAGTTCCCAACGGGTGATACGTTTATACATTTCGACCCATTCCTTGTAGTCAAGCCCCATGGATATATCCATTCCAATAGTACGGAACTCCTGCTGATACGCCATGGTGGTCTTCTCACTGATGAGCTTCTTGTTTTCCAGGTTCTTTTTGAGGGAAAGCAGGATCTGGTTAGGGTTTACAGGTTTGATGAGGTAATCAGAAATGTTTGATCCGATGGCATCTTCCATAATAGATTCTTCCTCACTTTTAGTGATCATCACCACCGGGAGACCCGGATATATGGCTTTGATTTCGGCAAGGGTTTCTATTCCCGACATACCGGGCATGTGTTCATCAAGGAATACGATGTCGAAGGGTCTGGACCGTATGATATCCATGGCATCATCGCCATTGTTTGAGGTCACTACTTCATATCCTTTCTGTTCAAGAAAAAGAATGTGTGGTTTCAGAAGGTCAATTTCATCGTCTGCCCATAAAATGCTAATGTTTTCCATATATATGTCAATGTTAATGCCTTGATCCGGAACTGCCGCCGGGGCCTCCATTAAAAAAAAAGTCGTATTATTGAAATGTTTTTTCCGGAGAAATATTGTATCGGAGCTTATTTTCCTTTTACAAAATTAATACATAGGTGCGGCATTCCTCATTTAATAGTAGAAAAATCTTTAACGATCCTGTTTATGGCTTCATTACCATAGGGCATCCCCTGCTTTTTGATCTTATTGAACACCCCTGGTTTCAGCGTTTAAGAAGGATCAGGCAGTTGGGTATGACGGATATGGTTTATCCGGGGGCACTGCATACCCGTTTTCAGCATTCCAT
>JAIOSQ010000088.1 GCA_021107535.1 Bacteroidales bacterium | reverse complement strand
ATTTTAGTTTGCCAAAAACTATGCGTGCAGCTGCATATTCCGGGTATTGCCATGCCGGAGGCAGAATATCAACGATGCGGGCCAGGGTTTCTTCAATGGTCTTGCCTTCACCCAATAGCTGTGTGGTTTGGTTGATCGCAGCAAGTTCTTTTAATCTTTCCCCGGCTTCTGCCTGCAATCGATTTAAATCTTTTTCCGGCTTATCGCGTTTTTCCATTTATCAAAATACTATTATGGATATACCCTGTAAAGGTACTAATTATTGCGTTTCAGGCCTTATTATAAATACCCCCTTTATTTGAGTGTTGCTGGGAATAGAGAATAGAGAATAGAGAACAAGAGAACAAGAGAACAAGGAACAAGGAACAAGGAATAAGAATAAGAATAAGAATAAGAACATGGAAGTGGGGGTGAGAGTTCTTTCAGCTCGCAGGGAGGGGGACAGGAGGTGGGTAAAAGAAGATTGCAGATATAAAATCAAAATAATACAGCAATCTTGCATTTCTACATATTTTTTCATTAATATTGTGAACCTTTTCATAAAATCAATTATTCAACAACCAAAACACATATTTTGTTATGACAAACAACGCGTATGAATCCGTAATTAAGGAATTCATGGCCAAGGTAATAGCCAGAAATCCGGGTGAAGTTGAATTTCACCAGGCAGTAGAGGAAGTGGTTACAACCATCATCCCCTACGTCGAAGAAAACCCAAAATACAAGGTTGCTAAAATCCTTGAGAGAATCGGAGAGCCTGAAAGGGTTATTTTATTCAGGATCCCCTGGAAAGATGACAAAGGCGAAATCCAGATCAACAAAGGATATAGAATTGAAATGAACTCTGCGATCGGCCCATACAAAGGCGGACTTCGTTTCCACCCTACCGTTAATCTTGGTGTGTTAAAGTTCCTTGCTTATGAGCAGGTATTCAAAAACAGCCTGACCACCCTGCCTATGGGCGGAGGAAAAGGTGGTTCTGATTTCGATCCCAAAGGCAAATCAGACAATGAGGTGATGGCATTCTGCCAGAGTTTCATGACAGAATTGTTTCGCCATATCGGACCCAACACTGACGTACCTGCCGGAGACATCGGCGTGGGTGGCAGGGAAATCGGTTTCCTTTTTGGCCAGTACAAAAGGCTTAAAAATGAATTTACAGGTGTTCTCACAGGTAAAGGCCGTGAATGGGGTGGCAGCCTTATTCGCCCGGAAGCCACAGGTTACGGACAGGTTTATTTTGCTGAAGAAATGCTTAAAACCCGTGGTGACAGCATGAAAGGAAAGACCTGTTGCGTGTCAGGTTCAGGAAATGTTGCACAATATGCTACTGAAAAAGCTACTGAACTGGGTGGAAAAGTCGTTACGCTTTCCGATTCAGCCGGCTTCATCTACGATCCTGATGGCATCGATTCAGAAAAACTGGCTTACATCATGGAGTTGAAGAATGTGAAGAGAGGACGTATCAAGGAGTATGCTGAAAAGTATGGCTGTGAGTATTATGAAGGCAAACGTCCATGGGGTATTAAATGTGATGTTGCCCTTCCGAGTGCAACCCAGAACGAGATTGATGAAGAAGATGCTAAAACACTGATCGCCAATGGTTGTTTCCTGGTTTCAGAAGGTGCTAACATGCCTTCTACACCAGAAGCAGTAGAAGTTTATCAGAATGCCAAGATCATGTACGGCCCTGGTAAAGCTGCCAATGCCGGTGGCGTTTCCGTTTCAGGACTTGAAATGAGCCAGAACTCACTGCGCCTTTCCTGGACAAGGGAAGAGGTTGACGCCAGACTGCAGCAGATCATGAAAGACATCCATGCAACCTGTGTGAAATATGGCCCGAAAGATGGCGACTATATTGACTATGTAACCGGAGCCAACATTGGTGGTTTCGTAAAAATTGCAGATGCCATGATGGCACAGGGATATGTATAAAATACCTTTAAGATAATTCGTGAGATCCCGTTTCTAAAGAGGCGGGATCTTTTTTTATGGCAAAAAGGTATGCATTGAAGAATGCATAAAAGACCACCCCTGCCTGTGTTTCAAGCATAGATTCGAAAAGGAAATTAAAGCCAATCAGGATCAGGAAGATAAAATACAGGTAATGTTTCTGCTCAATGCTGTACAATGCCGGCAGGACCAGGTTTAGCAGCAGTACGACCATCCCGATGATCCCCATTGCAATCAAAATTTGAAGATATTGATTGTGCGCATTTAATTCCAGCCGGAAAGCATTATCCATTTCCTTTTCGTAGTATTTTTCCAATAGATGATCTTTCACATCACCCGTTCCCACGCCAAACAAAAAATTCTCGTTGGTGATCTCAAAAGTGTACCACCAGATCAGGATCCTTTCGCCGGTGCTGCTTGCAATCTCTTTGGAATTCACATCTGCACGTTCAATGACTTCCCGGCTTTGAGCGAAGCGTTCGGCGGAGGCAGGGAATAACATTAACAGAAAAATAAAGGAAACAGCAAGCAAGCCACCTGAGACCAGGCCCTTTGCAATTCGCCTTTCCTCAAAAATGACATAGGATGTAAAAATAGCAAGCGTGATGGCAAGGCTGAGGATCCCGGCTTTGGAACTCAGCATGATCACAAAAAACTCGAATATGAATACGAGCAAAATAGCAAGGAATTTTCCAAGCCTTGTTGTTAATACCCCTTTATACAGGAAATATAAGAGTATGGCAATGGCAAAACTGACGAACATGGCCAGATAGGATGGATGGATCAATACTGAAAGTCTGCTGTAATAGAATGCCATCATTGAACCGCTTTCAAGATAATCGGCGAATGCAATACTATAACACACTAACATTGAAGCGAATACTCCAAAGACAAAAGCCCAGAGCACCTGTCTCGCCACAGCCAAAGAAAGTACCTCATCCCTCACAGTCGCCATGATCACAGGGAAAATAATAAGAGACATCTTAACCTCCAGGTCAAAAAGGCCGTAATTATAATTAACGGTATATATTAAACCCAGTAAGTATAAAACATATATTCCTGCGAAAAGTAAGGTATTCTGCCTGTGCCTTGATTTTGCCAGTCTTTTTGCCTTATTTACAAAGTCCATTTCCAGCAACCATGTGAGCACCATGACGGCAATCACATAGGGCATCACTTTCCTGTAGATAGGCAGGAGAAATGCAAATGCAATAAATTCAGTCTGGTATAAGCGGGCAATATGTTTTTGATTAATAATCACGCTTATATATTAGTTAAAGCTGTTTTGAATTATAACAATATGCTAATGTATTCTAAAAATTTATTTGCCAGGTGCTTGTAAGTATGATTATTTATAACATAATTTTTTCCGTTCATACCCATTTGCTCTTTTTCTACTGTGGGTAGCGCACATAAGAATGCAATAGCTTCGGCAAACTTTTCAGGATTTTCAGGCTCAATACTAATTCCACATTGTGCATTTTTTATCAAATCGTTAGCAGCTTCAACTGCATGAACCACAGGTTTAGCAGCCATCATATAATCAAATATTTTGTTGGGGCTTATCCCGTACTTGTATAATTGACTTCTATTCCATGCAATTAATAGAATATCTGCCACTGCAAGTAGTTCCGGAACCGCACTTTTTGGTACCGGGTCAAGGAAGAAAATGTTTTTTAAGTCCAGAACTTTTGATTTTTGTATCAGATTTTCTTTTTCGGGGCCCTTGCCAAGCAATACAATTGCAATTTCTTTATTGTTAATGAATTGTGATGATTCAATTATTGTATCAAGCGAGTTCGCGATACCATGGGTGCCGGCATATAAAGCCAGATGCTTATATTCCTTTTTTATCTGATTGATTTTTTTGAGGTGTGAGTCTGGCAAGTTCTCTATTATGTCGTAAGTTTCCAGATCTATTCCGTTGGGGACATGAAACCATTTATGCTCTTCCAGTCCATGTTGCACAAAATGTTCTTTGGTACATGGTAACATCGAGATAAGACAATCTGCTTTTTTACAAGCATAATTTTCTCCGTGTTGCATCAGCATAATAAATGGATGCCACTTGCTTAAACCGCCCAGTAACATTGGAGACATCGGCCATACATCGTGAACTTCAAAAACAAGTTTTGCTTTACTTAGTTTAGATATTCTTTTGGCAGGGTAAATATCAGAGGGATATGTAGATGAGGCAATTACAATATCCGGATTAAATTGTTTTGCTAATTCTTTACTTCGGATCATTAATTTATAAACAAAGCAAAACATATTTACAATTCTGCCAATTCTATTCCCTGAATATTTAGGGGTTTTTATAATTAAATAATTAACATTCTCGATTTTACAGTATCCTTGCTTGTTTGATACTTGTGGTTGAGTGCTTCGCAAAGGATAATATGAAGCTGCTACAATCAGCACATTATGGCCTGATTTCTCCCATTCCCTGGCCAAATAAAAAGGGCGAAATTCCATCCCCATTTCTGGCGAACCCGCATAATGATTTATAAGTAGTATATTCATTGCCTGATGTTTACTAATACTGTGTGCTAAGTTATTGTAGTTTAGTGAATGAACAATTAGTTTGGGAGCATTATTTCTATGCTATCAGTATTTCCAGCGGATAATATTGGGTCAGGATAAGAATTTTCAAACTCTTGTGTTTAACAGAAATAAAAGCAGCTTCTATTCCTTTTTCTGCAAATATGACGCAGTTCTCAATACTTTATCGAATACAAAATACTGGATCAGCACAAAATCCCTGCCTTCATTCACGTAGGCATACATGCGGTCCAGGTCCATCGGCTCGAGTGCGGCACCTTCTTTATCATAAAACTTACTGATCCCACTTTTTCGGAAAGTGCGCACCACAAACTCATCTCCGTTTCTATCCTGTAAGGTAATGATGTGTACGCCCGGGCCGGAAGCAACAGAATCAATGTATGAAGCCTCCAGCTTATTGTTTAGTGCCGCCTCAAAACGAATATCCTTAAAGGCAGTCACAAATTGCAGCATACGCAGGGTGTCAAAGCCTTGCCGGGTTTTGTCAAGTAATGTGGTCAGTGTAAAATTTCCCTCTGCATCTGCATCCACCCTGAAAGATTCTTCCGGTTTTTCCAGGAATTCCAGTGTGACTGAAGCAAAATCCTGCAAAGGTGTTTTAAAAACTGTATGGTCACGCCAATTGGTCTCGTCGGTTGAAAAGCGGGGATATATGAAACCCCTGAGGCTGGGGAGAAATACTACATATGGGTTTTCCGCAGACTCCATTAGCATATAAGTGCCCCTATTGTCCGGGGTGGCATCGCCAACGTAGTAAGTCCTGGCCAGTTTCTCGTATGGAAACAGCTTGACCCGGTCAAACAGATTGATACGGTATCCTTCCTGGTAGATCTCCACCTTTCGGGCAATGCTTGCCATACGCTTAAGAACATTGTCCCTGGCAGCAATGGGCACAGGATAACGTACTTTGATATCATGCATGGTTCCCAGCAGCATGGAAACGTTATAATTGTGCGCCAGGTACTTATGGTTGAGGATCCATTTAGTTGTTGTTTCCCTTTGCAGTTCAACGCTACGGTTATTCTTGTCGACCATAAAGATCCTGCACACCTTGGAGGTATCATCAATCGCAAAACCGCTTTCGGCATCATCCAGGGTGGTGTATCGCCGGTTCACGACAAACAATATGCCGATGATCACCAGGATAAGTGTAACAATGAGGAGTAGTCTGTTCTTTTTCATGGGCAGAGGGGTCGTTTAAACTGAATATCTTTTCTTCCTGATGAAGATATAAATAATTCCAAAAATAATCACAAGCAGTGGCGGTATTCCGACATTGATCAGTTTCCACTTCAGCTCATTTCCTTTCAGGTAGGTATTATCAAGGAGCCGAAGTTTGAGTTCGCGGGAGCGGATGCTAATAAGATCCGAGCCTTCCGTCAGGTAATCTATCGCATTCAGGATAAACTTCTTGTTGTCAAAAGTCTGCTCTGTCCATTGGTCGTAACCTAATGGTAGCGGATAACCCTGCTTGTAATGCAACTGGTTCCTGATCACATCAGCATCCGCGACGATGATCATGGCTGTCGGATCACTGAATTCCGAGAAGCCTATTTCCTTACTATATGCCAGTGAGGGAGAGATCCTGTTTTTGTATATGGAGGAGAATTCCCCTTCCAACAAAACAGCAACAGGAAGATACTTTTCCTGGTACAGATGCTCATCCGGCTCATAACCCAGGATATTCAGGTTGATATATACAGGCGAATTCAACCTCCTTGAATACGGGGAAGTATTCAGCAGAAATGTTTTTTTAACCTTCGGGATATGGATCGTATCGAGGCTACTCACGAACTCCGTTTTCACCGCACTCAGGTTACTCACCACCGGGTGGTTGATCTGAGGTGTTACCAGGGGGAAGAAATACCATGGAAAGAAATCGATCTGTGGTTGTCCGGCAACGCTTCCGGTATGGACCGGGATGGGAAGGGCAATCAGATCCATGATGAGGTTGGTGTTCAGGCGCACACCATAATTAAATAATTGATCATCCAGGTTGATGTCGTTGGTGATGCCCATAGTGGCTCCGCCAAACTGAAGGCTGTCCATGCTGGCAAATACAGGATCCACCAGCCAGAGTACCTTGCCGCCATGCATGATGTACTGGTCGATGATGAACTTGTCTTTCTCGCTGAACACAGAATCAGGCCCGGCAATGATGATGGCCTTGTAAATATTCCGTATAGCCATCCTGCCCGAGTCGGATTCCACTCTTTCAGTGAGAATATTGACCTGCTCGTTCAGCCTCACCCTTTCTACAACATAGTTTTGCTGCAGTGCACGGGTAATATCCGCGGTTTCCTGCAAACCAAGTTCTCCATGTCCTTCGATAAATGCGATTTTTGGCTTCTGGTCATTGCTAAGCAGGTTAATAACATAAGCCAGGTTGAATTCAATGTTTTCTATGGCGCGGTTCACCATTTCATCTTCCGTGGCACCTCTTTCCGGGCGCAAAAGCTGCAATGGTATTTCTTTCGATTTATATGAGACGATGGCCCCGGGAAAGATGATCTGGAACTTCACCCCTTCGGCATCATCTTCCCTGACCTCCGCAGGCATCAGCCCACGCTCTTTCAGGTGTTCATGAGTAATGTATCGTTCCTTCGGATCATCATTCGAAGAAGGATTAATAAATTCATACTGCACATTGTCTGTATATACCCTGAGCTCATCCAGCATTTCCTGTGTGGCCTTCTGCAGACGTTTGTATCTCGGGGCAAGATCACCTTTCAGGTAGACCTGGAAATAAACCACATCATCAAGTTTCCTGAGCAGTTCCCTGGTATCATCGCTAACGGTATAGCGTTTTTCCGCGGTAAGGTCGATACGGGTAAACAAATTTGCGCTGATGACATTCACAAACACAATGATTACAATACCCAGGGCAAGCCGGATCAGGCTGCTGCGTTTCTGGTTATTTTTTTTATTAGCCATTGTGTTAATATCTTGCTGTTGTTCTAATTATTTACCATTTCCTGCTCGCCAGTGTAAACCTTGTCAGCATCAGGAACAATGCGATGACACTGACAAAATATACAAGATCCCTGCTATCGATCACCCCTCTGCTGATGGACTCGTAATGGGAAAAGATGCCCAGGGATTCGATGAAGAGTCCCACATTTCCGAAAATTTCCAGTGGCCAGATAAATTCAAAGCCTATATAAAAAAATGCCGACAGCAAGGCTGCCAGGATGAAGGAAACGATCTGGTTATCCGTAATAGAAGATGCAAACAATCCTATGGCAACAAAGCTTGCACCAAGGAAGAGCAGGCCGATGTAGGAACCCCACATGGCACCGGCATCAATGTTTCCGGGAGGCATGCCAAGTTGGTATACTGAATAATAATACACCAGAGTAGGAAGCAGTGCAAAGACCACCAGGATGAGCCCGGCAAAATACTTGGCCAGGATGATCTGCATATCCGACAGGGGTTGTGTCAGGAGGAGTTCGATGGTGCCTCCTTTTTTTTCTTCAGCGAACATCCGCATAGTGATGGCCGGGATCAGGAACAGGAAAACCATGGGTGCGATCGTAAAGAGGCCATCGATGCCGGCATAGCCGTTGGCAATGATGTTATTCCCGAAACGTATCACCCAGAGGAAGAAGCTCACCACAACTAAGAATACCACGATCACGATATAGGCGATGAGTGAGCTTAAAAAGCCTTCGATTTCCTTGCGTAGCAGTACAAACATTCTATAGTATACTTAATCCATGAAGCTTGCAGGTGCAATAGGTCTGCATCCTGAAGCAAGGCGCTAAAATAATGATTTTAATGGAAACGTATTGTGGTATTATTTAGTATTATAATAACTTAATCATAAAACTCCACCCTTACCGGATCATCGGCACCTAAGCCCAGCAGACTGCTGGCAGTGCCGTTATTCATGGCAATTTCCATGAAGCCATGGCAACCGAAAAGGGCAAGGATCTCGCCCACCGGAACATCAGAATATGAATCGTAGATCTTCTTGATCTCCTCTCCCCTGATGATGATGCTGAATTTCCTGTTTTTCCCTACTTCCCGGAACTTTTCCCTACTTATATTGGTGATCACATTCTCGTAATTATCAACATAGATAGCGATCCCCTTGATCACATCTTTCTCCACAACAGGTGCAAACATGATCTTTTCACTCAATTTATCCCGGGGATTGCCCAATTTAGATATGTCGTCTCCTTTTGCCAGCATCACGGCGGCCCTGACAAAGCGGTCGCGCGAAGAAAAAGTAAAAAATTCCGAATCCTGGATCACGTCAATCTCAACAATCTTCTCGGGAGGTTCATCAAAGATGAGCGAAAAGATACCGTTATCGCATCCAATAAAAAATTGTCCTTCTGCCAGGACTGCAGTATGTGGCATTGCCTCCGATTCCTCGGTGCTGATCCCGATAATATGTATGGTTCCCGGGGGGAAATCCTTGTAGGAGTTCTTTATTACAAAGGCAGCCTGGGTAAGATTATGGGGAGGGATATGATGAGAAATATCGATGATGTGTGCATCCGGCATCTGTTTCAGTATCATGCCCTTTACCGAAGCAAGATAATGATCTTTTGTTCCCCAGTCACTGGTCAGTGTTATTACCGGCATATTGCTGAATGTTATGGCTTTAATGTTATTATCCCTTTAAAACCGCTATCAAAAGTAATAATTTCGGATACAATAATTGTTTTTTTAATAATTTTGATAAAATTAAGTCCTGAGCGGCCATCATAATTTAAATACTACAGCGTATATGAGCGAAAAGATCATTTTCTTAGAAGCATACAGCCTCCTGGAAATATACGGGATCAACGACTGCAACCTGAACCTCATTAAAAAAATGTTTCCCCAGTTAAAAGTGATCGCCCGGGGGGATACCCTTAAAGTGGCAGGCCCCGATAAGGACATTGAAGAATTTGATCACCGGTTTTCACTTCTGCTGGCTTCTTACGAGCGTTTTGGGAGGATCACGGAAAATGATGTGATGCAGATCATGGGAGCAGAAGACAACAATGATGTCATTGAGCAGGCAAAGGAAGATAAAAACAATGATGTACTGGTTTTTGGCCGCGACGGTCTGCTGGTTAAAGCCAGGACTATCAACCAGCGCAGAATGGTTAAGAGCAGCGAAGAGCACGATCTTATTTTTGCCATCGGCCCCGCCGGAACAGGAAAAACCTATACTGCGGTAGCACTTGCGGTAAGGGCCTTAAAAAATAAAGAAGTCAAGCGGATCATTCTTACCAGGCCGGCAGTTGAGGCAGGTGAAAACCTCGGCTTTCTGCCCGGAGACCTGAAAGACAAACTGGATCCTTATCTGCAACCGCTTTATGATGCCCTCAGGGATATGCTGCCAACACAAAAACTATTATCTTACCTTGAGGATGGCACCATTGAAGTGGCTCCATTGGCCTTCATGCGCGGCCGCACCCTCGACCATGTTTTTGCCATCCTCGATGAAGCACAGAATGCTACGCCCAACCAAATCAAAATGTTCCTGACACGGATGGGACGTTCGGCAAAATTTTTAGTAACAGGGGATATCACTCAGATCGACTTACCACCAAAACAGGAGTCCGGCCTGATACACGCGGCCCGGATACTGAGTAAAACCAGGGGTATTGATTTTATTTACCTTGACGAAAAAGATATTATACGTCATAAGCTTGTTGGCAAAATTATTGCGGCTTATGGAAAGGGTAAGGATTAACGATTAACTGATTAACGATTAACTGATTAACGATTAACTGATTAACGATTAACGAACAACGAACAAGGTGCAAGTAACCAGCAACCAGCAACCAGTAACCAGTAACCAGCAACCTTGATTCCTGCAAAAAAAGTCGTATCTTTATTGCATCACAAACCAAATTTATAAACCCTGATTAATTCAAATTTTTAAGCCTTATGAAAAAATTATTTTATGCCTTTGTGGTACTGAGTTTCACCATGTTCTCATGTGGGGGAAGCGCTGAACAAACGGAAGAAAGCAGCGACGAAGCTGTGAATACTGAACAAACGGAAGAAAGCAGCGATGAAGCTGTGAGTACCGAACAATCAGATGTTGCGAAAACCTGTGATGAATTCCTTGATAATTATGAAAAATGGACAGATGATTATCTGGAAATTCTGGAAGCTTATGTCAAGGATCCCACAAATTTAGAAATTGGTGAGGAATATGCTGAGCTTTCCCAGTCAGCTGCTACCTGGGCCTCAGAATGGACCAACTATATTGCCTGCGCACAAAAGGAGGAGTATCAGAAAAGGTTTGAAGCGATTGCAGATAAAATAGATAAAAAGACACAGGAACTGGGACTTCAGGATTAGTCATTTCCTTTTCATGAAAAAAGACTATTATTGTCAGTAAATAGTATTGCTGACAGGCATGAAAAGTATCTCCGCTTTCTTCTTTTATCTCCTGGTATGGTTTATAGGCATCCTTCCGTACCGCCTGATGTATGTATTTTCCTGGCTGATTTATGTATTCCTGTTTCATGTTTTTTCATACAGGAAAAAAGTTGTTCTGGATAATCTTCACCTGGCATTTCCAAAAAAGGATAAGAAAGAACTGGCTCAACTGCTGAAGCCTGTATATATGAACCTTTCCGACATAATTGTGGAGGGGTTCCGATCATTTACCATGAGCCGTAAACAGATTCTTCGCCGTCATAAAATCCTGAACCCTGAAATCGTGAAGCCTTATTATGAAGCAGGGAAAAGCTTCATTGCCGTGACCGGCCATTATGGCAATTGGGAATGGGGCAGTCTTTCTGCCAACCTCCAGGTTGATCACAAAACATTTGCCATATATAAACCACTTAGTAATCCGTATTTAAATAAGTTTCTGCTAAAAAGCCGGGCCAGGTTTGGAACCACCCTGGCTCCCATCACAGAAACAACAAAAACTTTTGAAGAAAACCGTCAAATTCCGGCAATATATATGCTCGCTGCGGATCAGAGTCCTTCAAATGTTTCCAGGGCATACTGGATCAACTTTCTCGGCATTGACACTGCCTTTCTTCACGGACCTGAAAAACATGCAAGAAATAATAATTATCCTGTCATGTATGTGGATATCCAAAGAGTAAAACGTGGCTTTTATGAAATTGAACTTTCATTACTCGCTGACAATCCGCAGGATCTTCAGGAGGGGGAGATTACCCGGCGCTATGCTGCAAAACTTGAATCCGTAATACTCAACAAGCCTGAAAACTGGTTGTGGTCGCATAAACGATGGAAGTTAAGAAGGTAAGTACATTGCCTCGATCTGATCATAGTATTGCTCCGCGATGATCTTCCTGCGTAACTTTAATGTACTGGTCATGGTATTTTTTTCAATACTGAAAGCTTCAGGCAACAGATGAAATTTTATAATCTTTTCATGTTGGCCCAGTTCTTCCTGGAGAAGATCAATACGTTTTTGCATGAAACCAAGGATCACTTCGTTTTGCACCAACTCCTTATCCGTCATAGACGACAATCCAAATTCTTTTGCCTTTTCGTGCAGGTTTTCATAGGAGGGAACGATCAGGGCTGAAACAAATTTCTTGTTATCACCCACAACGACCACCTGTTCGATGTACCTGTCATTGCCTAAAAGAAGTTCGAGTTTCTGCGGGGAGACATATTTCCCTAAAGAAGTTTTCATAAGATCCTTGATCCTGTCAGTCATCACAAGATCGCCATTATCTGTAAAATACCCTTTGTCTCCTGTCATATAAAACCCATCCTGCAGAGAAGCAAGTGTTTCTTCAGGTTTTTTGTAATAAGCACTGAACACTGTTCCCCCTTTTACCATGATCTCCCCTTCTTCACTGAATTTCACCTCCACATCGGGCATGATAGTTCCACATGCATTAAAATCATAAGTATCTGATTTAAAACATGATACGGTTGCGGTGGTTTCTGTTGCCCCATATCCATAATTCACGAAGAGACCGGTAGCATGAAAAAATCTGAGAAGGTCAGGCCTGATGGCTGCACCTGATACAGGCATGAATTTAATATTACCGCCAAAGATATTTCTGAGTTTCCCCAAAACAAGTTTATCAGCAAGCGTATATTTTTTCCTTAATAAGGCCGGAACTTTCTGGTTCTTACTGCGGTAGTCCGATAGCCGGTAGCCGATCTTAAGCGACCAGTCGAATAATTTCTTTTTAAAACCCGGCCATTTTGAATATTCAAGCATAATTCCTTCATGGGTTTTTTCAAAAAACCTGGGAACGACACAGATCGTCGTGGGCCTGACTTTCGGCATCATCTCAATCACCTCACGCGGATTCTCCAGATAATGATTGACTGCGCCCTTATACAGGACATAGAAAGTCCAGGTACGCTCAAATACATGGCTCAATGGCAGAAAACACATAGAAACATCTTTGTCTTCCATTGGGATTCGCTTATCGTGAATGCCGAAGGCGAACATAAAATGATTGTGGCCCAGCATTACGCCTTTTGGTTCACCGGTAGTTCCTGATGTATATATGATTGTGGCCAGGTCATCTTCTTCAGCCTCTGCCAGGGCCTCATCTGCCATAACAGCATATTTTTTATCCGAGCCTAATTTGAGAAAATCCTTCCACAGCATGCACCGCTCATCTTTCAATATCCCACCGGGTTCAAATATCACGAGCCTGTCCAGTGTTTCACAGTGGTCAAGCACCCACAATGCCTTTTCAAGTTGCTCATTATTGCCCACGAACAGCACCCTCATCTCAGTTTCATCAACGATATACTTTATTTCATGTTTGGATGCTGTTGCATAAAACGGAACTACCACTCCACGAACAGCCAGTATACCAAAATCGGCAATAGACCACTCTGGCCTGTTGCCACTGAAAATGCCTATTTTATCGTCATACCCATATCCCAGGGACTTTATTGAACTTGAGACTTCTTTGGTTAATCCGATCATTTCGTCCCAGCTCGTGGAAAGAATTTTTTGTGTGCTTTTATCAAAATACCGGAAAACTTCGCGGGATTGATATTGTCCGGCCCGCTCTGCAAGCATATGGGAAATATGTTGTTTTATCATATAATGATCTATTATCAGATGAAAATATCCTCAACTAAGAACGGCAAAATTACTGAATTATCTCTACTTTTGTAAACCAATAAGACCAAAAGAATGAACAACACCATAACGAAAACAGAATTCAGTTTCCCCGGGCAAAAGAGCCTGTATAAGGGAAAAGTACGCGATGTTTATAATATAGGTGACGAGCTGATGGTGATGGTAGTAAGTGACCGGATCTCAGCTTTTGATGTGGTTCTCCCTAAGGGAATACCTTATAAAGGACAGGTTTTGAACCAGATTGCCGCAAAATTCCTTGATGCCACCGCTGACATCGTACCCAACTGGAAAATTGCTGTTCCCGACCCTATGGTGACGGTGGGCCGTTTTTGCAATCCTTTCCCGGTGGAGATGATCATCCGCGGATATCTTACCGGAAGTTCATGGCGAACATATAAAAAAGGAGCACGCGAGATTTGTGGCGTACCTATACCTGACGGGATGAAAGAACACCAGGCTTTTCCGGAACCCATAGTAACACCAACCACCAAAGCCCAGGAAGGTGCTCATGATGAAGATATTTCTGCCGAAGAGATCATTCGCCAGGAGCTTGTTTCCGAAGAAGATTATATTCTTCTGGACAAATACACGCGCGAACTCTTTCAAAGAGGTTCTGAAATTGCAGCTGAAATGGGATTGATCCTGGTTGACACCAAATATGAATTCGGAAAGGTGGGCGATCAGATCTACCTCATCGATGAGATACACACACCGGATTCCTCACGTTATTTTTACCGTGAAGGTTACGAAGAACGGCAGGAAAATGATGAGCAACAAAAACAGCTTAGCAAGGAATTTGTTCGTGAATGGCTCATGGGACAGGGGTTTATGGGGCAGGAAGGACAGGAAATTCCTTTTATGTCTGATGAGTTTGTCAACACAGTTTCTGAAAGATATATCGAACTTTATGAAAACATCACCGGTGATAAATTCGTGAAAGCGGATGTATCAAATGTGCTGGACCGGGTAGAAAAGAATATAAACGATTTTCTTGCCGGAAATCAATAGTAAAAAAGTCAGACTATGATCCCATTTTCCCCGCCACGCATCGATCAGAAAGTCATTGATGAGGTAACCGCTGCCCTTAAATCCGGATGGATCACTACCGGTCCGCGAACCAAGCAATTTGAGAAAATGATCAGTGCATATTGCGGACATGAGTCCACCCTCTGCGTAAATTCAGGATCATCAGGACTTGAATTGATGCTCCGCTGGTTCGGCGTGGGTGAAGGTGATGAGGTGATCGTTCCGGCATACACTTATTCTGCCACGGCCAATGTAGTGGTTCATTGTGGCGCAAAGCCGATTTTTGTAGATTCAGGAACAGATTTCAACATTGATACCAAAAAAATCAGGCAGGCCATCACGCCGGCTACGAAAGTGGTCATTCCTGTTGACCTTGCAGGGTTTCCCTGTGATTACGTTGAGATAAACAAATGTGTGAGGGATAATGTCATTCGAAAGATGTTCACTCCTAAAACACAGGAACAGGAAATGCTTGGAAGGATCCTGGTACTCTCAGATGCCGCGCATTCCATCGGCGCCAGATACCAAGGAAAGAAAACAGGAACACTCACCGATATCAGCGTTTTTTCTTTCCATGCCGTTAAAAACATGACCACTGCCGAAGGTGGAGCAGTATGCCTGAACCTTCCTGAACCTTTCAACAATGAAGAGGTATATAAATATTTATGTATTAAGTCGCTCCATGGCCAAACCAAAGATGCCCTGGCTAAAACCAAGGCTGGCAACTGGCAATACGATGTGATAGAAGCCGGTTACAAATATAATATGACCGACATACAGGCAGCGATGGGCATAGTAGAGCTACAACGGTACGATAAAGACATGCTGGTGAGAAGAAAGCAGATATTTGACCTGTACAGCCAAGGGTTTGCTAATAAGGATTGGGCCATTCTTCCTCCATATGAAACTGCTGAAAAAACATCCTCATACCACGTTTACCTGCTCAGGATAAAAAGAATTGATGAAGTGCAGAGGAACAGCATCATTAGCAGGATCTTTGACAGGCAGGTTTCGGTAAATGTGCATTTCATTCCTCTTCCCATGCTGAGCTATTATAAAAATGCCGGATATACGATAGATGATTACCCTGTCAGTTATGAAAATTTCAGCCATGTGATCACCTTACCCGTATACTATGACCTGAACGATAAGCAGGTTCAAACGGTTATCAGTACAGTAATTGAATCGGTGGAAGAAGTACTCTGATCATGCTAAAGCATTTGTTTGACATATTCATGTCCCTGGCTTTCATAGTTATATTATTGCCTGTCTTTATCATCATTTCCATTTGGATAATGATCGACTCCCGCGGTGGCGTTTTTTATTTACAATCAAGGGTTGGAAAAAACAACAGGGATTTCCGCATGTACAAATTCCGCAGCATGCGGCCGGAATCAGATACATTTGGATTGCTTACCATTGGCGATCATGACCCGCGGGTAACCCGGGCAGGTAAGTTTCTCCGAAAAACCAAATTAGATGAGTTGCCACAGATGCTGAACATCCTGAAAGGGAATATGAGTTTTGTAGGCCCACGGCCGGAAGTGCGCAAATATGTTGAACTATACTCAGCGGAGCAGATGAAAGTATTAAGTGTCAGGCCCGGGCTTACGGATTACGCTTCGCTGGAGTATATTGATGAAGACAGTATCCTGGGGCAAAGTGATGACCCGGACAGGGTATATATCACAGTGATCATGCCGGCGAAACTGGAGCTTAACCTGAAATACATAAGGGAGCGATCATTTACCACCGACCTTACCATCATGATGAAAACCTTCCTGAAGATTATCTGAATGTGCACATAATTCAGTGTGATCTCATTTTATTTCTCAGGCCTAATTAGCTTTTCGTAAATATCAGCCATTTGTTTCACACTATCATGCCAGTTGTAAAATTCCTGTACTCTTTTTCTGCCAGCATTACCGAATTCCATACGCAATTGTTCATCTGTGATCAGGCTTCCGATGGCCTGTGATGCCGCTTCTACGTCTCCTGATGGCACCACCATGCCTGTTTCCTTATCCTTCACTACCTCAGGCAATCCACCCACATCAGACACCACCACTGCCTTTCCGCATGAAGAGGCCTCAAGTACAGCTACACCAAAACTCTCGTTACGCGATAAAACAACAAAAACATCGATCATATTAATATATACGGGAAGTTTTTCATGTCTTACCCAGCCGGGAAACACTACATTATCTTCAAGGCGGAATGCTGAAACAAGATCTATAAGTTGCTGTTTTTGCGATCCTTCACCAACGATCAGCAGCTTAAGCGATTTGGAAGGGTGTTTTTGCTTCAGCAATTTAAAAGCCCTTATCAGGTAATCAATCCCATAGATTTCCTCCAGCGCCTTAACTGTTCCTATCACAATATCCTCCGGGCCAAAAACACTTTCAGTTTTTATTGGCTTAAAAATATCGATATCAATACCAAAAGGCGTAATTTCAATTGGGTTTTGCGTATACTTCCCAGCTTCACCTGCCATTGCCTTGCTGGTGGACAAGACCACATCGGCCTTGCGTAGATTGTATTTTAAGATCCTTTTGTGAAGAAATGACCTTTGTGGAAAATCATAAATGTCGCTTCCCCACAATGAGATCAGCAAGGGGTGGAATCCGCTCAATGCTCCCAGAAGTCCATAACTGCTGGCATAGTGTGCATGAATGATAGACGGTTTAAAGTCTTTAATTGTCTTTCGCAAATGCCTGAGTGCTCCAAGGTACTTTAGTTTAAAAATACTTCCGCTTTTTTGCCTTATAACATCCTTTGAGAGTACATGGTGTATAATTTCTATTTCCTCTCTATAATTGAAGCTGTTTTTGTCATCCTGCCGAAGAGAAAAAATGCAGATCTTATACCCGAGTTCCGAAAGGGAGGTGGCCCACTTGTAGGTGTGAACTGAATACGCATCGGCCATGAATAATACTCGTTTCATCTTAGGAGAATGAATTTAATATTGCTTTTACAGTAATTCCAAAATTTTTCGGCTCATTTATCAGAATATATATTAATTGTATCGGGCGGATAATATAATACTGCCAGCCCATCTTGTATTTGGTGTAAAATTTTCGCGTCGACCGTTCGATCAGTGTGGCTCTTTCCAGACCAGACCAAACAGTTTCACTCGAGCCTTTGCCAATATGGGTGATGGTGCTGTCAATGTAGGTGATTGGTATTTTCTTTTTGTGCGCAAGATAAAAGAGGTCGAGGTCTTCCGCATACATGAAATAATCTTCTGCCCATCCGCCGAGGTCCTTGAATGTTAAAGTATCCATGATCACGCTGGCCCCAATATTCCATAATGCTGCCTTTCCGCTGCAAAATAAGGCCTTGAAATAATTCCCCAAGGTGGGGATGAGGTGTTGCATTTTCTGGACGCGGCCTTCATTATCGATGAGGCCGGTCACGAATATCCCTTTCTTATTGCCATTTATGATCATGCCATAATCTTCAGCCATCTGGGAATTTATCAATACATCAGGGTTTAAGAAGTGAAGATAGCTCCCCTCTGCCTTTTCAGCAGCCAGGTTGTTTGCCCTGGCAAAGCCATAATTTACGTCTGATCTGATCAGGGTTAAGAAACTCTCATCCGCAAACTGTTGCTCAAGTTTATCAGCAGAATTGTCACTGGAATTATTATCAAAAACGATCACTTCAAAGCCAAAAGGAAGATATTTCGTGAGGCTGTTAATGCAATTCAATAATAATTCGCCCCCATTGTAATTCACAATGATGATGCTAAGCTCCTTAATAAACGCTCTCTTTTCAACCATTCCATCTTATGATTTTTCCAGTTCGAATTCAATTTCATGAGCCGGGATAACCGTGCTAAGACTGCCTTCGTAATATTCCTGCATAAGCCGTGAGGAATTAAAAACAAGTGTAAATATTTTTCTCAGCACATTAATCAACTTAAAAGGTGAATAAAAAATTATTTTGATCTTGGTCAGTTTAAAATTGTAATCATTGTAAAACGACGGCACCTTTCTTTTGAACTGTTGTTCGGAGGTAAAATAAGAAAATGTATACAATCCAAAGGTTGTTTTATGGGTGGGGTCGCTGTAATAATAGGGATTAGAGAAATGCGGTACCTGCCCAATTGTTTTACCTCCCGGCTTTAAAACCCGATAAATCTCTCCCATGATAAAACCCAGGTCATCGAAATGCTCAAGTACGTGATTGGAATAGATTATATCCACGCTATTATCCGGAAGGAAATTCAATCCCTGACTGATGTCAGCAATGATATCAGCAGCCTCTGTGTTAATGGCATCTATGCCTATCACATCCTCACTCATTTTTTTCTGGCCACAACCCAGTTCAATGGCCAGCCATTCCATATTCTCAATCCCTGGAAGGAGATTATGTTTGTCAATGATCTTATCGTGTAATACCATAATTCCCGGATTAGGTTCTAACTATTTTTAGGATCCATAATATGATCCCAATATCATAAACGACCATAAACGACGATAAAAATACAAATGCTATGCGTACATCCCCAAAAACATATGCCCCAGTGGTTATAGAGAGGATCACAAAAGCATTACCGATGAGTGACAGGAAAAACATGGGTTTGATCTTGGAAACGATCAGTGGCGCCTGGGCAATGGAATAGCGGATGAAGTCGAAATACATCCATGGAGCCAGGATTCTTGCATATACTCCTGCTTCCCTCCATGGTTCTCCAAAAACTAATGCAAAAAGCCAGGGACCTACCAGGAGTAGCACCAACAGTATCGGTAAGCCAACTACTGAAGTTATCTTGATCGTTTTGATAACCGGTCCAAAAATATTGCCATCAGTATTGTATTTTTCAGAAGCGTCTTTATAAAACACCTGGGCAATAGAAGTTACTATTAGCCACATAGGTGCCTGGAGGATACGCAGAGAAAAAGAATACCAACCAATTACGGTGGAATTAAAAAATATCTTCAATAAATAAATGATGCCGTTCATCTGCAGCATTTCTGCGAATGACTGTGGAGAATTGGCAATGGGCAGGTCTTTATACTTTTTTGCAAGCGGACGGAGAGAAGTCTTGTTGAAAAATTTGAATTTATTACGATCAAGGACATAGATCTTAATAATAAAGAAAGCATTGAAGAGAATGAGCCCAAGCATGTTGCCGATGAGCAGTCCCCACGCACCTGCACCCACAAAGCCCAGAAGCAGAATGGTGACATTATTTCCCAGGGAGTTGACCACCTTGGCCGATGCCAGGCTTTTATAGCGTTTGTTCCTGTTAAACCAATGCTGGAAGATATTAACTGATCCAATCAGAAAAACAAAAAGAGGAAGGAAATATAGCCAGATCTTTAATATATGGCTGATCGAAAAGTACTCCAACAGGGTTATTTCCAGTATTATGATCGCTATCAACAGGAAAAGGCTCAGAAAGATATCGATAAGAAAGGCAAGTCCGGCAATATTTACAGCATCTGTATCTTCTTTTGGCATGATGACTGCCATCTCATAGCGTAGCGTGGCTATAATTGCGAAAGCCCCTACTATTGACATGTAAAAAGCAAAAGCACCAAATTCTTCAGGGGTATAGAGGCGGCTTAACACAGGAGAGATCAAAAAGGGAATGGCCTGGGCAATGGCTGCCCCGCTCATGAGCGTAAAAACATTTCTGAAATATTCTGACCGTCTGAAATACTTAAACATAAATGAGAAACTGTATAAAAGAGCTAAATTATGAATTAATCAGTTTTATCAATGCATTTAAATGGCACTTCCCAGTTTCCTGAGTTCTTCCACCTTCTCTTTATTTCCCAGTTCCTGATGGAGACTAATAAGTTCTCCGAATAAACGCCGGATGATAGTTAGATTATCGCAAGCCTGGAAATAGCTGTCATTATGCGGCAACTTCATTTGCTTGATATATGCTTCAATTTCGTTATGGGTAAACAGCATCCCACGGTTGAACGGATTTACGTAAAAGATGGCATGATCGTCGCTTTCGTTGCTTGCAAGGTTCATATTCTCACCAACATCCATATAAGCCAGAACAAAATGATTGGGAAGATCTACCCCATAAACGGGAAGTTTCAGGCTTCTTGCAATGACGATATACAAGATTCCAATAGAAAGCGGATTGCCTTTTTTCGTTTCAAGCAGTATATTCAGATAAAGGTTGTCGGGGCTCTTGATATTACTTTTATTCCCCCTGAATTTATGAACATCAAACAGGATATGATTCACGACCTTGATCTTCTCCAGTGCAGTGAGGTTGGTGTTTAGCTCAAGCCAGACATCCTGCACCAGTTGTCCCACCTGTTTGATGATCTTTTCAGCATCAAGGTCCGGATACTGATAGCGTGCAGCCAGCATAAATCCCCTCATGAGGTCATCATTCCCAAATTGTGCCCAACTGTACAA
The DNA here is from genome assembly GCA_021107535.1 of Bacteroidales bacterium. Lineage (GTDB taxonomy): Bacteria > Bacteroidota > Bacteroidia > Bacteroidales > B18-G4 > B18-G4. Next base: position 14,538 of record JAIOSQ010000088.1, on the reverse strand, counting down.
TTCCGCATAAAGGTCATCCAGCTGGATAAGGTGAATGATCTCTTCGATCCGTTCCTGAAGCAAAGGATCAAAAGATTGTTCCCAGCTTTCTTCCAGCACCGGGATGGCATCAGTACCGTATGCATGTATTTTCGAGCTGATCTGTTCATACACTTCCGCATCCGGCTCATCCAGCAGGCTTATCAGGGCCTTAAGTTCTTTATGTTGCTTATCATTTTGCATTTAGCCGTTCTTAATCCGAAACCTGTACTTAGTAGTTATCTGATAATAATTATCCTTATTATTGTATTCAAATTTAATACTAAATTCAGCAATTTTGAAAAAAATCGGAATACGTTATCAACTGACATTTAAACAGTTTTTCCTGGTATTTGTTTTTTTCATCATGCAATTTTGCAGTGGCCCGGCAGTGCGGCATGATATTATACCAGCGAATAAAATTGTTCCTGGAGACATCACCACAGTAAGGAAAATCCCCGAATCTCATAAAACTTTTCTGGCACGTTTCCTGCCGGAGATACACACTGCAAACAATAAGATCCTGCAGCAACGGAATGACATTCTGGACCTGAGAGACACGCTGAAAGATGCTGGCCAGGCAGGTGCTGAACATTTGCATACACTCAATTCATTCTTAAGGAAATACCGGATCGATCCTGTTGCTACATCTCCGTCCCCGCCACTTTCAGACCTCCTCAATACAATAAATAAACTACTGAAGCGTGCAGATATCATTCCCCTGAGACTGGTTATGGCGCAAGCCATAATTGAATCCGGCTGGGGAAGCTCAGGCTTTGCCCGTAACGACAACAACTATTTCGGAGTACACTGTTATACCGAAGGCTGTGGAGTGAGGCCGGCAGGTAATGACAGTGCGGATTTTTATGTAAAAACCTATGCAAGCGAGATGGCAGGAATAGAAGATTATCTGTGGATACTAAATACCGGCTTTGCGTACCGTGGCCTTCGCGAGACCCGTGCAAAGCTCCGGAATGGGAATAAATCCATCGATCCCCTCAGCCTTGCCCAGGGCTTATCAAGATACTCTGCCAAAGGAGAAGAATATGTGAATATGGTGAGTAACATTATCCGTAATTACATCCCGGAGAATGTAGATGACCTGCTTACAAGTAAAAGTGATTAAGCTCTTTATTCCTTGTTCTCACAGAGCCTTCCAAGTAAAAGTTTCGTCAGTCGCATAACAGCCTCTTTCGGGTTACGAGAGTATTTTTCTGTCATCCTGTTGGCAATAATGGCACAAACAGTAAGGGTGTTGTGTCCAAGCATTTTCCCAAGTGCATAAAGGGCAGAGGTTTCCATTTCGAAATTGATAATGCGCTGATCTTTATACCTGAAGGTACTAATTCGTTGGTTCAGCTTCGGATAAGCAGTCTTAAGTCTGACTTCCCTCCCCTGCGGGCCGTAAAAACCGGGAGCGGTGATGGTGATGCCATGAATAAAGCCTTCCCCGAGTTTCTCCCTGAGTATGCCGGAAGCTTTTACCGCATAAGGTGACGGCAGTTTTTTGGGCCAGCGCGTATGTTTTCTGAAAGCCTCAGTCATTTTTCTGTCACACACATAACGGTGGGCATAAAAATGAAGCAGCCCGTCCATCCCAAGCCCATGCGTGGATAGCCCAAAAGAGTCGACAGGAATATCAGCCTGCACGGCCCCGGAGGTGCCCAGGCGAACAATATCGAGACTGGTGTGTTTAGGTTTTATGGTACGTGTGATCAGATCGACATTGACCAGGGCATCCAGTTCATTAAGAACAATATCAATATTATCGGGGCCCATGCCTGTTGACATCACCGTAAGACGTTCTTTATTCAAATAGCCGGTATGCGTTACGATCTCCCTGTTCTCAAACATAAAATCGATCTTGTCGAAAAATGCCGAGACCATAGGAACCCGCTGAGGGTCCCCGACAAGGATGATCTTTTTCGCAAGATGTTCCGGACGAAGATGTATATGATACAAACTTCCGTCAGGATTAAGAATTAACTCCGACGCTGTAAGCTTTTTCATCAGAACAAATTTAAATAACTTTGCGCACTCAACACAACTTATTTTTTATGTAAGTATGATGAAGGCGGAAATTATTAGCATAGGCGATGAGTTGCTGATCGGACAGGTAATCAACACAAATGCTTCCTGGATGGCCGAACAACTGAGTCTTGCAAAAATTGAGGTTGTTAGGATCACAACAATTTCCGATACCAGGGAAGATATCCTGCAATCACTGGATGATGCTTTCCTGCGAGCGGATGTAATTCTTATTACCGGAGGGCTCGGACCGACACGTGATGACATAACAAAAAATACCCTTTGCGAATATTTTGATTCAAAGCTGCTTTTCCATGAGCCCTCATTCAGGTATGTGGAAAAACTATTCAGGGAGCGGGGATTGCCCATACTGGAAGTAAACCGCAAACAGGCCGAAATCCCGCATAACTGTATTCCCATCACCAATAAGAACGGAACCGCTCCGGGCATGTGGTTCGAGAAAGAAGGCCGGGTTTTTGTTTCCATGCCGGGTGTCCCTTATGAGATGAAAGCCATGCTCTCAGATCAAGTTCTTCCCGAACTTACTAAAAGATTGAACGGCTTGCATATACTCTATAAAAAGATACTTACCCAGGGAGTCGGAGAATCATTTCTTTCGGAGATGATCAAAGACTGGGAAGAAAAGCTACCGGATCATATGAAGCTGGCATACTTGCCTCAGCCGGGCATCGTCAGACTTCGATTGAGCGGAACAGGAAGTGATCAGGAAATGCTCAGTAAAGAATTGGATGAAAAGGTGAAAGAGCTTAGAGTACTGATCCCTGACCTGATTTTCGGATATGGGGAAGACACGCTCGAGGAAATTGTGGGAAAATTGCTGAAGGAACAGGGTAAAACCCTTGCAACAGCTGAAAGCTGCACGGGAGGGTATATCGCACACCTCATCACCAGCATACCAGGTAGCTCGGCATATTTCACCGGTTCGGTTATCGCTTATTCAAATCAGATAAAAGCCAAAGTCCTGGGTGTGAAAGAAGACACATTAATGGCTCACGGGGCAGTGAGTGAACAAACGGTGATGGAGATGGCCCAGGGTGTTAAAAATAAATTTGGAACCGATTATGCCATTGCTGTTTCAGGCATTGCAGGTCCGGATGGGGGAACAGACCAGAAGCCGGTCGGCACTACCTGGATTGCTGTGGCAGGACCGTCGTCAACAATGGCAGAAAAATTCCTCTTTGGAAAAAACAGGAAACGTAATATCCGCCTGGCTGCAGTGACAGCCCTGAACAAATTAAGAATGATGATTGCAAAAAATAATCAGCAGTAAGCAGATCAATGAGCGACTTTTTAGAGATAAATGCTTAAGTTTTTTTCTTTTCATTTGAATAATTGAAAAAATATTCCGTTCTTTGCACTCCGTTTTTAGAGCGTTCATTTTGAAAAGATTAAGAAGATGTCAAGAATTTGTGAAATAACAGGAAAGAAAGTAATGTCTGGAAACAATGTTTCTCATTCAAACACAAGAACCAGAAGAAAATTTTATCCCAACCTGCAGACGAAGAAAATTTATATTCCTGAGGAAGATAAATGGATTACCCTGAAAGTATCAGCTTCCGGTTTACGTACCATCAATAAGAAGGGCATAAGCGAAGCACTGAAAGATGCCAAAGAACAAGGTCATTATAAAGGCTAAAGCATAGAAAAAAATATTTTATGTGCTGTCATGTGATCATGGCAGCATTTTTTTTGCTTTTTTTTACGGCCCCATCGTGTCTGATCTTAAAATAATAAGCGTCTCGTATCGTTAAACTTTTCAATCATGTTCATTTAGGCTATTTTTGCAGATGATGAAGAAATCCTCAGGATTGTTTATAGGATTATTGTTACTTTTTTCTGCTGGCATTGCATCTGCCCAGGAGGAAGAAGAATACAATATGGATGAGCTTATACAGTTTTCGGGGGTAATCATTACATCCGACAGCCTCACGGCTATCCCCTTGGCTCATATCATAGTGATCAACTCCATGCGAGGGACAGTCAGTGATTTTAACGGGTATTTTTCTTTTGTTGCCAAGAAGCTGGATACAGTCGAATTTAGTGCCGTCGGCTACAAAGCAGACAGGTTCATTGTTCCTGATTCCATTACCAATAACAGGTATTCGATTATCCAGTTAATGTCAACCGATACTATTTGGCTAAGCGAAACAGTGATCTATCCCTGGCCTACAAAAGCAGAATTCAAGGAGGCTTTTCTCACCTTGGAAATTCCGGATGATGATCTTGAGATCGCACGAAAAAATCTCAATCCCCGTCAGTTATTAGTAAAAGCGGAACACCTTCCTGCCGAAGGAAGTGTGAATTTCAAATACCTGGTCGACCAACAGGTCGAGAAATTATATTATAATGGTCAGACGCAACCCATTACTGTACTCAATCCATTTGCCTGGGCAAAATTTGTCAAGGCCTGGAAAGACGGGAAATTCAAACGCAGGCCGGACGTTGAAACTACGCCATAAGGGCTGAGTCATATGCTGAAAATAAAAAAAATACTCATTACACTAAGCATTCTTCTTGTGGCTATTATGGCTATAGCCCAGGAAAAAGCCATTATTTATGGCCGGATAAGCGATGAAGCTGGCAAAGTAGTTGAGTATGCCAATGTTGCAGTGATCGGTTATGCCGGTGGGGTCGCTACTGATAGTGACGGCCGCTTTGAATTATCCGTGCCCGCCACCACTGAACTTACACTGGTAATTTCATTTATTGGCTATGAAAAGCAGATGTTCAGGTTATTTCTTAAGCCTGGCCAGAGACATGAACTAAGTGTAATGATGAAGTTTTCCGCTGAACAACTCCCGGATATTGAAATCGTGGATAAGCAGATCAGGCATACAAATCTTCAGCGCCTGGACCCAAAAGTAGCCACCGAGATCCCGACCCTGGCAGGAGGAGTGGAAGACATCATAAAAACATTGCCCGGGGTAAGCTCCAACAACGAATTGAGTTCCCAGTATTCAGTCAGGGGAGGAAACTTTGATGAAAACCTGGTATACGTAAATGGCATAGAAATTTACAGGCCATTCCTTATCCGGTCAGGACAACAAGAGGGCCTTAGTTTTATTAACCCTGCACTTGTCAGTTCCATACTTTTTTCGGCCGGTGGCTTTGAATCAAAATATGGCGACAAGATGTCCTCCGTGCTCGATATCCAATATAAGAAACCCACTGCTTTTGGTGGCTCTTTTCAGCTAAGTATGCTTGGGGCAGAGGCACATGTAGAAGGAGTATCTAAAAATCATAAGTTCTCATACCTGACGGGAATCCGCTACAAATCCAACTCTTACATACTTAAAAGTCTTGAAACTGAAGGAGATTACAAGCCTAATTTTGCCGATGTGCAGGCATTGTTTTCATATAGGATCTCACCAAAGGTGGCATTATCCTTATTGGGAAATTATGCCCGCAACTCTTATAAGGTTATCCCTTCAAGCCGGCAAACGGAATTCGGGACCGTGCAGGAGGCATACAGGCTGAATATCTATTTTGAAGGACAGGAACTGGATCGTTTCGAAAATTATATGGGGGCGCTCAGCCTTGATTATTATCCACAGGACCATCTGAAATTGCAATTCATCACCTCCGCTTTCCAGACCCGGGAAAGCGAAACATTTGACATCCTCGGCGAGTATTATATCGGCAAACTGGAAAACCAGATTGGTGAAGAACAGTTTGGAGAAGTAGTTGAAGCACAGGGCGTAGGAGCATTCCTCGATCACGCAAGAAATTATCTCCTTGCCAGTGTTTATAATGTTGAACACAAGGGTTATCTCGACCTGAGCAAGCATTACCTGCAATGGGGGATCAGGTACCAACACGAGATCATTCAGGATGAACTGAACGAATGGGAACTCGTTGACTCTGCCGGCTATACCATCCCCGAACCACCATTTACCGTAGGAGATCCATATCCGGTTTACAATCCTCAACTTGAATTGTTTTCAGCATACCAGACAGATACTTCATTTCATTCGAACCGTTATACTGCCTTCATCCAGAACACATGGAACTTTCATCTGGGAAAGGCCAATGCTTATCTTATTGCCGGGGTACGCGGAAGTTACTGGGATGTCAACAAACAATTTTTATTTAGCCCCAGGGCGACACTGTCCATAAAGCCAAACTGGAATAAGGATATCCTCTTCAGACTTTCCGTCGGTTACTATCAACAGCCACCATTTTACAGGGAATTAAGGGATCTGCAGGGCCGGATCAATCCGAATGTGCGGGCTCAGAAATCTATTCATTTTGTAGTAGGAAGCGACTGGGATTTCAGGGCCTGGGGCAGGCCGTTTAAATTTGTTACCGAAGCATACTATAAAATACTGGACGACCTGGTACCCTATATCGTTGACAATGTACGTATCAGGTATTACGGAGATAATTTGTCCAAAGGATATGCTTATGGCCTTGACCTGAAAGTGAATGGTGAATTTATAAAAGGTGTTGATTCCTGGGTAAGTCTTTCATTCTTGAAGACCATGGAGGATATCAAAGGCGATTATTACTGGGAATACTATAATGAAGGCGGAGAACTGATTATTCCGGGATATACGGAAGACCAGACTGCCACTGACAGCACACAAATATTTCCGGGGTATATCCCCCGCCCCACCGACCAACGCGTACACTTTGCACTTTTCTTCCAGGATTACATCCCACGAAATCCGACCTGGAAAATGCACATCAAGCTAATATTCGGAAGCAGCCTGCCATTCGGCCCTCCAAATTCTCCCAAATATGAACATATTTACCGTATTGCTCCATACAGGAGGGTTGATATCGGCTTTTCCAAAGAATTAATAGGCGGATACAGCAGCTTCGGTCCGAAAAATCCTTTGAAATATATCAGGTCAGCCTGGATCAGCCTGGAAATATTTAATCTCTTCCAGATCCATAATACCATTTCATATATTTGGGTAAAGGATAAAAATGGCCGGGAATATGCTGTCCCGAATTACCTGACACCCCGCCTTTTCAACTTAAGGCTGGCGGTTAACTTTTAGAAAGACAGTATGGATTTCCTTATCAGGTTTATGGCTTCATAAAGTTGGGTTTCATTGATGACCAGTGGTGGAGCGAAGCGAATAATATGATCATGGGTTGGTTTTGCCAGCAGGCCATTTTCTTGCATCTTCATACATACGTCCCATGCTGACTTTCCTCCTTTAGGTTTGATCACAATCGCATTCAGCAGTCCTTTTCCCCGCACAAGTTCTATCATGCCGGAATCGATCCTGTTCATCTCCGACCTGAAAATTCCTCCCAGAACCTCTGCATTTTCAGCAAGATTTTCATCTCTCACAACCTCCAGAGCAGCTATTGCAACTCTGGCAGCTACCGGGTTACCACCAAAGGTTGAGCCATGCTGCCCGGGTTTAATGCATAACATGATGTCGTCATCAGCCAGTACTGCAGAAACAGGATATACCCCTCCGGATAATGCTTTACCCAGGATCAGGATATCCGGGCGGACATCTTCATGATCACAGGCCAGCAATTTCCCTGTGCGGGCAATACCTGTCTGCACTTCATCGGCAATAAAAAGCACATTATACTTTTTACAAAGTTCAAACGAACTTGTGAGATACCCGTCATCGGGTACATATACCCCGGCTTCTCCCTGAATGGGTTCTACCAGAAAGCCCGCTACATTCGGATCCTGAAGAGCTTCCTCAAGCGCCTGCAGATCATTATAAGGTACTGTGATAAATCCTGGAGTATAAGGGCCAAAACCACCACGGGCATCCGGATCGGTTGACATTGATATTACGGTAATGGTCCTGCCATGAAAATTATTTTCACAAACAACAATTTTGGCCTCATTTTCGGGGATGCCTTTCTTATCATATCCCCAGCGGCGCGCCAGCTTCAATGCAGTTTCATCTCCTTCAACACCGGTGTTCATCGGCAGAACCTTGTCATAACCAAAATACTCACACATAAACTTCTCATAAACGCCAAGAACATCGCTGTAGAAAGCCCTGGAAGTGAGGGTAAGGGTTTTGGCCTGCTTCGTCATTGCATCCACGATTTTGGGATGACAATGGCCCTGGTTCACTGCGGAATATGCCGATAAAAAGTCGAAATAACGTTTTCCTTCCGCATCCCATACATATACACCTTCTCCTTTCGACAACACGACTGGCAAAGGATGATAATTATGTGCACCATAATGGTTTTCAAGTTCAATGGCTTGTGCTGATGTCAGCCCGGCAGTAGATATTTCCTTCATTTTTATGAAATTTTTTATTAGAAACTACTGCAAATATATAGATATTTCCTGCATGAATCTGATTAGAATTATTATAAATGCCAAAGGCTGAATGCGGGAAGTTAAGCAACTATTAATTTTTTTCAGAACAAGACCCAACAAGCTGAAGGCAACTAAGTTCATTGCTTAAAGAAGGTACCTGAAAGGAAGAAAAATCCACTCATAAAAGCGTTGGATAAAAGGTCTCTTCAACCATTCATCATAATCAAAGGGTTCACTGTTCTGCAGGCAGTCGGAAATATGGCTCCTGATCTGGGATATAATATCCTGATCACTGCCAACAAGGATAATTTCATGCTGATACCTGAAACTGCGATAATCAAAATTAGCTGAGCCTAAGGCAAAGGTTGCTCTATCGATGAGCAGCAGTTTGGCGTGTAGTTTATGAGGAAGATACAAACGAAACTTCACCCCGTTTTTATGAAGCATTCCAAGATACCTTCCCCTGAGCAGGTCGACCAGATGGATGTCTGAATTTTTTGGAATGATCACTGTAATGTCCACGCCCCTTTTGACCGCATCAGACATAGCTTTTCTCAGCATGAAACCGGGAAGGAAATAAGGTGTTTCAATGACTACCCGTTGTCTGGCCGTTTTAATTAATGTTTCGAAACGTTTTTTGATTGGTTGCCGGGTGATGGACGGAACATCGCGCACAATATCATAATTACCGCATTTGATCAGGCGGATCAGTTCGGGTTTTTTGAATACATAACGGTTATACATATTAAAATCCTCATTGAAGATCTTTTTAAATTTCCCGTTCAAGGCAGAATTTTCCAGCCTGAGCATGGATTCACACCAATTCAGGGAATGGCCAGCCAGGTTGGCAGAACCTATATAAGAAATGTGATCATCAATGAGCAATAATTTCCTGTGATTTCTGCGGTGATTTTTTGTGAAGAAATCCCAGAAAAATTTGATTTTCATAAAAAAGCGAACTTCACCCCCGTTCTCTTTCAGCTCCCGAAAGAATGAATGAGAAACGCGGGCGCCCCAGGAATCGATCAGCACCTTTACTTTTACGCCTTCCTCAGCTTTCTGTGTCAGGACATCCCGGAATCTTTCCCCAATATTTCCGCTGCCGAATTTGTACGTCTCAACACATATACTCTTCTTAGCCCCTTCTATATCCCCAAGCATGGCATTGTAATACTGCCAAGGATCATCAAAGAAAATCGATTTTCCGTTTTGTATATTGATTTCTTCAGCCATGGTTCAGGTGTATTCAGGTCAAAGGCTTTTGAATAACTTCATCAGGTCTTCTTTTTTCCTGAATGAAACAGGTACGCGGGAATTATCGTCCATAACTATAAATCCGCCATCCTGTTTCTCATAACGTTTCATATGTGCAAGATTGATCAGATGTGATTGATGCACCCTATAGAAACTATAATCAATCAGCAATTCATTAAATTCCTTAAGGGTTTTGGAAACCGTGATCTCCTCACCCTCACTGGTAAAAAAGTGGGTGTAATTCTTCTCCGATTCACACCTGATAATATCCTTAAGGCTAACTATATGAACGTTAGCTGTTGTTTTGAGTACGATTTTTTTTGTATCCTTGCTCAGTGCACCAAGGTTTTGGAACAAAGCATCCAGCTTCACAGACATACTTTCCTTTTCAATTTTTTCTTTAGCTTTTATCACTGCATTCGATAGTTCATCGGGGTCCAGAGGCTTCAGGATATAATCCAGCGCGCTGAATTTGAATGCCCTGATCGCAAATTCTTCAAAAGCAGTAACGAAGATCACAAAAAAGTTAATTTTATCCAGCCTTTTCAATAAATCGAATCCGGTACCATCGGCCATCTTAATATCCAGTAATACAAGGTCTGGATGATGCAGAGAAAGTATTTCTTCTCCTTCGCTCACACTTCCGGCTGTAGCAATGACTTCAACATCCGGGCAATAAGCAGCGAGCATGTTCAGAATAGTTTCCCGGGCTTTCACTTCATCATCAATAATAATTGTCTTTATCATATCGTCCTGTCTTAAATGGCAAGCATGCCTGAATCGATGTAAATATACACAAAATGATAGAATTATCATAAAGGAAATTTCTTGCTCGAAAATACCAAAGTCAATTGATGGTTTTCTATCTCAGACTGATCGGTGCGGTATGTAGATCGTTACCCGGGTTCCTATTCCGGTTCCTCCAGCATCTTTAAGATCCAAAATATTCAGCCTGATTTTTTTATTCATGATCAGGTTCAGGGCTGCTACTCTTTTACGCATAATTTCCATTCCAAGAGATTTATGCAGCCTGCTCTTTTTCTGTTGCAATTTCATTGCTTCTTCCCTGCCTATTCCATTATCCTCGATGATAATCTTCAGGTATACATCAGGCATTTCAATGCTAAGAAGCAGTTCCCCTTTTCCATCCATGTGCTGCAAACCATGCTCAATCGCATTTTCAATAAAGGGTTGGATCAACATCGGTGGGATCTTTATTGATTCAGGCATCAGGTCTCCTTCTGTTCTGATATGATATTCAAATTTCTCATTAAATCTCAATCGCTGAAGATCCATGTAGTACTCCATGGCTTCAATTTCCTGATCCAGGGAAATATATTCCTCACTGGAACCATACAGTGTATGCCTGATCAACTTGGCAAAGCTTGTCAGATACCTGCCGGCATCCCTGGGATTGTTCTGGTACATAAAACCCTGTATGGCCAATAATGCATTAAATACAAAGTGCGGGTTCATCTGCGACCGGAACATTTTTTGCTCCATCAGGGCCAGGTCAATCCTGGCTTTTCCCTTGAGCTTTTGCTGTCTGTGAAAGAAAATAATAATACCTCCAAGAAGGAGTGAAGATGCCAGGATCAGCGGTATCAGAAACCAGATAGTTTGTGTGAAGTGTCTTTTTATGTGAAATCTGACAACTTCCGGCGCTTTGTTCCAAACACCATGCGTTTTGCTAACATTCACATAAAAGATATAATCTCCCGGTGGCATATTCGGAAAATCTGCCCATTGGTTATTGGTCAATATAATTTCGTCCTGATAATTCGCCATCATAAAACGGTATTTTAAGCCTTCATCCGTGGGGTAACTGATCCCTTGGAAATTAATCCGTATATCATTCTTGTCGTGTTCGAGAATATAATAATCCATGAGGCTCGTGTCTTTTCCATTGATCCGGATACCGCTAATCTGAATCAGAGGAGGAATCATGCGTGGTATGAGTGTTTCAGGATCGACAGAAACCAGTCCGTTTCCTGTCGCCAGCCAAATGTATCCATCATGCATGACAATGCTGTTGATCTCATTTGAAGGTAATCCATCGCTTTGCCCAAAATTTTCTATACGATATCCTTGTTCTCCTTTACCAAAAACGATCCTGGTCAAGCCGGATTTTGTGCCAACCCATAGTATAGAGTCATTCTGGGCAAAAACAGATTTGATTGAATTTCCATTCATGCCATTTTCCTCTGAAAAATAATAGGCAAGGCTGTCGCCCCGAAGGCATACCAGTCCATGAGCTGAGGTTCCCACAACAAGCATATCGTTTATCTTACCAATACAACTGATGCGCTCTTCAAGTATTGGATAGAGCTCGCCTTTATAAAAGAATTCTCCCTCATTAAAAACATATAATCCGTACAATGTAGCCAGCCATATTCTATGATCATCATCATGAAATACAGCATAGATCCTCTTGCCAAAATCCGCTTTACTTCTCATACACAATTCACCGCCACTATATATTCCAATACTCCTGTGTGCTACTATCATGGTATCTCCTTTACCGTTTCTGAGACACGTTGTATACATCACAGTATCGGGAGGCCGTGGAAACCCTGCCGGATCATACCTGAGATATTTGGTAAATGACAGCCACAAATAGCCATCCGGATCAATGCCTATGTCTTGTATCCTTTCATTAGGTTTTTCGATAGCTATTTTACGGATATTTCCGATCCTGTCTTTTGACAGTGTACCTGCATATAACTCCTTATCCCGGGTGGCAAACCAGAGGCGGTTGCCTGCAATTGCCAGAGCCGTCACATTTATCTTACGCTCATCTCCCGGTAAGTTATAACAGCTGAAGTCAAAAGAGGGTACGAAATATATACCATTGCCTTCGGTGCTCAGCCAGTAACCACCTTCCCTGTCCTGAATGACCTTGGTTACTGTCTGGCCATCCAGAATATGAACAGGATGACCACTGAGCATGCTACTTTCAAACATGTAAATCCCATGATCGTATTTTATGCTTATCCAAAGTTTTCCAATATCATCCAGAAAAAGTGACAATATTTCCTCCTCAAAGGAGCATTGGGCTTCCACTTTATGGTCTTTAATAAAATAGACCCAATTCTTATAGCTGACGATATATTCACCAGGGCCGATCTTAAAATAATTTCTTTGAAAGCCCCTTCTGGTGCATTTCACTCTAAGGTAATAATTATCATTAATGTAGAAAAGAGGCCCGGCTTTGGTACAATTATCCGGTTTCATACTCTGGATGGTCATACAGTAATCATCACCCCTGTCCTCAAATGATAGGTAACATGAATCGAAATGACGCGGGATCAGGGCCTGGTATGTATGTATCGTTCCATCTGCCTCAATATATGCCTTTCCGCCAAGTTTTGGGGATAGGAGTACACCTCCTGAGGAATCTACACATATCTTATGGAAAAAATTATCATAAAAGTATTTAATGATAGAATTATTATGTTCATAAATAACAACCTCTCCCTGATCATAATAGCTAAGCTTGCCGTTGTATGACAGAAACCATATACGTCCAAAAAGATCTTCGTATAGCTTCAACACCCCATTTTCCGCCAATCCGTCAGCAACATCAATGTTCACAAATTCATGTCCGTCATATCTGCTAACCCCGTTATCTGTAGCAAACCACAATAAGTCGTTTTTTGCCGCAAGTACATCATAAATATCGTTGCTCGGTAAACCTTCTTCCTCAGAAAAATTCCTGAAAACAGGATCCTGTGAAAACAATGCTCCGGGTAAAGCAAACATTAAAAGCACAAAGACTGCAAGGGCAAAATATCTTTCCATTTGATTAAGCATACAGAAGGTATTTGACGCAATTTACTCAAAATTTTTTTAATTGAATTTTTCGCTAAGGGTTTCAGTTTGCTTGCAGAATGCAATTTCATGTTTATCTTTGCTATAAACTAGAGCTTATGATCAAATCAATGACAGGTTTTGGCAAGTGTATTTTTAATCTGCCTGACAAGAGTATTAGTGTAGAAATTAAATCCCTGAACAGTAAACAATTTGATGCCAGTTTGCGTTTACCACCAATTTACCGGGAGAAAGAAGCTGAACTCAGGATTTTACTCACTTCCGGCCTGGAACGCGGCAAAATCGAACTGAATATAAATATCGACAGTAGTGGAGAGACGGCAAGCTACCGCTTTAACCGGCCACTTGCTAAACAGTATTTTGAGGAAATGAAGGCCCTGGCAGGAGAACTTCAGCTGGAAATGAATGAGGATTTGATCCATACACTTGTGAAGATGCCTGATGTTTTAAAAGCAGAGCAGCCTGAACTTTCTGAAGATGAGTGGAACAAGGTCAGGCAGATTGTGCTTGATGCCATCGGAAAACTGAATGAATTCAGGGTGCAGGAAGGACTGGCCATGGAGAATGATCTGGTATCCCGTGTAGAAAATATAGAAAATCTTCTTGAGAACATCTCTCCGCTGGAGAAAAACCGGATACTTAAGATAAGGGAGCGCCTGATGAAGCAGTTTGAAGATTCAGTACCTTCAGGAGCAATAGATATGAACCGCTTCGAGCAGGAGATCATATATTACCTGGAGAAACTCGATATTACGGAAGAAAAGGTCCGGTTGAAGAAACATTGCAGGTATTTTCTCGAAACCCTTAAGGAAAATGGGGCCAACGGCAAGAAACTCACTTTTATTTCCCAGGAAATGGGCAGGGAGATCAATACACTTGGCTCAAAAGCCAATGATGCTGATATTCAAAAAATCGTGGTGCTGATGAAGGATGAACTGGAGAAGATCAAGGAACAATTATTCAATATCCTCTGATGAAAGGAAAGTTGATCATATTTTCTGCACCTTCCGGTGCCGGTAAAACTACACTGGTGAAAGCTATGCTTGATTCAGGCCCTGGCCTGGAATTTTCAGTTTCGGCTTGCAGCCGGTCTAAAAGAGCAGGTGAAACCAATGGCAAGGATTACTATT
>JAIOSQ010000297.1 GCA_021107535.1 Bacteroidales bacterium | reverse complement strand
TTCAGGCCTGAATACAGAAGGCTTCGCCCAATTATCAACACTATTGGGCAAAAAGTTCCTGTAATGGCCCTGACAGCTACAGCGACCCCAAAAGTTCAACAGGATATTCAAAAAAACCTTGAGATTCTGGATGCAAGCGTATTTATATCTTCTTTCGACAGGCCAAACCTGTATTATGAGATCAGGCCAAAAACCAAGAGTGTTGTTCATGATATCATTAAGTATATAAAGACACAGTCAGGAAAGTCGGGTATCGTTTATTGCCTTAGCAGAAAAAAGGTGGAAGAACTTGCCAATTCATTCCAGGTGAACGGAATAAAAGCCCTCCCTTATCATGCAGGCCTTGACTCAGTCACACGAAAAACCAACCAGGATAAATTCCTTATGGAAGATGTTGATGTGATCGTAGCAACCATAGCTTTTGGCATGGGGATTGACAAACCGGATGTCAGGTTTGTGATTCATCATGATATCCCCAAAAGTATTGAAAGCTATTACCAGGAAACCGGCCGTGCAGGACGTGACGATGGAGAAGGAAACTGCATCGCATTTTACACCTATGACGACATCATCAAGCTGGAAAAGTTCATGAAAGGGAAACCCGTTGCAGAGCAGGAAATCGCTAAAGAACTTTTACAGGAGACTGTTTCTTATGCAGAATCAGCTGTTTGCAGGCATAAATTGCTGCTGCACTACTTCGGTGAATCTTACGATAAAGAAAACTGTGGGGCCTGCGATAATTGTCTCCATCCCAAAACAAAAATTGAAGGCAGCCAGGATATTAAAACTGTGCTTGAATCAATAGTTTCCATGAACCAGTTGTTCAAGGCAAAGCATATCGTCAATGTCCTGATTGGAAAGAACACCGCAGCAGTGAAATCATACAAACATAACCAGTTGGCCATTTTCGGAAAAGGGGCAGACAAGGATGAGAAATTCTGGAATGCCGTGATCAAGCAGGCCCTGATCCGAAAAATGCTGGTCAAGGATATTGATAATTATGGTTTACTAAAGATCAGCAAGGAAGGGATAGAATTTATTGAAAATCCATACTCTATCATGCTTGCCCAGGATCATGATTTTGAAAACGAGGATGATGACGCCTTCAGCAGCGGCCATAGGGTAAGTACAACAGATCAGACATTGTTCAACATGCTGAAGGACCTGAGGAAAGAAATATCTAAAAAAGAGAATCTGCCTCCATTTGTCATTTTTCAGGATCCCTCTCTGGAGGATATGGCCATACAATACCCCATCAAAGAGGAGGAACTCCAACATATCACCGGAGTGGGTGCAGGCAAAGCACATAAATACGGAAAACCCTTCCTGGATTTTATCGCTCAGTACGTTGAAGAAAATGAAATCATCCGTCCCCTGGATATGGTGGTTAAATCAGTGGTGAATAAATCAGGACTCAAGGTGTATATTATCAAGAATATTGACAGGAAGATCTCACTTGATGACTTGGCATCAGCCAAAACCCTTACACTGGGAAACCTCCTGGACGAGATAGAGCATATCGTATCATCCGGCACCAAAATCAATATCAACTACTATATCAATGAACGTGTTGATGAATATCATCAGGAGGAGATTTATGAATATTTCAGCGAAGCAGAATCTGATTCGATAGAAGATGCCCTGAATGAACTGGGTGAAGATGAGTTTCCGATAGAAGAAATCCGACTGATGCGCATTAAATTCCTGTCTGATGTTGGTAATTGATCAGAGAATGAACATGAAGAAACCGGGCTATCTTTTCATCTTAATTTTATTATTATCATCATGCTACAATACCCATGATGGCAATAAAATACCAAAACCCGACGATCTCATCGACAGGGATAAGCTGGTGCTCGTCATCACTGATATGGAAATAGCTGAATCCACAATCAGGGAAAAACAGAATCTTGGCCAGGAAATTGACGGGCTACAGGAAGAGTATTACCTTGCCATCTTTGAAAAACACCAAATCACCAAAGAACAGTTCGACAACAGCATGGTTTATTACAAGCAAGACCTTGATGAGCTTAATGACATATACGAGGAAGTGATTACCAGGCTAAGCATGATGGAGAGTGAAGTAGAGCATGAATGATTAGTGATTAGTGTTTAATGATTAGTGCGCTCACATAGGTTGCTGTACACGTTTCCTCGTAACCCGAGATGATAAGGTTGTAATTCCAGTCGATGTTGCCGTCAGTATTGTAAGTTCCGTTGCCTTCAATGGTCCAGCCTTCACTGTTTTTCTGCTTATAAATATGAATTGAGCCTCCCGCTATAATGGCAGTATCGGGTTCACCGGCATTGGCAAAAGCAAAGTTCTGTATCAGCACCTGGATGGAATTGGAGGGGTCCTTGCTAATGTTAGCAACATATTTTCCCTTGTTACAGCTTTCATTATTTACATTCCATGTCCCAATAAATTTATCCCTCACATCAGGTACAGGAGAAGGGTTGTTGTCGTCGGAGGTGTTACAACAAATCAGCATAAAAAGAACTGAGATAAACAAAAATCTCAAAATGGTACTCTGCTTGCTCATGATACTAATATTTTTTCGGTTTACCCTTGAAGAGAAACACGGTGAATATAAATGCACTGAAGATAAGGGTGGTGATCACCTGAATATCGAGTGGTGAGGATACCAGGTCACCACTAATCCATCCTTGCTGTATGCAAATATACTTCAACAAATAATATACTGCCTTGCTAAATATAATACTCAGGAGTATAGATATCAATGACATCCTTATCTTTGAAAACAGGAACCAGAACAGCCATACATTCAGCAATAACTCAGTCGCCATCAGGCATGTCTTCAGCAAATGCGGATGCCCGCCAAAGTATGATACAAATGGTAATAGAAAAGCCAAAACCCAGCCATTCCACCTTGGTGTAAAAGCAATGGCCAGTATCACCATCATGCGCATGGGATCCAGAATATACATGGGGTAGCCTATCAGCCTGGAAATATCTCCAAGAAAAATGATAAACAATACAGCAATGATATCCAGCACCATGCCGGCAGACAGCTTCAGGGTAATACTGCTTTTCATGATGTAAAGTTATGATATTTTTAGAAGACAGAAGTCAGTAGCCAGAAGACAGAATAGTGTTAAATGTTAAATTGTGAATTCTAAATTAATTTCTGACTTCTGACTTCTGATATCTGATTTCTGATATCCTAAGGGGCAATATGTATCAGGCAGTTCAGACTTTCATGTTTTCCGTCCTTCAAAAGCCTGATAAAATATGTACCTCCCGGAAGATTATTAAGGTTGATATTCAAACTATGACTGCCTTCAGTCAGTAATCCGGGAGAAGATTGCTGTACCCTGGTACCAAGCAGGTTATAAATCTCAATAGTATAAACAGAAGCTTTTGTAACATCTATTTTCACATTTACCCTTTCCCTGGCGGGATTTGGATAAATAAATACATTATTTTCATCAAGGGCAAGGGCATCATCAACACCTACCATGGAGCCGCCTGCTGCGATAATGGCTGCATTCAGGTTTGCCTGTGTGGGTTCCCAGATATATTGTTCCAGGATCTCCCTGTCGGGAGCGATCAGGATCGCAGTGGGAACAGACATGATCTGATAAGCATTGTGAACGATATTTCCGCCACCCTGGCTTCCACTGACAGTAGGATAGGTGATCCCATAAACGGAATCGAAATAGGCAACGCCTGCATTGTCATCACCCCAGGCAATACCCATGAAGTAAACGTTTCCGCTATTCTCACCAAAATCCTCGTATGAAGCCTGGAAATCGGGAGCATATAATGCACACGGGGCACAGGTAGTTGAGAAAAAGTCGATCACAACAAGTTTCCCATCATCAAGCAAAGGAAAAAGTTGAATGGTGTTTCCATAGATGTCTTTCACTGAAAAGTTCACCGCTGTATCCAGTTGTGTTTGTGCAAAAGTTATGTTGAAAACAAAGAAAAACGCAAAGAGATATGTAAATTTTCTCATTTGGAGTTGTTGGTTAAATAAACAATTAAATAATGAACAATAAAAAGCAACTAAAGTTCATTAAAGAGGTTTTCAGCCAGGCGGCTTGCCCCGATGCGGAAAAGATCTCTATTCAGCCATTCCTCGCCAAACACCTCTTTTACAAGCAAATAATATCTTATCGCTGTTTCAGCATCGGCAATGCCTCCGGCCGCTTTAATACCAATTTTTTTACCGGTTCCTATGTGATATTCCCTGATGGTATCGAGCATTACCAGGAATGCATTTTCTGTGGCTGCAGGCTGGATCTTCCCTGTGGAGGTTTTTAGAAAATCTGCACCTGCAAGCAATACAATTTCACTGGCCTTTCTTATGTTTTCAATAGATTTCAATTCTCCTGTTTCCAGGATCACCTTCAGGCGTGCTTCACCGCACACATCTTTTACGGCCCTGACCTCTCCGGCAACTTCTTCATATTTTCCCTCCAGGAATTTCCCACGGTTGATCACCATATCTACCTCTTCAGCACCTTCTCTTACTACATATTCCACTTCCTTAAGTTTGACTTCCAATGGTGACTGCCCGGAGGGAAAAGCAGTGGCCACACAGGCTGTTTTAATCCCCGTACCAGCTAACTGCTTTCTTACCAATGCCGCAAATGGCGGATATACGCATACAGCAGCTACATTTTGTATTCCCTGCTTTCGGACTGAAAAACCCGAAGCCTGTTTGCAAAGCGCGCTTACCTTTGCTTCAGTATCAGTGGCTTCAAGGGTTGTTAGGTCAATGATCCCCAGCAGGAAGCCAAGGGCTTCTTTTCTCTCCTTTTCATTCAACTCAAGCGAGATGGCCTTTTGAATACGTTCATTTAGCTCATTTTCCGAAATAGAGTATCTGGTAAATCCAGTCATAATTTTTAATTAAGCCATTTAAAGCGGCATAATAAATCAATGCAAATATACACTAAGACTATGAGAATATATTCGGTGATCTACTTCCTGTTGAGGTCAACCCTGAGTGAAAACACATTGGAATAGAAATATGAATCCCCGATATTGGTCAGGGCATAATCGATGGAGATCATTTTTTTGATCTTCACCCCCACCCCGAAATTGGGCTGGAGAGTGGTTGTTTTCTTATCCCCGAAGTCTGTTTCCTGCTGGATATTGCCAACACCTCCGCGCACAAAGACAATATTTTTGAATCCGAATTCCACACCAAGACGGGGATCGACACTCACAAAATTGGATTTGATCAAGGTATTCCTTTTACCGTCGAAGGTCATTTCCAGGTCGAGGGCCAGCAGAGAGGAGAAGTTATCCGAGATATTAATTTGGCGGCCACCTCCCAGGATCAGCCTGGGCAGTGTAACTTCAAGGGAATTTTCAGGAATCTCATTTCCTGTGGCCTCGAAAACATCCTTCATGTTTTCCGACACATCGAAGGTCCATGCATTAAAGGTGGAGGTAATGTCCCTTCCCATGACACCAAACTGCCATTTTCCAGTTTGGTATTGCACTCCCAAGTCCAGGCCAAAACCATAAGCTTGTGCAAAGTTACCAAGCTGCCTGTATATTATTTTGACATTTCCACCATAGCTCAAGCCTTTGATCTTGCTTTTGCGTGCATACGAAAACATTATGGCATAATCAGCCACTGAAAATTTCGTGATCCGGTTGTAATTGATGTTGCCTTGATTATCGTAAAGGTTAATTGTATTGGGGATGTCATCTACGCCCATTCTGATCACTGAGAATCCGACTGTAGCAACAGTATCCAGTTTCATTGAGAAGCCTGCATAATCATACTTGGCAATGCCGGCAAAATATTCGTTGTGCATCAGTCCTATCTGTATATCCGACGACTGGTTTGCAAGCCCGGCCGGATTCCAGTACGCAGAAGTTACATCCGCAGAAATACCTGCCTGTGCATTCGACATACCCAATGAGCGGGCCCCAACGCCTATGGCAAGAAACTCATTGCTGTATTTTGGCGCCTGGGCAAAAATCCCCAGGGAACAGGCCAGAAATATGATAATAAACAGCGCTCGTTTCATGCAATCAGAAAAGGTTTATCCATAAACGTCAATTCATATGAAATAGTATGGGTAACAATATCAAAAACGAAAAAACGATTTCCCTGCAAAATTTGTTACCTTAAACTTAATAAATCCGACCGTAAACTTATCTACAAAAGAATTCGGGTTTTTTTTGTTTATTTTTGCACTTTAAACCACTGTATGCTATGAAGAACATTATCTGCATGTTCATCGTCCTTAGTGTTTTGCTATTAAGTTCCTGCACCAAGGTTGATGAGGAAGACCGTAAGAATGTGGGTACGCTTACGCTGCCCATCGCAAGCTTTTATTTCAAAGGAAACGAAGGCCCTGCACCTGTCACTGTGACCTTTCATAACTCTTCAGAATACAGCGACCAGTGGGAATGGAGATTCTCCCAAAATGGTCCTACCTCCAGCGAATTTGAGCCCACTTACACCTATTACAACAATACCGGAGAGGATAAATCTTTCCTGGTAACCCTGACTGCCATCGACACTTACACTGGAGAAACAAATACCAGGTCTCGGGCAGTATTGGTGCATCCTTCAAATAAATAGCAGAAAATACTGGATACTGGATTCTGGATTCTGGATACTGGATACTGGATACTGGATACTGGATTCTGGATTCTGGTTACTCGTTTCTGATTCTGGATACTTTGTGCACCGAAGCTTTAGCGTAGGTGTACTGGATCATGTCCGTGTGGGAGAGACTTCAAGTATTTCCGAATCTGGATATCCGAAAGCAGTGGATTTCCCGTTTATGGATAAATATTTTGCTTTTGCATGCAACCTTTTTACGTAAATTATTGTATAAGATTATGTTAGGAGTTTTGGCACATGGATTGCTATGTGTATTGTGTCAAACCCATTTGAACACGAATATAATGAAACTAGGACTTAAAATACCAAACACCACAAAGAAGACCCAGTATTTCAGGTATTACAAATGTGACCGTTGCGGTTACATCTCCACCCAGAAGAATACTGAGTGCCCTATCTGCAAGAAAGACGGGCTGCACAATACGCTACGCTAAGTTTTGTGCTTTTCTTAATTTTTAGATTCCTGATCCCTGCTTCCGGAAACCGGATACCTGTTATGAATTCATAATGATTAATTCTTAGTGATTAATGAAGAGTTGAAAGTTAAGAATTTGGAGTTTAGAATTTATTTTAACACAAAGGACACGAAGGATACCACAAAGGACACAAAGAAAATCCCTAGCTCCATCCCGATAAGGTCCGAAAGCAAATTCCAATGCATCCGCCAAAGGTATAGTGTAGCAAACAACCCAAAACTCAAAACTCAACAACTTGTCCTGAGCACTTCGTCAAGCTCAGTATAAACCCTGTCGAAGGGCTAATCTATGCTTTCCTCAGCCAGCCAAACAGGCCTATACTTATTGTCTGTGTTGAGATTGTACTGGTACAGGCCAACCACATCCAGTTCTGAGCCGGTCCATGCCTTTGGGGTGAGGAGGAGGAAGGTCCTGACCTTGTGGCTCGACTGGTCGGCGTCGATCCAGATTGGTTTTACAATAAAAGTAAAAAAATCCTGCTAATAAACAAATCCTAATAAAACGCCGGAATGCCTGTAACTTCTGCTCCGGTGATCAACAGGTGAATGTCGTGTGTACCTTCGTAGGTGATCACTGACTCCAGGTTCATCATGTGGCGCATCATAGGGAAGTCGTTGGTGATACCCATGGCACCAAGGATCTGCCGTGTTTCGCGGGCAATATGCAATGCCATGTCCACATGGTTGCGCTTGGCCATAGAGATCATGGCTGCAGTGGCTTTCCCTTCGTTGCGCAGGTTACCCAGGCGCCAGCTCATCAACTGTGCTTTGGTGATCTCTGTAAGAGCCTCGGCCAGTTTTTTCTGCTGCAGCTGAAATCCAGCGATCGGCTTGCCAAACTGTTTACGTTCTTTTGCATACCTGAGGGCAGCATCATAGCAGTCCATGGCAGAACCCACAGCACCCCATGAGATGCCATAACGGGCAGAGTTGAGGCAACTAAGTGGTCCCCTTAATCCTTTTACTTCCGGAAAGAGGTTTTCTTTCGGGACTTTTACATTGTCAAAAACCAGCTCACCTGTGACGGAAGCTCGGAGTGAATATTTCCCGTGGGTTTCCGGAGCGGAATAGCCTTCACCACCGGCCTCAACGATCATTCCCCTGATGATGCCTTCTTCATCCTTTGCCCAGACTATGGAAATATCAGCAATGGTTGAATTGGTGATCCACATCTTGGCTCCGTTCAGGATCACATGATCGCCTTTATCCTCAAAACGGGTGACCATACTGCCGGGATCGGAACCATGATTCGGCTCTGTCAATCCGAAACAACCAATGATCTCACCATTGATCAAGCGTGGCAAATATTTATGTTTCTGCTCTTCTGTTCCAAACTTCCAGATGGGATAGATCACAAGAGAAGTTTGCACTGAGGCCATCGACCTGACCCCTGAATCGCCACGTTCGAGTTCCTGCATGATAAGGCCGTATGCCATAAAATCAAGGCCGGGGCCTCCATATTCCTCGGGAATAAAAGGGCCAAACATACCCATTTCCCCCATCTCCTTTACCATGTAACGCGGAAACTCCGCCTTTTCAAAATATTCTTCAATCACGGGTTTTACCGAACGATTGACCCAATCTCTCACTGAATCACGGATGATTATTTGCTCATCGGTGTAAAGCTCGTCCACCAAATAGTGGTCAGGAGCTTCAAATTGAACTGTTGCTGCCATATGTTGTTGTTTTTGGATTCAAAATTGAAGGGCAAAATTAGATATATTGAATTGTATTTCATAAGAAAAATAATTATTTATTTTCACTCAAAATAAATTTTTATTCCCAATGTATAATTCATCTTTTCTACCTTTGCCAATTATATTAAAATTCAATAACTATGCAGGCATTAATTGACGGATCGAGGCTTATAACGGAAGCCCTTGTCAGGGCAGGTGCAGAGGTGTTTATCGGCTACCCGATCACCCCGGCCAACAACCTGTACCTTTTCTCAGGAAAGCGATTCAAAACCTTCCTGGCCGCACCTGATGAGATCACTACTTTGCAATGGATGAGCGGCTTTGCTACTGCGGGAAAATTTCCGGTAACAGCCACCTCCTTCCCCGGTTTTGCACTGATGCTGGAATCTATCAACATGGCCTACATGATGGAACTGCCGATGGTGATCATCCTGGTTCAGCGACTGGGGCCTGCAACAGGAACAGCTACCTGCGGAGCCCAGGGAGATATTACACTCCTGCATGGCATGCTGTCGGGAGGATATTCCATTCCCGTGATCAGCACTTCCGAGGCAACAGATTGCTGGGAAATGGCTGAAGATGCATTGAAAACAGCCGTAGAATTACGCACACCGGTTATCCTCCTCACTTCTAAAGAAGAGGTGATGACCCAATTTAGTTATGATCTGAGTACACTGAAAGAGATCACTCCTGTTGTAAGAAAACATTACACATCGGATGAAACATTCATTCCTTATAAAAGAGATAATAAAGGAGTTCCAGAATTTCTTTCCGTAGGCAATACCAAACACCAGGTGAGATATACGGCTTCAACGCATAATCAAAAAGGCATCCTGGAGGGAATCTCACCTGAAGCCCTTGCCAACACAATCAGCATTCAAGAAAAGATAGAAAAGAACAGCGATTCCTATTTGCATTTTGAGTTTCAGAAAGAGGAAGGCAGCAATACACTGCTGGTATCCTATGGTATCACCGCCAATGCAGCCAGGGAAGCGGCTGTCAAGCTGAGGGAGGAAGGCATTCCTGTTTCAGTGTTAATCCCAAAGACCTTACTCCCGATACCGGACATCTACCTGAATATCATGGAAGAGTTTAATAACATTGTTATCGCTGAGGAGAATTATCCCGGACTTTATAAAAAACTGCTTTTCGGGGTCAGGGCACCGGAAAACGTGCATTCTGTCAACAAGATCGGTCGCATGATAGACCCATCGGAAATCATAGAGGAGGTGAAGAAGCATGGAAACTAAATTTATCAACAGCCAGTCATTGCCTTTCTGTAAAGGCTGCGGGCATACTACCATCAGTCAGAATACAGAAATAGCTCTCCGGAAGCTCGGCCTCAAGCTGTTGGATGTGATACTGGTAACAGATATCGGATGTCATGGCATCATCGACAAGGCCTTCGATACCCATACGGTTCATGGATTACACGGAAGGTCTGTTGCCCTGGCTTCGGGCGTTTCTGCCGGACTGAATAACCCGGAAAAGAAGGTCATCGTATTTATCGGGGATGGCGGGGCTACCATCGGCATGCAACACCTGTTGGATGCGGCCCATAATGGTTACAACCTATGCGTGGTGATCCACAACAATATGCTTTACGGCATGACCGGAGGCCAGCCCAGCGAATTTACGCCGAAAGGATTTAAAACCCCTACGCTTACCGAGGGGGCTGAACATCCGGGTTATGATATCTGTGCCCTGGTGACAGCTGCCGGGGCAAGTTATGTTAGCCGCATCAGCGGGATTGGCGATATCTCCGATAAGCTGGCAGAGGCATTCTCAAGAAAGGGATTTTCACTTGTTGAAGTGATGGAAGTTTGCCCTTCATACGGAGTGAAAAGCAATCCCGGCATGAAACTCAGTAAACTCATTGAGGAAGCAGGGATTGAAATTAAGGTTTATGTTGACAGGGAAATGAAGGCATATGAGACTAAAATACGGGAAGGATTGCCGGGGCTGTTATCTCCTGCCCTTACTATAGAAACCGAATTTCCGCATACACTGGATAAGCCGGTACGTCTTTTCCTGAGTGGAACGGCCGGAGAGGGAGTGCAATCTGCCGCCGAATTGTTTATCCGGGCCGGGATGAGGTGCGGATTGCAGGTGACCAAAAAGGGAAGCTATCCTGTGACAGTGGGAGTTGGGTTCTCTGCTTCACCCATCATTTTATCGCCGGAACCCATCATGTATACCGGGGCACCTGAGCCTGACGTGGTAATTGTCACTTCAGAAGACGGGTTGAAATTCGCACAGAAGCTTATCGATAATATGCAGGAAGACAAGCTGCTGATTATCGATAGCACCCTTGGTGTTCCCGAAACAAAAGCCAAAGTGATCGTACATCATTTCCGTGAAAGTGCCGGTGGGCGGAATGCCATGATCATGGCCTTATTTGAATATCTCAAGCAATACAGGATCATTCCCATGGAAGCCCTGATGAAACAATTCCTGAGCAGCAAGATCTCTGCCAACACCAAACTAAAAGCATTGATTGAGGAAACGTTTGAGATAGAAGGATAAGTATTGGTGTGTTATTGACGAAGAGAAAACCTTGCAATTAGATCACATGTTTTTTATTACTTTTCAACTTAAAACTGTTGATATCATTGAGTTTTAGATCTTCATAAGGATCGACTAATTACCTACTTTTTTTAGCATATAAAAAATGCCCCTGGCCTGAATGGTAGTTGTAATCTTATTTTCCTTCTCTAAAACCCCCAGGTATTTATTTATTTCATTGATGTGAGCACCCAATATCCCGGATAGATCATCGAGTGTACACGGGCGCCTGGCAATGGTTTCCAGAATAGCAGTTTCCATATCCGCACGATACGATTTCACTTCTTTTCTTTTGGGGGCAGCGGCAATTACTTCCACATTGTCAAATCCCAGGAAGTCTGCAATACCAGTTAATTCAGTATGTGTTGCGGGGCGGATATCCTCCACTACTCCGGGCCGGTCCAAAGTATTTAACTGTACGCTGTCCGGCTTGATCTTTTCAATGGCATCTTTAAGTAAGATCAGATCTTTTTTCTTATTATTATACCCGGGAAGTATAAATATTTCGAGCCAGATCTTAGCTGAAAATTCTTTCCTGAAATCAATAAGCCCTTTTATATACTGCTCCAGCTGCAAAGAAGAATGCGGCCGGTTTAGTTTTTGAAATGATGCATTCAATGCAGCATCCATAGATGGAAGCACAACATCTGCCTTTAACAGTTCTTTCCGCAACTGTTTTGACGACAGCAAGGTTCCATTGGTTAAAACAGCAAGCGGGATATCAGGTTTTATCTTCTTTAAAAGATCTATTACATCACCGATCCTGGAATTTAAAGTAGGCTCCCCTGAGCCCGAAAAGGTAATATAATCCGGATCCGGATTTCGGTCGAAGTAATGCTCCAATTCTGCCTTTAGCCTGTCAAAAAGGATATACTCTTTTCGCTCGGTAGTTAATTTTGTTGTTGGCCCGCATTCACAATAAACACAGTCCAGGGAACATACCTTGTAGGGAACAAGATCAATACCGAGTGACATACCCAGACGACGGGACGGGACAGGGCCAAAAAGGTATTTATACATGAATTTTGTCTTTAATCATACGCCAGCCTGGTTTTTTCATCTGCCATTGTTGGACGAATAATATCATCCCATTCCGGAGACTCCCAGGTGCAAAGATTTGTATGTGTGAGCAGATATTTCTGAGGGATGGGATGTGTTCCAACAACCACCTTCATCTTATACTTGTCTTCAATAAATTTCTGAAAGTGATCAATATAAGGACAGGGGGGATAGCCCACTACAAAACCAGTGGCAAAATGAACAACTTTAACGCCATTTCTTTTCATTTCCTCCGGTGCATATTCGATATTCCCTCCGGGACATCCTCCACAGGAAGTATAGCCTACCAACTCCACATCCTCATCCTGATCATAAATATCAAACGCCCCTTCACGATTTTGCAATGCCCTGAAACATTTGCCACCTGCGCAATTGCGATACCGGTCGCAAATGATGATCCCGATCCTGGTTTTCTTTTTCATAAAAAATAGTATTTATTCTATTAATTTGAATGAACCTACATGGAGATCCCCCGGGTACCCGGGGGATCAATTCGGCTTTAAATTTTCAATTCACTTCGTTCTTGAAAATTTAGCCTCATTGACTTAAAATTCGATCCCTTTTCTTGCCTCTATCCCTTTCTGATAATAATGCTTAACTTCTTTCATTTCTGTCACCAGGTCAGCAGCCTCAATGATCTCCTCCGGTGCATATCTTCCGGTAATCACAAGTTCAACATCTTGTGGCTTTTCCCTGATTAAAGTAATTAACTCATCTACCTTAATTAACTTATAATAAAGGGCAATGTTTACTTCATCAAGGATAACCAGATCATGTTTAGCATTTTTTATGATCTGCTGAACTTCATCAAAGCCTTTTCTTGCTGCTTCTCTGTCTTCAATAGTTGGGGTATCAACAATAAAACAACCCAATCCATATTGTTTAACCGTAATATTTTTCAAGTCCCGGGCGATGACCTCAAGTTCACTATATGCCTGCCCTTTGATAAACTGCCCGATAAAAACTTTCAATCCTGCACCTGACGCTCTCAGGGCAAGCCCAAGGGCAGCTGTTGTTTTCCCTTTACCGTTTCCGGTATAAACATGCACATAGCCTCTCATGATTAGTATTAAACTTTTGCTAAAGCTTGTTTCAAATCATCAATCAGGTCTTCCACATTTTCAATCCCCACTGAATACCTGACCAGCCCGTCGGTGATATGTGCCGCCAGCTGATTTTCTTTAGACACAGCAGCATGGGTCATAGAAGCCGGATGTTGTATCAATGATTCAACTCCTCCGAGCGAAACGGCCAGTGTAGCCAGATGTACGTTATCCATCAGGATTTGCCCGGCTTCATAACCACCTTTTAACCCAAAGCTGATCATGCTCCCGAACCCCCTCATCTGTTCTTTTGCAAGTTCATATTGGGCAAATGATTTAAGTCCGGGATATTTAATCCATTCGATCTTGGGATGGTTTTCAAGATATTCTGCAATTTTCATAGCACTTTCCTGTGCTTTATCTATTCTCAGCGATAAGGTCTTCACACCCCTGATAACCATATATGCCTGATGCGGATCCATATTCCCGCCCATATAGACCATGGTTTTGCGGAGTATATTATAAAGTTCTTTTTCTTTTGCAACAATAATACCGCCTACAATATCTGCATGGCCGTTGATGAATTTCGTTAAGGAGTGCAACACAATATCAGCCCCCAGGTCGAGCGGTTTTTGCAGATAAGGGCTGCAAAATGTATTATCAACGCATACCAGGATATTGTGCTTATGGGCCAACTCAGAAACCTTTTTAATATCAGTAAGCTGAATGGTTGGATTTGCCGGAGTTTCAAGGTAAATAAGTTTGGTATTTGGCTGAATTGATTTCTCCAGCAAATCAATATCAGAGGTATCAATATATGAATGCTCTACACCAAATTTTGAAAAATGTGATTCCATCACACCACGGCTTGGGCCATACACCGCTCCGGTACTTATCATGTGTGCACCCTGTTCTAAAATTGACATATATACCGTTGAAACGGCTGCCATCCCTGAAGCCAGGGCAATGCCCCCAAAGCCATTCTCAAGTTCGGCCAGCTTTTTCTCAAGCACTTCAATGGTTGGATTCCCTATCCGTGTATAGATATATCCTTTCTCTTTACCGGAGAACAAATCAGCACCATGCTGCGCATTTTTAAAGAAGAAAGTAGAAGTCTGATAGATTGGTGTTACGGCACTTCCTAATACATCGTGATAATCACCGGCATGAATTAATTTCGAATTAAATCCTAATTTTTTTGTGTCCATTATTATTGATTTTTATTTTTTATATATAATTCTAATTTATTAAGTATTATCTCTGGAACTATCATTGGTTTACGCGTATTGGAATTTACAAAAACCAATGTGCTGTTTGCTATATTGAGAAGCTCGTTATGTTGGTTTATTACTTCATGCTGGAATTTCATTCTGGTTTCAGGCAATTCTAACAGCTTTGTTTTAATTGTAATGAAATTATCATAATAGACAGGCTGAATGTACCTGATATTCATCTCAATAACCGGCAAAATAATATTTTGACTTTCCAATTCCCTGTCACTAATCCCAACTTTTCGCAGGAGTTCTGTTCTGCTGATGTGATAGTACTTGGCATAATTTCCATGATATACGTATCCCATCTTGTCAACTTCATCATACCTGACCTGAATTATATTTTCAGATGTTATCATTGAATTAGTTTAATCTTATTGTAAAAACCAATCAGGATCAATATACCTGCTAATACTTTCCCCATAAGTATTAATATGCTTATTCTTGTCGACCTTGAAAGTAATTCTCTCACCATATGCTCTTGAAATAATAATGAAAGACTCATCAACGCCATTCTCCAATCTTATATACCTGGCCAAAGATTCACCTTTTTTAATATTCAAACTTTCATGGCAAATAGGACAATAGAAGTCCACGATTTCACCTGGTTCAATTGTTAATGAAGAACTATGGACAACGGTATAATTTCCAATTTCTTCGTGTAATAACACCAGTCCAATTTTGTTTTTACTGGATTTTGCCGACAAAATGACATTGTTATCGGCATTGATGGCACCCCGGCAATACGGGCATAAATATGTAATTTCCATAGCTTTAGTGTTTTATTTTTCAATAGAGGATTTTAATATTCCGGATTCTATAGTAAAAAGTTTATAATCTGATTTATTGTTTTCCCATTCATCAACAATCCAATGTAAATGTTTATTTAAAATTAATATTACGTCATCAGGATGCTTCAAAGAGATCTTAACAGGAACAAAATGTTCGTTTATCAGTTTGATATTTTTACCAAATCGCCTCGAGACCAATACATTAACTTCCTTTTTTTTAAGAAAATTAATGATGGCTTTCCCCTTTTTCACAGATCCATGTGTATGTTTTTCATCCAATGATTTGAATTGATTAATTTCTTCAGATATTTGTTCCAGACGCTCATCCCTCAATTCATATATGATGTACTTATCAGCATCGCCAAAGTGTTTTTTGACAAACTGATTGTCATTATTTACTGCAAATGCAAAGCGTAAATTCATATTATAGTTTTTTAAAAGCCTTTAATAATCTAACATAATTCATGAAATAGAATGACTCCGTAAAATCAATAAAACCATTCTTCCCCAGTATATTTTTCCAATCTTTTTCGATAAAATCAAAGGCATATTTGCATTCGATGGTTTTAAAGAGGAAGCGATGGTGAAAGGGCATTTTCTTCATATCAAATTCTGAGTAGTCGAGCATGAGAAAGGTGCCTCCGGGCTTCAGGTGTTTCAATACATTATCGATCACTGTTTTTCTAACTTCATGTGGAAAGCCATGGATCACGAAGCTGATCAGGATCTTGTCGAATTGCTGAGCCAGGTCAAAAGGAATGTCAGC
The DNA here is from genome assembly GCA_021107535.1 of Bacteroidales bacterium. Taxonomy (GTDB): domain Bacteria; phylum Bacteroidota; class Bacteroidia; order Bacteroidales; family B18-G4; genus B18-G4. The sequence goes on along the minus strand of JAIOSQ010000297.1, from coordinate 3,331 downwards.
CCGCTGCCTGATAAACTGAGCCCTTGGTTCATCTGAGAATTTTTTCCTGAACTGCTTTTCCATAACATCCGAAACATCCATACCGGTAATTCGTCCTTCTTCAGACAGGTAAGAAGCTATGAGTGCAGCATTCCGTCCTGTTCCGCAACCCAGGTCCAGGATTGAATCTCCGGGTTTGATATCCATATCGTTGACAGCTTTTATGATAAATCTCCTGTACAGGCCAAAAGAAACAGCATTCATGACCTTATCATAGTGCTTCGCCGTAAATGGCTTGAGCTCTACGCCTGAATCAGGATATATTTTTTTCCCCATAATTAAACAAAATTCAGATATTCACACACAATGTACGATTTTCTTTTTTCATACCAGGAGATGAACTTATATGCCAGCTATAAACTCAATTTAGTTCACAGGCATCGTAATTTTCAGAATTTTTTCAATTTTCCCTCTTTATAAGCTTCCCAGGCTTCTTTTACTGTCATGTCGCCGGCACCGACATAAATGTCGATCCTTGCTTTTTTCAGAACTGATGCTGCATTACCCCCGGGGCCATTACCGGTGATCAGCACCTTCGGATCAAGCCCAAACAATACCTGTGCGGTTTTCGGACCGGCTCCATGGGCATCATTTGATGATGAGCGATTATCATGTGGCTTCAATTCATCATTTTCTTCATCATAAATTAAAAAGAATTCTGTTCTCCCAAAACGGGGGTCCATCATCGAATCCCATTCTGTTCCTTTTGTAGTAAATGCAATTTTCATTTTGAATAATTAATTTATTGTTAGTTTTATTTTACTCCAGCTATCAACGATCATCTGCTTTAAGCCATTCGTATCAGATTCTATAATTGTCTGACCATTCGTCATGGCCTTTGTAAATTGTTCATCATAGGGAAGGTTTACAATATGAAGGATGTTTTCTTCCCTGAGAAAAGCTTCAATCTCCTGTGTAACTTTTTCATTTATATCGGATTTATTGATGATGCATCCGGCTTTCAGATTGAACTTTTTCACCAGCTCATATACCCGTTTCAGGTCATGTAAACCCGAAACAGAAGGTTCTGTCACCAGGACTACGAAAGACGCTCCCGAAAGCGAAGAAACCACCGGGCAGCCAATCCCGGGAGATCCATCCACAATGATATAATCCTTATTTGTTTCTTCAGCAAGGCGTTTTGCCTCATTTTTAACTTTCGCCACCAGCTTCCCTGAATTATCCGCACCAATACCCAGTCTTGCGTGAACCATGAGGCTCCCGGTCTTTATTGAAGAGATATACCATTTCCCCACATTCATGCTTAAATTTTCGATTGCATTTGTTGGGCAGATGCGGGCACAATAACCACATCCCTCACAACTCAAGGGATCAACGGTATGCATGCCATCAATGACGCTGATGGCCTCGAAACGGCATACTTCAGCACATTTCCCGCATTGGGTACAATTGTCCGGATGGATCTTTGCAAGTTCACCACTGTAAAAATCCTCCCCCCGGGCAAAATCCGGTTGCAGCAACAGATGCATGTCTGCTGCATCCACATCACAATCTGCCACAATAACATCAGCACCCCCCAGAAAAGCAAAAGAGGCCGTAATGGAAGTTTTTCCTGTTCCGCCCTTACCCGATATAACTACTATTTCTTTCATTGCACACCTCCTTGCTTCAATGTCCTGAGGTATGCGATAATTTTATCGAGTTCCTGCTTTACTTCCGGCACCTCATTATAGATCAGTTTCCCTTCAGAATACAATTCTGCAATTTTTCTGTCATTGGGAATTTTAGCCAATACCGGGATGTCTTTATCTTCACAATAACGAAGCACCCCATCATTGCCAATCCCATGGCGATTCACAACGACACCAAACGGCTTCTTCAGTTCTTTCATGGTCTCCACTGCTATCTTCAGATCATGAAGGCCAAAGGGCGTTGGTTCGGTGACAAGAATAACAAAGTCGGCATCTTTTGTCGCTTCAATAACCGGACAGGATGTTCCGGGCGGGGAGTCATAGATTCTGAGGATATCATCCGTAAAATGCTCATCTATGTAATCCTGGCTTTGTTTGATCAGGGGTACGGCCTGTTCCTCACCAACATCAAGCCTGCTTTCGATAAAGCTAAGCTTGTCATTTTGGAGATGCTTCAGCATACCCATTTTTTTGGGAATCATAGGCAGGGCATCGGTAGGGCATAATTCGGAGCAGGCATAGCAGCCATGGCATAATTCAGGAAACACCATGATCATTTCCCCAAGCTGTATCACCGCATGGAAATTACATACTTCCTGGCAGATCCCACAAAGGGTGCACTGGTCTTCCTTCCATTCCGGCACCATTTTATACTTTTCTTCCTCATGAACCATCCGGGCATTGATAAACAAGCCCGAATTGGGTTCTTCAACATCCAGGTCAGATAAAACTATTTCTTCATCTTCTGCAAGGTAGGCTGAGAGGTTCACCGACAAAGTTGTTTTCCCCGTGCCTCCTTTACCGCTGGCGATGGCAATTTTCATGACTGGATATTCTAGTGGTCGCAGAGATTATCCCCAGATTTAAGCTGATCGCTGAAATATTGTTCAACGAGAGATCCAGGGTCTTCAGAGTTAACCCCTATGAACACCTCTATCTTGTGCTGGTTAAAGATATCCTGGGCTTTCATCCCCATGCCGCCTGCGATGATCGTACTCACCCCTTTAGCAGCAAGAAAGCGGGGATATGTGCCCGGCTGATGAACAGGTGGAGTAACATATTCGACACCTATTACTTTCTGATCTTCTGTTTCGATAATGGCAAATTTTTCGGAATGCCCAAAATGAACACATAATTTCCCATCAATGGTGGGAACTGCAAATAATTTTCTCATATGCATTAAATAAGTTTTTCTATTAATTACTGATAAGCTTAAATGCTATCATAAACGACTAAAACCATCGCCCCGTTTGGAGATTCAAAAGGACCATGACTATCTCCCGGAAAAAAAATCTGGTAAGAACCTTCAGAATAATTTTCTCCTGCACTTTCATATTCACCTCTAATTACAAAATGTTGTTCAGTGGTAATATGAGAATGTGGTGCCATATAAAAGCCTGCAGGCAATTTTAGCAAGATTGTCTTTACATTTTCGTCATCTCTTAAGACTTTTTTTAAAGTACCCTGAGAATAGCCTGTAGCAACTTCCCAATTACTTTCATCATATAAATTCATTAGCTTTTTCATGCTTACAGTTTTTATGATTAAACATTATTTTAATAGCATCTTCCCGGAACTAAGCCTGAGTTCATAATTTTATCATGCTCAGTGACTTATTTATTCAAGAGTTCCTCTCTAAT
>JAIOSQ010000095.1 GCA_021107535.1 Bacteroidales bacterium | reverse complement strand
GGCCATTATGGCCAAAGTTATCTTGCAAATCAAATCAAAAAATCAAAGAACGTCTTGTATATATTGTATTTACTATACTTTTAGAAGATTGAACATTTTTTAACGCATCACTACTGATTATTGATTAGTAAAGAATTGAAATGAAAAATCAGAATCCAGAATTCTACACTACCAATCCTTACTAAAAATTAATAATTAGGATATCATCATTCAAAAACCCTGTACCTCACACCCACGTGAAAGTATCTAGCAACATATCAGTTAACAACTGGAATCAGTTCGTAAAGACCCATCCTCACGGTTCTGTCTTGCAGTCGGTGGAGATGTTTGAAATCTTTGAAAAGACTGACAAGTTTGAGCCATTGGTATTGGGTGCATATGATGAAAATGATATTTTATGCGGTATTCTGTTTGGGGTGTTTATCCATGAAAGAAACGGATTGGCTAAGCTTTTGTCATCCCGTTTCGTGGTTTATGGTGGTCCCCTGCTTTCCGGTGATAATAAACTGCAAAAAGAAAGCCTGGATGCTCTGCTGAAAGCACTATTATACCAAACCCGCAAAAAGGCATTATTTATTCAGTTCCGGAACTCGTTCAGCTGGGAGGAACATTTGCTGGTATTCGAACAAAACGGTTTTAGCCTGCTCGACCGGCTAAATTTTATCCTCGATACCTCCGGAAGAGAACGCCTGTTTAAAAATATAAGTGCAAGCCGCCGAAGGCAGATCAGAAAAGGGCTGAATAGCGGTGCAGAGATTGTTGAAGCGGAAAATATTGAACAGATAAGGGAATTTTACCATATCCTTTATTGCCTTTACCGCTATAAAGTGAAAAAGCCCCTTCCGGATTGGTCATTCTTCGAAAACTTCTACCTTAAATCCCGGGAAGGAAAGCTGGGAATCATACGCCTGGTACGCTATAATGACAAAATCATTGGAGGCATCCTCTCGCCCGTATGGCAAAATAAAGTAATCTATGAATGGTACGTCTGCGGTCTGGACAAGGAATACAAAAAACAACATCCCTCTGTTTTGGCTACCTGGGCCGCTATTGACTACGCCGTTAATAATGATATTAAAACCTTTGATTTCATGGGCGTCGGAAAGCCAGATATTGCTTATGGCGTCCGAGACTTTAAAGCACGCTTCGGAGGCAAGATGGTAAACTACGGCCGGCTGACACGCGTCAATAACAGGTTTCTTTACCATATTGCAGAGCTTGGCTACAATCTATTATCGGTATTTAAGAAAATCTAATCCAGTTTAAATTAGTTTTACCCAAACCTACACAATCACAAAGTCCTTGAGTCTCTTAGTCTATTTCCCGTCCCCCGTACCATTTTCATATCTTTACAAAAGTTTGCTATAACAGCAACCCTATGAAAACCCGCACCTTCTACTACATACTTGCTGATATCTTCGCAGTTTCTGTGGCTTTTCTGTTTTTTATCTGGCTGAAGCCCGGGTCACAGCGTTTTTATCTCCCCATGTATTATAAGCCTTTTCTGATATTTTTATTCGTCTGGATATCTGTTTCTTTTTCCATTGATAAATACAGAATATATAAGAAGAAATCGTTCAACGAGGTTCTTTTCCCTATTATAGTCGGTGATCTCATTATCCTGGCAACCGTTACGGTCCTGATTTATGCTTTTCAGCTGTTTCAGTATTCAAGGATGATCGTTTTTGGTACGATCGGGGTTTCGTTTGTTCTGGAAATAGTTTTAGGCTACCTGTTTTATACCAGCCAGAAACTCCGGCGGGATGCCGATTATCTTGATATGTTTACAGGGCTAACCCTGAAAGCATTGAAAAAGCAGCAGAAACTCATCGATGCGGATGAGGTGATGCTGGCAAAGATCAAGGCCCCCATTCCGCCGCTGAACAAAGAACTTATTGTTCGTGATTCCGGTGAAGGGGTATTACACTTCATTGAAAACCAGATCAGCGTTGAACATGCGTATACACTGTTGGTTTCCACCACAAATCGTTTTAACATCGAAAATCAGCCCAACGATTTTTACAATGCCATTATTAACCTGAGAAAGGTGAACGGCATTATACGGATCAATAAGTTTCATGAAGTCGTGAATTCCAAGCTGCCCCATGGCGGGATATTTATCGGCTGTGTACAGACTAATCTGCTGGTCAAGCAAAAAATCCTAAAGAAGTTTCCCCCGCTGATAAATTATATGATGTACATCCCATTCTTCATCTGGAAGAGGGTGATCCCCAAGCTGCCGGTCACCAAAAGGATATACTTCTTCATTACCAAAGGACGAAACAGGGCTTTGTCAAAAGCTGAAACCTTTGGCCGTCTGTTCTCCTGCGGCTTTGAGCTGGTGGCAGAGGAAATGATCAATGATAATCAATACTTTGCCGCAAGAAAGATCCAGGAACCCTCCTTCGACTACAGCCCAACCTACGGTCCTCTCATCAGGTTGAAGCGGGTAGGAAAAAATGGAAAGATCATTTACGTTTACAAGATGCGCACCATGCACCCTTATTCCGAATATTTACAGCAGTATGTTTATGAACATTTTGACCTGCAGGAAGGCGGTAAATTTAAAAATGATTTCAGGGTTAACACGGCAGGAAAATATCTGAGGAGGTTCTGGATCGATGAACTTCCCATGTTGGTTAACCTGTTCCGTGGCGACCTGAAGGTTGTTGGGGTAAGGCCATTAAGCAAACATTATTTTGATCTTTATGATGAAGGCCTCAAAGCTAAGCGCATTAAATCCCGCCCGGGACTGATACCGCCATTTTATGCCGATATGCCCAAAACCCTGGAAGAAATTCAGAAATCGGAACACCGCTACCTGGATGCTTATAAGAAAAACCCCATCATCACCGACTTCCGGTATTTCTGGAAAGCAACTTACAACATTCTTTTTAAGAAAGCGAGAAGTAATTAAAATCAGGTGCCAGATACCAGGTACCAGATATATAGAACACGGATAACACAGATATAACAGATTTTCACGGATTAATTATGAATTATAATTGTGGTTTTAAATTTTAAATTCTCTTAACCGCAAAGTCGTGGAGACGCAAAGGAACGCTTAGAACTTCTTTGCGAAACTTAGTGCTTTAGCGTCTTAGCAGTGAAAAGATCCTAACACCCCGTACCAAACAATATAAAACAATACTACCATGAAAAAAGTATCAATACTCATATTATTACTAATCAGCTTTGCTGCAAGCGGACAAGTCGTCTACGAAAGCGTCCAACGCACCAACATTTACGATTTTCTTGATGAGCTGGCCAATGAAAAGCTCATTGACATTAATTCTGTTGTGAAGCCTTATTCGAGGATCTTTATTGCAGAAAAATTGCAGGAGGCTTATGATCAAAAAGGGCAGCTCAATAAACGCCAGATACAGGAAATTGAGTTTTATATGAAGGATTACCGCCTGGAGCTGGTTTATAACACAAAGGGGATGAAGCCGCTCAACATTTTTCCAAAAAAAGATCATTATGCGAGTTCTCTGGATCCAATGGCTATAACCTATCGCGACAGTCTGATCGCTTTCTCATTGCGGCCCATCTGGGGCATTGAATATTTTGTCAATTCCAATGAATCTGCATTTCATCGCTGGGGTGGGGTGGAAGGTTTCGGTTATATCGGTAAAAACCTTGGTGCATATTCAAGCCTGCGCGATAACCATGAAAATGTGACCCTCACTAAACCAACATACTTCAACCAGCGATTGGGTGTACCGTTTAAAGGAAGTTTGAAGGGTGGCATTGATTACAGTGAGGCCAAGGGCGGACTGATGTATTCGTGGAGATGGGGTGCTATTGGGATTGTAAAAGATCAGCTGATATGGGGAAACAACTATTACGGATCTAATATCCTGTCGGGACGTACGCCTTCTTTTGCACAGATCAAATTAGAACTTAAACCTGTGAGGTGGTTTGAGTTTAACTATATTCACGGATGGTTGGTTTCAGATGTAATCGACAGCACACGCTCATACTGGGACGGCGATGTCTACCGGATGGTCATGCACAGTAAATTTATCGCGGCCAATATGTTTACCTTTATTCCGTTCAGGCATCTGAACATCTCCATTGGAAACTCAATTATTTACAGTGATATTGGCGTGCAGGCGGCTTATCTTGTGCCTTTCCTGTTTTACAAATCCGTGGACCATACCCTGAACTCAACAAATAACTGCGCCGGACAGAACTCGCAATTATTTTTTGACATCAGCTCCAGGAACATCAAACACCTGCATTTGTTTTTTAGCCTTTTTGTGGATGAGTTTTCCATCAGCAGGGTGACCAACAGCGATGTGCATAATTTCCTCAGCTATAAAGGAGGGTTCCGCCTGAGCAACTGGCCGGTACAAAACCTCAGCCTGATCACCGAATTTACCTACACCCTGCCCATGACCTACCAGCACAGGACCTCTACCACCACCTTTGAATCAAACAGCTATAACCTCGGGCATTATATGCGGGATAATTCGCAGGATCTTTACCTGGCCCTGATCTATAAACCCATCCGTGGACTCAGAATAGATCT
>JAIOSQ010000228.1 GCA_021107535.1 Bacteroidales bacterium | reverse complement strand
TTTTCTCAAAATCATATAAAAACCCGGCGGGAAGAATCTATCCATTGTGGTTAAGCCTTATTGATGAGAGGAAAAGGCTTTGGTGCGGGTCCCGGTATGGAGTTTATTTGTTTGACAAACAAAACCGGCAATTTGACAATTACTTCTTTAAACCTTCAGATAATTCCAAATCTTATATTACCCGGGATATTTTTGAAGATGCAAAGACAGGTTTAATTTTTATGGCTGAACAAGGAGCAGATGGCCTGCATTATTTTTATCCGGCCAGGAAGCAATTCAGTTTTTTGCTGTTACCGGTTGATCCTTTAAAGGATCTCACAGTCAATTCCATCTTTCAACCCACTGATGGAAAAATATGGATTGTTTGTCCATATGGCCTGTTTAAACTTTCGAACGACAGAAAAAAGATAATACCTGTTATTGTAATTGACGAAAGCTATCCCTGGCTGCAAGAAATGCTTGAGGACAGGAACGGCAACATCTGGATCAGCAGCTTAAACAGTGGACTCCAACGCGTTAATTTACAGTCAGGAAAGCTTGAAAAACCCAAAAACTGGAGGAATTACTTTGAAGGTGACAGGAATGTCCCTGATATCCTTCATCTGCAATTGGATAAAGACAACAGAATTTGGTTTATCAGACAATATGGAGGTTATGGTTATTATGATATTGAGAGAGATTCGGTCCATTATTTTTTCAGGCCGGATAGTAATGATACCGGGTTCTATCATTTAACATGTTATGCAAGGGGGAAGGACAATATTATATGGGCAGGTGATTGGGAAAATGGACTTGGTTATATCAATCCTGATTTTCCCGAGAAAGGTGTTCAAGCCAAAAGTTCAACCGAGAATGGACTACAAAGCAACACTGTATATAATATCCGACATGATGATAAAGATAGATTATGGATGTTAACAGGGGCAGGATTGGAAATGTTTGATCCTGCAACAGGCCAAACTGCTTTGTTTAATCAAAACGATGGGATCATTACTTATGATACTTTCTCCAACCGAAATTCATATATCCCCGGAAGCTTTGAAAGGCTAAGCGATGGAAGGATGGTAATTGGGTATCGCAGGGGCCTGGGATTTTTCCATCCTGACAGCCTGGTGACAAACAAGGAAATCCCCATTCCATACCTGACTTCTGTAAAAGTATATGAAAAGGAAAATTCTTCTGATACCGCACTTTTTTACTCCAAGGGGATTGATCTGGTTTACCATCAGAATTTTCTGACTTTTGAATATTCTGCTATTTCTCTGACCATTGGCAGTGAAGTAATTTTTTATCATCAATTGGAAGGTATTGACAGGGATTGGGTCCAATCATCGCGGCGTTTCGCTTCCTATTCAAACCTTGCACCAGGGAATTACACTTTCCGGGTTAAAACACAAAGCGGATATAATTTATGGTCCGATAAACCAGTGGTTTTCGATATTACCATCCATCCTCCCTGGTGGAAAACATGGTGGGCTTATGCTTTGTATATCCTTGTAATTGGAGGTGCATTCTTTGGATTCTATCGCTTTCAACTCAACCGGCAATTGGCCCTGCGTGAGGCCAGCCGGCTTAAAGAGCTGGATGAAATAAAAAGCCAGCTATATGCCAATATCACCCACGAATTCCGCACGCCCCTCACTGTTATTACCGGCATGGCCGATGAGATCAAATCACAGATGAAGCCTGGTGAACAAAGCCGTTTTACCGAATTTCTGGATATGATAAAACGAAATGCGGGAAGCCTGCTTCATCTGGTAAGTCAAATGCTCGATCTGTCAAAACTGGAAAGCGGCAAGCTTGAGCTGAAACCCATACAAGCAGATGTTGTACCTTATCTGCAATATATTACCGAATCCTTTCAATCATTTGCCGAGTCGAAAGGAATTAAACTGGTTTTTTATAACGAGACAGAGAAGGTGATCATGGATTATGATCCCGATAAATTATTCACTATCATATCAAACCTCCTATCCAATGCGATTAAGTTTACACGCAAAGGTGGTAAAGTGATATGCCATCTACATACATCAGGAAAATTGCATCCTGGAAACTTAATATTAAAAATTAAAGATACGGGCATTGGTATCCCGGAAGATATGCTGCCAAACATTTTTAACCGCTTTTTCCAGATTGACAGCACTTCCACCCGCAAGGGTGAAGGAACGGGTATAGGATTGTCCCTGGCAAAGGAGCTGGTTGAATTAATGAAAGGGTGCATCACTGTTAAAAGCCAGGAGGGTAAAGGCAGCGAATTTACAGTGCATTTACCTGTTACGCGGAATGCACAAAAACAAGTTTCCAAATTTGACAGAGAGCAGACAGACAGGGAAATATCAGATAAATGGCCAGCTGGGCTACCGGCAGAGCTGATGACAGAGGAGTTGCCCGGGTCAGACACTTTCGATGCCCCTGACCACCCGCTCACATTGATTGTGGAGGATAACAAGGATGTAGCAAAATACATTGCGTTATGCCTGGGTGAAGACTATAGCATTCATCATGCAAAAGACGGGCAGGAAGGCATTGATAAAGCACTGGAACTCATCCCTGATATTATCATCTGTGATGTGATGATGCCGGAGAAAGACGGCTTTGAGGTATGCTCATTTCTCAAGCAGGATGAACGTACCAGTCATATTCCTATTATTATGCTTACAGCAAAAACAGGCAGAGATGACCGTCTTGAGGGATTGATGAGCGGGGCAGATGCATATCTGGCAAAACCATTTGACAAGAAAGAGTTGTTGGTCCGTATAGAAAAGATGATCGCACTCAGGAAACTTTTGCATGAAAAATTCAGTGCTGCAAAATATGAGCTGAAAAGCTCCCTGTCGCCGGATAATATAGAAGATCTGTTTTTGAAAAAAGCTATTCATTTCATTGAAAACAATATAGACGACTCTGATTTTGGCAGCCTCCAACTTGCACGATCAATAAGTATGAGTGAATCACAGCTGTACCGGAAGCTCAAAGCCCTGACAGGAAAATCAACAGCCTTGTTTATCCGGTCCATCAGGCTACAGAAAGCAAAGGAGCTGTTAAAAACTACCACTCTGAATGTCTCCGAGGTAGCTTATGAAACAGGCTTCAGCGATCCGGCCTGGTTCAGCCGGGCTTTTAAGGAGGAATTTGGCGAATCGCCGGGTGCGCATAGGGATAAATAGATTAACGATTAACGGATTAACGATTAACAGATTAACGGATTAACGGATTAACGATTTTTGATATTTTTAGTTTCAGAAGATTGGGACGATTGATTTTTGAGAGATGTTTGGATAGCTTTGACAAAAATTGATATCAATTCATTGTTTTCTTTCATTGCTTTATGCAAAAAATCTTTGCCAGATTCAGCACTCATGGCTTCGCCATAGCTTAAATCAGATATCGTTAATCTGTTAATCCGTTAATCGTTAATTAGGATCTGGAAATTATCCCCTTTGACAGAATAGTCCAAGCTTTTGAAGAAATAGCACAAGACATTCTGTAAATTATATAAGATATTTAAGGAAATAATTTTTTTCCGGTTTTACCGGCAAGAATTTTAATCTATTAAAATCAAATAATACCTAAAAAACGGAGGTCATCATGAAAAAAATTCTATTCTCATTTATCGCAATACTCTTCAGTATTGCATGCTATTCACAAACACCTATCAGCGGAACCTGGACATTGGCCGGGTCTCCCTACCTTATTGAGGGTGAAACAATCATCGAGGACGGTACCACATTAACCATTGAAGCGGGAGTTCATGTAATCTGGCAGAATGATAGTTCCTCCATGTTTGTTCAGGGACAGATCGTTGCAGAAGGTACGGTAACAGATTCCATCATCTTTACTGCAGCAGATCCCTTAACAGGCTGGAAAGGCATCCGGTTTATTGATACCCCTGCCACGAATGACACTTCGAGGTTTGCGTATTGTACTTTTAAATACGCAAGGGCTCATGGACCGTATCCTGATAATTGCGGAGGAGCCATTACCGCCATAAACTTCAGTAAATTCACCATCGACCATTGCTACTTCTACAAAAATAAAGCAATGGAATACGACCCTTTGGGCAACGGTTCCGGGGCAATTGGACTCTGGACAAGCAGCCCTGTGATCACCAACAGCTTATTTGAAGAGAATTCCGCACTGTTGGGTGGTGCGATCGTATGCTATATGTCTTCTGATGCTTCGAT
>JAIOSQ010000211.1 GCA_021107535.1 Bacteroidales bacterium | reverse complement strand
GGCATTCTCTGCCATAAGAATCATGCCATTGGATTCGATGCCGCGTATTTTACGTGGAGCAAGGTTCACCAGGAAACAGGCACGCTTGCCTATGATATCTTCAGGTGAATAGTACTCGGCAATGCCGGAAACAACCGTTCTTATATCTACTCCCGTATCCACTTTTAGTTTTAGAAGTTTCTGGGTCTTGGGTACCTTTTCAGCTTCCAGTATTGTTCCTACCCTGATATCGATTTTTGTAAAAGTATCGTAATCAATGCTGTCTTTGGCAGGAGGAATTGATTTTTCATTCATTTCATTGGCTTTTTTGGTATCCAGTAATTTCTGCACCTGGGCTTCGATCGTTTTGTCGTCTATTCTTTCGAAAAGGTATTCTGCCTTATTGAGCTGATGTCCCGCAGCAAGTAATTCAGGGTTGCCGGCATCATTCCAATGCAGTGTTTCCATATTCAGCATAGCGGTAAGGCGCTTTGCCGTATATGGAAGGAAAGGTTCACACAGGACAGCCAAGTTGGCACATATCTGCAGGGAAATATTCAGGATGGTCTTCACCCTTTCAGGATCTTCCTTAAAGATCTTCCATGGTTCCGAATCGGTAAGGTATTTATTACCCAGCCTGGCCAGGTTCATCATTTCTGCCTGGGATTCCCTGAAGCGGAAAGCATCCAGGCTGCTTCCAATCCTGCCGGGAAAGTTCCTGATCTCTTCCATTGCCTTTTTGTCTTCACCGGTGAGGCCGTTCAGTTCAGGCACCCTGCCATCAAAATACTTATGGGTCAGGACCAGGGTCCTGTTCACAAAGTTTCCGAAGATGGCCAGCAACTCATTGTTATTCTTGGCCTGAAAGTCTTTCCAGGTGAAGTCATTGTCTTTGGTTTCAGGCGCATTGGCAGTAAGTGTATACCTCAGTACATCCTGCTTCCCCGGAAACTCCTCCAGGTATTCATGCAACCATACAGCCCAGTCCCTTGATGTGGAGATCTTTTCATTTTCCAGGTTCAGAAATTCAAATGCAGGCACATTGTCCGGAAGGATATAACTGCCTTCCTGTTTCAGCATGGAAGGAAAGATAATGCAATGAAATACGATGTTATCCTTGCCAATAAAGTGGATCAGCCGGGTTTCTTCATCCTTCCAGTAAAGCTCCCAGTCTTTACCTTGTTCTTCAGCCCATTCACGCGTAGCGGAAATGTATCCGATGGGCGCGTCAAACCACACATACAGTACTTTCCCTTCTGTGTCCTTCAGGGGGACTTTCACGCCCCAGTTCAGGTCCCTTGTCACGGCTCTGGGCTGCAGGCCATGATCCAACCAAGACTTACACTGTCCGTAGACATTGGATTTCCAGTCCTCTTTATGGCCTTTTACGATCCATTCGTTTAGCCAGTCCTGGTACTTATCCAGCGGCAGGTACCAGTGTTTGGTCTCTTTCTGAACAGGAACATTCCCCGTAAGGGCTGATTTAGGATTGATCAGCTCGGCAGAACTGAGCGAAGTACCACAATTTTCGCATTGATCACCATAAGCTTTCTCATATCCGCAACGCGGACAGGTGCCTGTAATGTAGCGATCGGCAAGGAATTGATTATTATCTTCGTCATAATACTGCATGGTGGTTTTTTCTATAAACTCACCCCTATTGTGCAGTGTGGTGAAGAATTCCGATGCAGTTTCGTGATGGATGGGAGCGGAAGTCCTGGAGTAAACATCAAATGAGATCCCGAAATCAGCAAATGATTTTTTTATGATCTCATGGTATTTATCAACAATCGCCTGCGGGGACACACCCAGTTGTTGTGCCTTGATGGTGATAGGTACTCCATGCTCATCGGAACCACCAATGAACAGGACATCTGTTCCCTTCGACCTGAGGTATCGTACATAGATGTCAGCCGGGACATATACTCCGGCGAGGTGGCCGATATGGATGGGGCCATTGGCATAGGGCAGCGCCGATGTGACCGTGTATCTTTTGAAATTTTTCTTTTTATTTTCCATTTTCCCCGCTGAATTAACCGCAAAGATATAAATTTGTTTCATCCGCCGGAGCCTTGGCGTAGGCGGATTAATACTCAGGAAACATCTAAATTTTATTTTTTACGCTCCATTATGAATAAATCCACCCTTCGCCCCTCAGACCTGAAGCCCGGTGACCGTATCGGAATAGTGGCCCCTGCCCGAAAAGTAAGCAGGGAAGAGATGGCTCCTGCCATCAGCATCCTGAAAGAATGGGGCTATGAGCCTGTCGAAGGTCCAAACCTGTATGGTGAGCATGATCAGTTTTCCGGAACGGATGAAGAGCGGATAGCAGATTTTCAGCAGATGCTTGATGATGTTTCTGTCAGGGCAATACTTTGTGCCAGGGGCGGATATGGTTCGGTAAGATTGATCGACCAATTGGATTTTTCTTTTTTCCAAAAACATCCAAAATGGATCGTTGGTTACAGCGATATCACTGTATTCCATTCGCACATCAGCAGGCATTATGGCATCCAGACTTTGCATGCTGCCATGCCGGTAAACTATCCTGCTGATCTCATGATGAATGATTCACTGCAAAGCCTGAAAGACGTACTGGAAGGGGGAAATCCTAAATATAAAATACCTCCACATCCTTTTAACAGGGCCGGTATGGCCGAAGGGCGGCTTTGCGGAGGAAACTTATCTATGTTGTACAGCCTGAACGGAACCGCATCGGATATCGACACCGAAGGAAAAATCCTTTTCCTGGAAGATCTGGATGAATACCTCTACCATATCGATCGCATGCTGATAAATCTGAAGCGATCGGGTAAACTGCAAGGCCTGTCGGGACTGGTGATTGGAGGCATGAACGGCATGAACGACAACAGCGTTCCTTTCGGTAAAACTGCGTATGAGATCATTGCAGAAACAGTATCATCTTATAACTTTCCTGTAATTTTTAATTTTAAAAGTGGGCACATTTTCGAAAATCTGGCATTAATCATTGGAGGGCATGTTCATCTGGAGGCAGGTGCAAGCTGTACCCTCAAGTTTATTGAACCAATGGTATGACCCCCAGAGCAAGCTCTGGACTCAAAATTCCACAGTAGGGCAATGGGAATTATACCATCTTCTTCTCGTCCGCCGAAGCGGAACGCGGAGGAGGATTAATACTTTTATTTATGTCAGAAGCACACGAACTCGGTAAAAGTGGCGAAGAAGCCGCTTATGAATTTCTGGTAAAAAAAGGTTTTACCATTCTTGAAAAGAACTGGCGGCACAACAAGGACGAAGTTGACCTGATTGCCAGAGATGGTGATTTTCTTGTGATCGTCGAAGTAAAAACCCGAAGCAGCCTTTACTTCGGGGAGCCCCAGATCTTTGTCAACAAAAGGAAACAGTCCTTTATGATACGGGCAGCCAATGCCTATATTTTAAAAAACGACATCCATCTTGAAACCCGTTTTGATATCATCTCAATTGTGCAATCAGGCGATAGGATGAGTATCAAGCATATTGCGGATGCGTTCTACCCAACCTTATAGGTTCCATCCAGTATCCAGTATCCAGTATCCAGCATCCAGTATCCAGGATCTAGTATCTAGTATCTGTTTTTAAACCTATCTTTGCACCCAACTCTATACAACATGACCAAAGAGAAACAAGACAGAAAAGAAAAGCGGAAAAAACACGGTGATTATTCTGCTTTTTACAAGAAAGACAAGAAGCCGAAGAAAAAGCAAAAACCCAGGGATAGCGGAAAACCTTTAAGGAAGCCTTACGAGAAGAAAGAGGCCGATTTCAAACGGAAAGACGATGGTTTGATCCGGCTGAACAAATATATAGCCGATGCCGGCATTTGTTCCCGCCGCGAAGCGGATAAGCTGATTGCAAGCGGGGCTGTAAAGGTGAACGGAAAAATCGTAAGCGAACTCGGAACCAAAGTGTCTGTTACAGACAAGGTCATATACGGGGGCGAAGCCCTGAAACGTGAGAAGTTACGTTACCTGGTCCTGAACAAACCACGGGGCTTCATCACCACCACCGATGACCCCTATGAGCGCAAAACCGTAATGGGTTTGGTAGAAAAAGCCTGCAGGGAACGTATCTACCCGCTTGGAAGGCTCGACCGCAGCACCACCGGGGTATTACTCTTTACCAATGACGGTGATCTTGCCAAAAAACTGCTTCATCCCAAACACGGAATACGGAAGATCTATCATGTCATACTTGATAAAAATCTTACCAAAGCCGATCTTGAAAAGGTCGCATCCGGAATAGAACTGGATGATGGCATTGTGAAAGTGGATAAAATTTCCAGGGTGGAAAGCAGCACCGGGAAAAAGGAAGTAGGGCTGGAACTGCATTCAGGGAAGAATCGTATTGTAAGAAGAATCTTCGAATCGCTGGGCTATAAAGTCGCCCGCCTCGACCGCGTAATCTTTGCCGGCATTACCAAGAAGGACACTCCTCGCGGGAAATGGCGTATGCTGAGCCAGGAAGAAGTGAATATGCTGAAGCGTTTACCCGGGAATTAGCCTGTATAACGAAGTTAAACGATACTGTTTTTAAACTGTTCAATCGTTTGCAATAACTTGTTGAAGAAGCGGCTTCGCTCCTTTGCTCCTGATACACTGATCAGGTTGGATTGTTTGATCAGGCCCATTAAAAATTTCTCAATGTAATTGGCGAAAACAGCATTTGTTGTTGTTAAAAGGCTCAACACATTAAAAGTTAAGTAAACCGCAGAGTATTCAGGGGTTTTAACCAATATGCTGTTATCATTCAGCACGATCTCATTTTCATACATTTTAAAAGAACCTTCAATTCCAACAGGATCCTGTCCATACAGAAATTTGAACCCAAGTTCTGCCTGTTTCTGGATATGCTTTAGCAATTTTTCGAATTTATCACATAAGTTCAGTACATCATCTTTCGAGGCAAAGTATCCGGCAATCCAATAATATTCTATCTGTCTGAGTGTAATATTAAAAGTATCCTCATTCCAGATCTCTGTTGTGGGTACCTTGATTGAAGAGATCAGTAATTTTTTACCGGTTTCAAGAATTTCCTCATCCGCATCATCAAGTCTCAGTTTTTTATCAGAAAACTCCGGGAACTGCAACAAAGATTTCTGGTAGAAGAACATCTTAAAAGCTCCGATCTCGGGAAACTGGAAATAATGAAACAGAGGAGGGTCTTTTGCAGCATAAATGATCTCTTTTTCCGAAGCCTGGTTGATCCTGTTCATGTCGGCAAGGATGGTATCAAGCCATTGCTTGATCTTGTATTTTTCAGGTTCGACCGCATGACAGTTGAATATAATGTTGCGGCTGTCAAGATCCAGAAATATATCAAGCGATATCCCAAACCTTTGGTTCAAGCTGATCAGCTCTTCCAGTGTTAAAGGCTTATCACCACGTATTCTCCGGTAAGCACTGTCGTAACTTATCCCCAGCAATTCCGCAATCTCATGGACAAAGGAAAGTTCATCAGGAAGCTTATGCTTTATGGCCTGAAAAAGGGCAATTTGTATGTCACCCGGCTTTTCCACAATGTAAATATACTATAATAATGAGGCGAAAGCAATATCTGATCTGATGCAGGAAACTTTATGAATAAAGAATAAAGAACAAGGAATAAGAATAAGAATAAGGAATAAGAATAAGGAACATGGAAGTGGAGTTTAGAGTTCGGAGATTTATTGAAAAATAAGAAATCCTGCTATTAAGAAGAACAAATTACTAATTCATAATAAATTTCAGGAGTATATTATTGATTATCAATTTTGTCTGGCGGCTTTTCATAATTAACTTTGATGCATGTGTAATTCTTAACCCAGGTGTTATGAAAACTTTAAACCATCTTAAGTTTGGTCTTACATCCCAATATTCACTTCTCAATACCCACATCTATTATATACTAAAACTTGATTTTTGAACTTAATAAACAGCTTGCAGTCCAATTTTTCTTTTTTGTTTTTCTCATCAAAACCCGGCATGATGGCCGGGTTTTGTATATGCTGCAATAAATTGATAATTGCACAGACGACAAACCCAAAATAAAAAAAAGGGAGTCAGCTTCGCTGCTCCCATTTACATCTGAAAAATAGTTGATTTGTTATAAAAACATCAATATTTATTTGCTTTTCAGAATAATCTACCGTATTTTTATCCATTAGCATTTTGCCATTAGGATTTCGTTGTACATATTGTACAATATTCTATTCAGGTTAAAAAAACCTGACTATTGTTAAATAAACAATTCCCAACCAAGTTATATCCTAATGCAGGAGGCAAGTTATGTGCACTAAAATTAAGTCCAAAGAAGGTAAATCGTATTCCATACATTTTATGGAATATATCTATCAATTTATTGAAAGATCTCTACCACTATTTCCACTCCGCCCGACGACTTCTAAAACTTGCCATTGCTACCAATTATCCATCATAATAAATTAAATAATGACAGATTTAGATTTTTCATTTTCCGATGAACTTAAACAGGCCATAAGTATTGCGCAATCTCTGGCCAAAGAGTTTTCCAATAAGAACATCTCACCGGCACATTTATTAAAAGCACTTTTGCATAAGGATATTGGACTGGTGCCCTATCTTGAGAACCTGGATAAAGATGTATATTACCTCGAAGAGTGGGCAGAGGTCAGGATAGAATCGTATCCCAAAGCATCAAAGGTTGAAGAAAGCCCCCAGGCCGATGATGACCTGCTGGCGGTAATCAATGAGGCCGACAACATTCGCCTCAAACTATCAGGGGATAATATTGATGCCATTTGTGCATTGGCCTCTTTAAGTACACCCGGCGTTGGATTTACCTACGAACAATTAAAAACATATCCGCTGCGGGGCGATGAGATCGTCAATTCGATGGTTGAAGATTCAGACCTCAAGCAGGTAATAGGTACACCGGATAAAGATGAAAAAACACCATCAAAAGGAAAAAAACAAACTGCCATTCTAAAATACTGCATTGACAAATCGAGCATCGCCCGGCAGGGAAAACTCGATCCGGTAATCGCCCGCGACAAGGAGATCAGAATGATCGCCGAAGTGCTTGGCAGGCGTTCAAAACCCAATGTAATCCTTACAGGGGATACCGGGGTCGGCAAAACAGCCGTTGTAAACGGACTGGTGCAAAAACTTGCGGACAATAAAATTGGTGGCACCCTTGCCGGTACCTTGGTTTTTGAACTCGACTTTGGTGCACTTATTGCGGGGGCATCGTACAAAGGAGAAGTGGAAGACCGTCTGAAGAACATCATCAAGGAGATCAAACAATATGAAAAAGCCATTCTGTTTATTGATGAGATACATTCATTATTGGATAAACAGGGTGGCGCTTCAAGTGCTTCCAGCCTCCTGAAACCTGAACTGGCAAGGGGGGAAATAACGATCATTGGTACTACATCGGTAGATAATTATACTAAATTCATTGAATCTGACGAAGCTTTCAACAGAAGCTTTGAGATCATCAAGATAGAAGAACCCAATGAGATCGTTGCCCTGAGGATGTTGAAAAAGATCATCCCCAATTATGAAACACATCATGGGCTAAGGGTAGATCCTGATGTTATTGAGGAAACAATTCGCCTTTCCAAAAGATACCTCAAAGAAAGGGCACTCCCTGATGCTGCCGTTGACCTGCTCGACCGTACCATGGCTGCTGTAAAAATGGTTTCCGTTAGCTCAACCGACGATCTGAATGCACTGAAAGAGCAGTTTGCTGAATTAACAGCGAATGAAAAAGGCCTTGATGAGGATGAACTGATAACCGAACTCCAATGGTTTAATGTTTATTTAAGGAATAAGATCAGTGAAGTGCTCTTCACCGTTATCGAAGACGATAAGGACGTTGTCAAGATGGAGACTTCAAAGGAGATTGTTAGCTCTATTGAAGAAGTTCTTGAAAAACTAATTGAGTTTGCCGGACAAACCCGTGAAGCCATTGAAAAAACAGATGTTGCTGCTGTGGTTTCACACAAAACAGGCATTCCACTTGGGAAACTCCAATCGCAGGAACGTGAACGTCTGCTTAATACAGAGGAACACCTTAAAAAAAGGGTAGTAGGACAGGACCATGCTATAAAAACAATTACCGAAGCCATTCTTGAATCACGGTCGGGATTAAGCAAACCGGGCCAGCCTATCGGTTCGTTTTTCTTTCTTGGGCCTACCGGAACAGGTAAAACGGAGCTTGCCAAAACCCTTGCAGAATTTTTATTCCAGGATGAGTCTTCTTTGATCCGTTTCGACATGTCGGAATTCAAGGAAGA
The DNA here is from genome assembly GCA_021107535.1 of Bacteroidales bacterium. Taxonomy (GTDB): domain Bacteria; phylum Bacteroidota; class Bacteroidia; order Bacteroidales; family B18-G4; genus B18-G4. The sequence goes on along the minus strand of JAIOSQ010000211.1, from coordinate 25,868 downwards.
ACATTCGGCAGCCCTCTTATACGGTGCCCCTCCGGGATATGTAGGTTATGAAGAGGGAGGATTACTTGTAAACAAGATCAGGCAACAACCATATGCCGTGGTCCTTTTCGACGAGATTGAGAAAGCCCATACCTCGGTTTTCGACATCTTCTTACAGATTCTCGATGAAGGGAAATTGCATGACCGATTAGGGAAGGAAGGCGATTTTTCCAATGCAGTCATACTTTTTACTTCCAATATTGCAAGTCAGGTGATTACAGATATTTTTAATAAGGGAGAAATACCTAAATCCAACGAGCTTCTGGATGTCATGTCTGATTATTTCCGGCCGGAATTTCTAGGCAGACTGACTGAGATCGTTCCGTTTGCCCCTATAAGCAAGGAAGCAGTCGTATTGATTTTTAACATACATCTGAAGAATCTTTATAAAATGCTTGATACACTTGGCATTGAATTGAAGATCGATGAGAAGGCAAAAGAAAAACTTGCTATGTCGGGTTTTTCTCCCAAATACGGGGCCCGGCCTTTGATAGGAGTTATACGGAATGCATTACGCAGGCCACTATCCAGAAAGATAATTACAGGCGAAGTAAGCAGGGGATGCAAGGTAAAGATCAGCCTCGATAAAAATGGGGAAATTAAGTGGCATGTTGCTTAAACAGAATTATTTTCGTATATTTGAGGTATATAATATTAAAGAAATCTAATTTTATAATAAACTTAAAATTCATTTATTATGTCTATTTATGATATCGGCGGATCCGAAGTAAAAGGTGACGCCAGTGAGGCAATGAGCGAATTGCCTCAAAACAGAACACTTATGGTGGAAAAACTCACAAAAGACCCACCCATCAAGCCTGAGGTTGTTGAAGGGCTGAAATCAGTTGATGAAGTTTTTGAGCATTTTGCACCCAAAATTGATATGGAATTTAGCGACGGCGAAGGGGGCACCCGCAAAGAAACCCTGAATTTTAAAAATCTGGGTGAATTTGGTATTAAAGGGATCACGAACCAGAGTGAATTCCTGAAGAACCTGACAGCTCAAAAAGAGCAGAATCAAAAAATGATCAAGCAATTGAAGACCAATAAGCTTTTGAAAAAAGCAGTGGAAGAAGAAGAGTACAAAGCCGCATTGCTGAACTCGATCAATGCACTGATCAAAGAACTGGAAGACAATAAGTGATTAATTGTTTAACAACCTAAATTTTACAACAATGCCTGAAAATTCAAAACAAAAACAAGATAAAGAACAGTTCAAAGAACGTCAAGTCTTAGCTGTTAATAAAATCAAAAACCCTCAGGAAGTTCTCGAAGATAATATTGATGCCCTGGCAATAGTCGGTGGTTTCGAATTACTTGAAATGGCGATCGACGGAGTGCAAAACGTCAATCCTGAGCGCAAAGCCAGAAAAAAGATATTCCTCACAGAAGCCAATAAAAAGGCTGATAGGGAAGATTTGAAACGTAGCCTTGAGATCTGGGCTGACATCCTGTCCTCGGCCGGAAGCATTTCAGAAATGGTGGAAAAATGCGACAAAGAAGCGGAAGTAGCGGAAACGACTTTGAAAGGAAATCTTAAAAATGCTATTGAGGAAACAAAAGATATGGAGAGATCCTACCGTTCGGTAGCATTATTCTTCAAGAATACCAATATGGATAAATTGAAGAATGTTTCTTTCCTGAATGCCGATCTCGAGCAGATTAAAGACCTCGACAACACCCGTTTTTTTGATAAAATTAATGCGGAACTTGTAGCCAATTACGACAGGCTTGACCTGAGAAATAACTATAGTATCCTTGTAATCCCGGGTTACCTCGGTTCAAATAAGGTTGTCGAGAAGTGGGCTAAGCTGGCACACGATAATAAAGTTATGCTAATTACAGATTTTGAGCACTTCGACAATCCCGATGATGTCATGGAAATGTTTGAAATGGCTAACCTTACCGGTGGAGATATGTACAGGTCGAATGCTTTGATGACATGTAACTGGCTTGTAGGACGTGAAAAATATGAAGAGGTAGGCGAAGATGAAGAACTATTTGTACCGGCTGCCGGTGCACTGGCAGGCACCATTTACCAGACACTCATGTCGCAGGTAGTTGCCGGGAAAAAACATGGTAGCTTAAGCGAAGTGGACGGTGTAGCATTTCCCCTGAAGAAAAGTGAAATTGCAAGCCTCGAAAAAATGGGCCTGGTCCCTATGGTGAATGAATATGGAAAGGTGATGGCTTTCTCAGCCAAAACCCTGTTTAATGGTGACAACCTGGGACTGCAAACCTATTCGGTAGTGAGGGTGTTTGATTATGTCACTAAAGTATTAATGGATTTTCTTAACCGAAGGGCCTTCGAAAACTTCAATAACATTACCAAGAAAGAAATACAGGCCCAAATCGTCCGTTTTCTCGGTGATATTACCGGCCCCGGTAAACTGATAGAGAACTTTTCGATAAAAAGATTTGAGCAGGATCCAAATCAAAAAGACCGGATCTATCTCGATATCAGTATGAAACCATATTTCCCTGCCAAGAATTTCATGATAAAGATGGATGGACAGAAAGGGGACGAAGGCACTGAATGGAATTCCGAATACGATTGATAAAATAACAGTATTAATTTATTATAAAATATTCCGGATTATTAATTTATAAACCTAAACAAAATGGCAACTATTATTAAGTTTAAGGTAGATGGAATAAATGACGAAATGATTGTCCCATCTGTCAATTTTGGAATGAACTCATCTGCTGATGTATCCAATCCTACGCAGGAAATAGATTTTCAACCTATTACTGTAACAGAGTTTTCGTTTTCAATTTTACCACCTAAAGCTGAAACCACTGAAGCTCTGCTGAAGTGGATCGCAGACCATGAAGTAAAAGGAGAGGCTAAATTCAGCATCAGCAAACAGGCGTTAACTGAATCAGCAAGGGAAATTGTTTTGAAGGATGTCTGTTTAACCAGCTATTCCGAAAGCATTGATGAAAACTATTCATCCACCAGCCTTTCGATTATCGGACGGAAGGTTAGCGTTAGTGGTATTGAGGTTGACTTATCTCAAAACCGCTAATTGAAACTGATATTATACAGTGATGCAATCACGGATCGCATCATGATATATCTATTAATTATTTATTTCAGATGATCTTTAATTATGGTACTATCTGCAACATTACATATTGAGGGGCATCAGAATGAAAAAGTTGGCATCCAATTGCTCTCGTGTGACTTTGGTTTTTCCCAGGAAACTGACCAGAAAGGATTGCCGACCTCCAAAGTCTATGGGGGATTGATTAATATATCATATGTGAGCCTCGAAGATAACGAAATCATGCAGTGGATGATATCTGTAGATGCTGATAAGAATGGGGAAATTAAGTTTTCGGCGGGTACCGACACCAAAGACTTTAAGACATTGACTTTTAAAGATGCCAGGTTGATCTCGTATCATGAAAGTTTTGCGGATAGATCTGAAATGCTGACAACATTATCAATTTCTGTACGTGAGATGGATATCTCCGGAGTTAAGTATTCCAATACCTGGCTGGGGTATAAACCGCCATCTGCAACCTGATGGGATAATAATTCCCGGTAGCTGGTACTTATTTGTTTTGTTGATCATTTACTCATATACAGTTTACTGAATATGCGATATCGCATATTCAGTCAGTTTTATATTTAGTCCTGATTTTTTAATAAAATAGTATTATGGCACTGGCATCTGAGATTCGCATCGAGATTGAGGGGGAGGAGTTGAAAGACTTTCTCAACCTGAGCATCAATCAAAATATCTATTCCCACCATGAATTCGAGGTGGTTTGTCGCATGGACACCTTTGAGGAAAAGGATAGTTTTGTAATGGAGAAATCGAAAAAGTTCATTGGCTCTGTCATCACCATTTCCATGGAAGCTAAACTGAAGGGGAAATCTCAGGCATCCGAACATATATTTAAAGGGATCATTACAAGCATTCGAACTGCTAAATCGCATACCGGCGAAGCTGATCAAGTAATCCTCTCCGGATATAGTCCTGATATTTTGATGAGTGACAACCCGGGCAGTTGTTCATTTGAGAATAAAACCCTGAAACAAATTGCTGATGATGTGCTCAAACCTTATCCAAAGGATGTATTGAATTCCAAGACTGATCCGGCAAAAAGTGACCGCTTATTTTATACTGTTCAGTATAATGAAAACAGGTATGATTTTATCCGGCGCCTGGCAATGCGTTATGGGGAATGGTTTTTCTACGACGGCACACAGCTGTTTTTTGGGAAATTGCCTGAGAATAAAATAGATCTTAAGCTGGGTCTGGATCTGACTGATTTTAATTTTTCCATCGGAATGAATCCCCTGAAGTTTAAATATGTTGCTTATGATTATACTTCAGCCGAGCCTGTGGAAGCCGCTTCCGCTAAATCCGGTGGCAAGGATAACTTGAATGAATACGGTGGATTTGCCCACGACTCTTCTATGAAGGAATACGGGCAGCAATCGACCATCCTTTATAACCATCTGAATGTTCCGGATAATAATTATTCAAAGGAATTAAAGCATGTAGTAGGCCTGGAGGAAGGAACATCAGCATTAAATATGGCAGCCATGCAGGGGAGCAGTCAAAATCCTGAGCTGAAACTTGGCAGTAAAGTAAATATTAAGGCGCTGAAAGAAGGGCAGGATGGCGAGGTAGATTATGGAGAATATATTATTACTTCGCTCAGCCATAGCTGTGATAACACCATGAACTACCATAATAATTTTGAGGGCATTCCGGCAGAGGCAAAAATTCCGGATTATACCAATCCGCATGCTATCCCTTATTGCGAATCGCAAAGTGCGGTTGTACAAGATAATAATGATCCCGATAAATTGGGCAGGGTGAAAGTAAGTTTCTTCTGGCAGGAAGACAACATGATGAGTCCGTGGTTGCGAATAGCCAATACCTATTCGGGAGCAGATATGGGAATTTATTTCATCCCTGAGATCGGTGATGAGGTAATTGTGGGTTTTGAAGGGGGCAATGCGGAAAAACCATATGTGCTGGGAAGCATGCACCATGGTAAAAATAAACCCGAAGCTTCATGGCCAGATGCGGATAATAGTTTTAAGGGTATCCTGACCAGAAGCCAACTGAAGATAGAATTTGACGACAAGAAAAAGCAAACCACCATTGAAACGCCAGGAGGAAATAAAGCTGTATTGAGTGACGATGGCAAGTCGATCATATTACATGATCAGAACCAGAATAAAGTTGAGCTTACGACGAATGGTATTAGCCTGGATAGCATGAAGGATATTAAAATTACGTCAAAAGCAAAGGTTAGCATTGAAGGATCAACAGGGGTTGATATTTCCTCCATGGCAGATGCAAAATTCTCAGGTTTGAATGTCGATCTGAGTGCGGATGTCGGCATCACTGCAAAAGGCAATGCTACTGCAGAGATCTCATCCGTTGGAAATACAACGGTTAAAGGAACGATGGTAATGATTAATTAAAACACCTCACCCCCGGCCCCTCTCCTCAAGGAGAGGGGAGAGGGGTCTGAAAAAAATATAAGACAATGGGACAACCAGCAGCAAGACTGACAGATATGCACACCTGCCCGATGCAGACACCGGGGACGCCACCTATACCCCATGTGGGCGGGCCCATTACCGGCCCGGGAGTGCCGAATGTATTAATTGCAAATATGCCGGCTTCAGTGGTGGGCGATGTGGCCATCTGCGTTGGCCCGCCGGATAGCATTGTAAAAGGATCTGCCACGGTTATGATCGGAGGAAGGCCCGCTGCTCGCATGGGTGATACAACTGCGCATGGAGGGGTTATCACTATAGGTTGTCCGACTGTATTGATTGGGGGGTGATCAGTAAACTTGTAATTTTCTAATCCATCACCCTACCGTTCCAACCTGCCTAATCAATCTGAATTTTAAAACTGCAAAAGTACCGTTAAGAGTGTTATGACTCACCATAATATTTTTTCCATTTTACCAGCCAGTCGGAAACAACTTTACTCAACTTTGTAATATCCGTTTGCCCAGTTCCAGTAGTGGCAGTGGCACTGACTATTCCCTTTTGAATATCCTGCAACATTCTTCTTGCATTACCCCTAAATTGCTGATAAGTGGCTGGGAAATCAGACTCCATTAAAACTTTCAGGGGCTTGACCTCCTCTCTCATCAATTTCTCAAGCTCATTATTGAATTTGCGAATGTCCTGATCCCCACGTGCGATAACCTGCCGAACAGCGTGTCGAAATCGTGCTGCTCCGACACCCTTTTGACCAGCCGCCACCCTTGCTCTCACTGCCTCCGCTCCAATCGCAGTGCTGATCCCTTGCTTTTTCAGAGCATTAAGTTCTTTCTCATAGGCGGAAAGCGCCTTTAGGGCGCGCACCCTGGATTCCTCTCTCTGCATCCAATTCTTGCCAGATAGCTTGGGGTCGATTTCACCATAGCGCTTGTTCCAGTAAACGAGATATCCGGCATTCTGAATCTCAGAGAGAATCTTCGGCATCACTTGAATTGACACGGGAAAAGCTTGTCCTGAGGGAGTGAACATAGCGATCCGCTTATCCAGTGACTGCGTAAATCCGTAATTCTGTGATTCCGCTCCATGCCGGAACACCTCATTGTCGCTGCGCTTGCAGGCCTTATTCATCCTGGAGATAAGTTTCGTGATGTACTCGGTGGCTGCTGATTTTCCATGTATATCTGACTCTATGTTGATAATACAATGTGATTTCAACTTATTCCAAAAAGGTGCGACCATCCAAAGATCGTAATCGCCAGTAACAGGTTTTTTCTCTCCCTTTATTTCATAAGCCCATACAATTATTGGAACCAACTTCCCGATTTTGTTCTTGGGCTCGCTGCTCGACCATTTGACCCAGGAAACCTCCCACTCGGCTCCAATTGCTTTTAAGCAGAACAGGGTAGACTTATTTCCGCTTTTGTGGCCGCCCTTTGCCTTACAGAATTTGACCTGCAGAGATGTTTTCTTACCTTTAATTACCGACTCATCCTTCATCAACTGATAGCCGTTAACCTCATCGATCTTTCTACGCAAGAAATCCAAAAAAAGAGCCCTCGGGAGCTTTAGTTGGATCGGGTAGGCTTCCTCATGTTTGTTATATTCAGGTTTATTATTTGGAGTCCCAATGAGTTTCTTAGAAAATGCCGGATCGCATGGGACCATACCGGCCATCGGACCCCAATTGGACGATTTATCATGAATATCCATGCTCTTTGTCGCGAATCCTGCTTTGATCAGAACGGTCGAGTCATATTCGGTTGGGCGCACAAAAAGGAAGGTGTTTTCCAATATCATCTGTTCTTGAACTGCTTTGATGTGCTCATTTGTCATTCCGCAATCAATTTCCGATATGCTCATCTGTATATTTTTTTAATGATAGGATTTCTACACTGTATTTGCTTGCTAGTTTTATAAAACTATTACAGCCCGTTCTGCTTCTTAAGGCATTTTGTAATTTATTTTAGTTAATAAAGATGCTCGTCAAGAGAGGCGCGCCAGCTGGGGAAGATTCGTTTAGAGACAATGAATTATATTGAAACTTTTGTTCAAGATTAAAAATGAAGATATTGTCTATTATTTTAAAAGTATGATTATTTAGTAATCTTATAAATCGCGTTATTGTTGATCTCAAAATCTGGTTCGTTCATATAATTGGTTTGTAAGTCTTTCACGATGAATGTGATGGCTTCTCCTTTGCTTCTGAACAAGAAGAGTCCATCATTGGAATCAAAATAATACCATTCTTTGTTTGCATTATTACCCAGAGCGAACCAATGATATCCTATATCATAGATGTAATAGCCTGCGTTCTGTCCGAAGTGCACTAGTACTGAAGTAATATGTCCACGTTTGCTCAATGCTGAATTATACCCGTAACCTTTAACCACAGCATTGATGTGAGGATCCCATATTCCTCCTGGGTTGATCTGTTCCACTTTCTGTTGCAAAGGCAGGGCTCCCACAATGCTTGGCTTAGAAAGTTTTGCGCTTGTGTTATTAACCATTTTGCTTGCCCATATCAAGGAGTATCCAAAACAAGCTCCCGCCGGAGGTCTGGTAGGTCTTCCGGTGTTTTTATTGTAGCGGACTTGTGTGCGACCACTATTTGTGAAATCCCATAGTTTAGCCATTTCTTTCTTCTTTTAAAAAATTGTTTGAGTATCTATATTATTTTATTTCAAAAATTCTTCCGGTTCAGGAATCAACAACTTCTGCCCAACTGTAATCAGATTGGCATCTTTAATCTTATTTAGCTTGACAATAGCTTCAACAGTAACTTTGTATCGTCCGGCGATAATTGATAATGTTTCACCTTTCTGCACTACATGTACCTTATATTCACGCTCCTCTTGATCTAAAGGATCGGCCTTTTCCGTTGTTTGAGCATTTTCCTCAGAAGTAACAGTTATTTCCTGTGATTGATCTTGTGCCTTTTTTTGTGTGCCGCAACTGATAAAGGCCATAGAAAAAATAATTATCAGGATGATGTAGCTCAGCATTTTTGACTGATAATTTCGTAATCTTGTAACCATATCGACCAAATCTAATGAAATTGATAATTGCTTAGCTTAGTCCTTATTCTGTGTGGTTTTGGAAGTACTACAGCAAATATAAGAATTATTGGACGGGATGTCAACACTTTAGCTAAGTATTTTTAGAGAGGTATGATATATCAGAAAGTTATTTGAAGGGGAGGGCAGTCGGCCATCTCCTGAAACTTAATTTTGACTTTAAGCAAATTAGCTTTAAATTTGTTAAGAACTTAATCTTATAAATTTGTTATGATAAGTCAAGTATTCATGTTATTCAGCGTTTTCTTTATCATTGCCTTGATATTTTTCGGTATCTACCTGGCAAAGGTTAAAGGTGCGAGCAAAAAAAAGTGGGAACTACTATTGTATTTGTTGGTTACAGGAATCCTCGTTGGATTGATCAGCGACCTGGGATTCTTTGAATTCACAAAGCTGCCCCTATGGATCTTTATTGTTGCCCAGGTTTGGCTCCTGATCATTGGTATCCTCCATGCCTGGCTTTTTGAGAAGATCATAAAATTGGAAAATAAAAATCCGGGAAACATACTCTTTACTTTCGCCATTTGCTTTTTTGGATACAGTCTGGCGATCCTCGCTTTCAAATTATACTTCCTGGGCTCTTTTCCAAGACTATACTTCTTACCTGCCTTCTTTTTCATTGCACCGACATTTGTAATTATAGCTTTTAACAATTTCGTTAAGATCCCTATGAAGGTGTACAAGGTATGGGATTTTCCGGCACCCGGTACACTCCCTGATCCGAACGACAGTGAGATGGCCGATCCGATCATTGTCAATCTCGAGATTCGTAAGCAATATGACGACAATCGTACTGTTTTTAAGGCCAAGGCACCCAAAGGCATGGATCTTGGAAAGTTATTTTATTTCTTTATCAGCGATTATAATTCGCGCCATCCCAACAATCCTATCCTGATCCATGAAAGCGAAAACAAGCCCTTTAAATGGTCTTTTTATCAGACCGGCAATATTTTAAAAGGCAAAACGCACCTGGATGCGGAGATAACTATTTCCGAGAACAGGATAAAAGAAAATGCATCAGTAATTTGTGAAAGAATTAAACCCTAATCAATAAATCATTTATCATGAAAGCTTTAAATAAAAAGGAAAGAAATTCAGCCATCTTAAGATTCTCATTGTGGCTCCTCATATGCGTCATTATCATATGCGTACCTATTATTATTTCTGGATTTGTTTCTGCTGAGCAGAAAAATGTTGAAGCCGGTGAAAGTGAAAATCTAATTGAAGATGCAATCTTCGAGCAGGAGTATATTGCTGTTCAGATTCAGGAGATCATGAATCTGATGGAAAGCAAAGAGTCCGAAGAATTGGATGCTGAAACATTCAATGCTGAATTGGTGAACATCTTATCTGATATTCAAGAGAAAAATGCAGAAAACCTCAGCTGGCGTGGTGATATGTATAGAAACATCGCAGCTATTTCTGAATATCTGATCTCTGCCAGTAAGATTGTAAGCTCTTCCGGTGATACTAAAGATAAGCATCTTAGCGACTTGAATAGGATCATTATCGAATTTGAAAGTTGCGGGGAAGACATTGCCGACCTGAACGACGAGAGGAAGAAGAAAGATATCTACAAAGGACTTGATGAAGTTGATGAGCAATTTCAAAAGGCCATCAAAATGCTTTATAACTACAAATCCGGGATAAAATAAACTATTGTTTAAAGAATATCCGGAACGGGAAGATGTTCGATGATCGGGCTTCCAGTAATACCAGTAATTTCTGTCTGAAAGCATTTTTTTCAGCGGGGCTCATATCCAGGCTCTTTTTCAGGAGCAGATGAATATCAATTGTCCGTATGAACCCTTCTGATTTATTGCCCCCTTTCTCAATCCCCTTTTCAATACTAACCTGAGAAATGGATTCTCCGAAATGTTCGAAACACAGGGCTTTTATATCCTCATTTGTAACAACTCTATCCCCCGACTGTAAGGAACGTCGGTAAGTATTTATGCGATCTTCGGTACTGGGTTTCTCTTTGCCTCCTATGGTAGTGGTCATCAGCCGGGTTGCATTATAATCCAAATTATCAGCCTGATATACATTAAGCATAGTGCCTATTCTGATGTTGTTGGCAAAAGAGCAATTGGTGGACCAGAACTCTACAAATACCTGCCTGTCGCCTTCCTGCGGTTTTAGCATCAGGTAAGCGGTATCCCCCTTTTCAAGCTGGACGTCTTCAATTTTTTTCTCAAGGCGCGCAATGGCCTGGTTAAGCTCCCTGAGATTGGAGGAGATCATATCAGAACCAATCACATTAAAAGCTGCACTTTCTTCTTTCATCAATTCCAGCAAATAATTCAGGAATTCCATAGCACTGCGGGAATCAAATCTGCCTACACCATCCGAACGAAGCAATGCCGATCCTTTGGACAGATTGCCCTGGTTCTCAAAATGGCTGATCTTATATACCTCACCATTGCTGTTGGTAACGCGTTTCAGGTCAAAAAAGACATCCTCGGTGTGTAATGGAATGATGTTGATAAGCTCGCGTGTACTGCCTGTAAATTCATTCTGACGCTTGTTGATAACAGGAAAACAATTCAGCGAGCAGCTTAAGTTCTCTAATAGTTCTTCCGAGATGGGTGTAGTAAACTGCAATTCAATCCAGATGGTATTTTCATCAATGTTAGAAAGTTCTTTTTCATCAATTGAAGCGGCAAGGGCATCCGGTATCTTTTTGCCTTCTGTTTCTATAGATTCTTCAATATCCTTCAGGTCAAGGTTTACAAACTGCCGGTTGAAATAGCAGTTTACATGATACGAAATCTTTGACGAAAGGTCGAGTTCTCGGTTTATCATCTGATAAACATCATGGTCCCGCTGTCCAAAATCTCTTATCCCTTTATTAGATTTAACATTAACACCTCCAATTTTCCACTGGCAAGATTCCAGCTCCTGAAAAAATGACTGTTTCAAATGTTCACTGATCGTGTCGAAAAAGAATGTTATGTCCGTGAGTTTTTCATTCATCTCCAGTCCTATAAGGAGCGAAGATGGGGATAAGGGAGCTTTAAACCTTTCAGTTAAAATGTCTTTATATTGGTCTTCGACAAATTCATAAAGCCTTTTATGCCCTGCAAGATACCTGATGCGGCCATCTGTTAAGTTAAAGGTGCCGGTAGGACTAAAAAATATCTGTTTTTCCTCAGTCTTCATTTCCGACTGGTCGCTCAGTTTTATATCTGTATAAAATTGGTATTCGGGTAAGATTTTTGCACCCTTAATTGTTGGTTTGGCGAAAGCAATAGCATATGCGGGATGCGAACTTGTTATGGGTTGAGGTGTTAAGATATTTACCAGTCGTTCAATGATCCGCGACTCGGTATTATTAATTTCCCTTGAAATTTTCTCCAATTCAAAAGCACATGCACCCAGAAGCAAACTCACAATCGGATCGAAGGAACTTTCGGCTTGAGGTTCCTGAAAGCCCCAGATCCGTGCAGTATTCCTGATCATTCTGCTTTTAATTTTATCCTTACTTTCCCGCATTCTGTATATTTTTAATAGTAAGATAAAGGCCCCATGAAAAACACTTCATTAAGTGTGAAGGGTTCATTTGTCTTACGAAGTGTTCCCTCAATAGTGATCTGTATTCTTTGTCTGACCCTTCTGTTGTATACCGTTGTCATAACCTGCTCGAATCCAACGTTCACCTTAATCCCACTAAGCCTTCTTTCATGCTGTGTAACAGCTATTTGGAGTGATTCTGCCAGTTTTTCTTTAAAGACCTGAACGTTATCGATCGTTTCAAAATCATTTTCCCAGAGCTCGTTGCCAAAAGACTCATCCTGTTTGTTTTCACCGAAATGTGTGATGGTGATCAAACGGATCATGTCTGCCACAGATTCAGTAAGCGTGCTACGTTTTAGCTCTTTCTGCCTGGTGACAAGACCGGCCTGTAATGGTATTTGTAAAAAATCTTTTGCCATGAGCTTATGTTTACTACAAAATATTAATCGTCAGCAAGGAAACTCCTCTTAGACTTTTTTTCTTCTTTGATATATATCTGTGTGTCACGACGCTTACCGATGTATTCCAACTGACTTAATGTTTCAAAAAGTACTGACATGGTTTCGATAAATGTCATCAATTTCGACATCACTGATCCTATTTCATAGTGATTGTAATTGAAATTTACGGTGTTGGCCATTAATTTTTCCAGCTCACCCTGCTTGAGGTTACACCAATCGGAGAAATAGTTTATCATTTCTTCTTTCCTTTCAGGAGGCTGAGTATTAAAAGTATTACCCAACAAACGGGCAAATTGGGAAATTGCCTCAAATAGTGTTATCGGTGGCAGGTGTTTCAAGAAGAGGCGCTGCTTTGTGATATGCGAGCCCTGAAAGGCTGCTATTTTCTCAGCAAAAATCAAAACGGAACTGGCCAGGGGAGACTTTTGCTGTTTGGTATGTATCTTGCGGATAATCAAAATGGTACTTACTTCAAGTTTGCTAAAAAACTCAATCAGTTTATTGTCAATAGCCAATAGTCGTTCATCGCTGGAAACCCTGGAGCAGGGTGGAATATATTCCTTATCAAGTACAGGCACGTTATCTTTTATGACCATCTTGCCAATTACCTGGAAAAAATCACCGAATCCGACTTTGTTCATCTGTTCAACCGCTATGATGGATACAGCATATTCAGGGATCACAAATGGGTGTCGTGGCGGGTTTTCCTTTGGGTCGGCATTTCCAACAGGCATCCGGCCATAGGGGTTGATTGTAAGTACAATATAAAATTCACCGGATTCACTTTCAGCGTCTTGTAAATCAAAATCTTCTAAGCTGATTTCGAATTCAGATAATTCGGGAGCAGTGGTATCCAGGTCTATCATAAACCCGCCTGCCGTTATAGCCTGACAACGGTTTACTTTAACAGTTATTTTTTGGTTGTTATCTACTTCAAATGAAATATCAAGAGCAGACTCACCATCTATCACCGGGAGAATTCCAAAGTTGTAAGGATGAAGAAGGGACTTACGGACAATATGCTGCTGATATATCATTGCATTCTCCATGCTAATGAAATGATCTTTATTGATCTTCATTCCATCAATCCAATTGACGAAATAATGTTTATGCTTTTCAGCCATAATTTTTAATATTTGATATTTATTCTATTCACGTATAATCAGTTATTCTAATATTATCTGCATTTATGCAATTCAAAACATTAAATGATCGTGCTATAACCCATAATGGATTGGGTTTTATCCGAATCGAGTACAAATTCCTGCAGATCCTTCTGCATTATCACATCAAATTCGACATCCATTTCCATGGGTATGAAAAAGCTGCAAAAACAATCAATGAACCGGGCAATATCTCCATTCTCTAAATAAGGGTCAATCCCGGTTTTTTTCAAGGGCCCTATAGAAAACCTGATCAATTTGCAACTTTCCATAAGATGGCCACCGGTGACCAGGTTTACACCTAAGTTTGCCTTACCCAGGGAGAATCCATCATACGTTTGATCGCTGCCAGTTTCAGTATGTGGCTCTGATGTATAATAAATCCTATGCGTAACTTCTTCCCCCAGGATGGCGCCCAGACAGTTTGCAGTCATTTTAAAATCTCCGACAATTTCCTTGACAAAGGGCAACATGGCGCTAAGCTTGATGATCAATTCCTTAGGTAATGACTGGTCTATCTTCCAAAAGCGCAGAAAAAAATCGTCCAGGCTGCTGTCATTGAGCTTCTGGAGAATTGACCTTTCCTGTATTTCAAGCTGAATGCGTTGAAAAAAGAATTCATTTTCAAATGGAAGAAAGAACTTTCTGGTTTCTTCTTCGATCCTGGATTCTTTTCTGGAATCTGATGCCATTCCTTTGCCTGAGGTCAGAGCCGAGTCGGGTGTTGCATGGAATAAACCTTCTGGAAGGAGATCATACAAGCCGTCTCTGGCCAGATAAATGGCCAGTATCTCATCCAGGTCGTTGATCAATAATCTTTCCGCTTTCAGTATATCGCTGCTATATCCACGCTTAAAAAGACTGTCAAAAAACACTAAAAATTCAGCCAGTGCAAGTCCATCCTCGATCAGGTCAGCCATTAATACCTCTGCTTTGATATCTGCAGGATAGCTGTTGATCGAGTTAATCAAATGTTCCAGGTCTTTCATATGGCGTTTAGGACGGCTCCTACAAATGTAATTAATTGTTAGGTGAATGCCAAATCGACTTTTTATTTGATAAAATAATTTGGTCGAACTCATCCCGCTAAGTTAAACTAAGCGGGATCTCAAATTATCCACAAGCTGGTGGATAAATTTTCAACTTGACAGGCAACTTTATTATTTGTATATTGTCTATTTATTATCGGGTAGGCGGATATAAGATATTAAAAGTGGAATTTGGATTTTTATCAAAATTTTGGAGAATAATAATATTTGCCACAATAAGTCGAACATTAATTATTAAACCTTTCAATTATGGGCAATTTTACTACCGTATTGAGTCGCTGGGCACATAAGATTTTATTGCCCGGACTCGCAGTTTTTCTAACGTTTGGATTGGGAATGTATTCTTTGGAACCAGTGCAAGCACAACAAGGTATTGCCCCGACTGTAATACCAGCAGGTGGATGTGCAATCGATGGTAACCTTCTTTCCAAGACACCCACAACTCCACCATTCTCTTCCGAAAATGGTGATTTTCTTCCGAATGATGGAGCAACAGGAAGTGGTGGATATGTATTCACACTTGCCGGAGTGCCTGTAGATACCACCGCAGCATTTCATATCATTGATGGATATGATGCAGCTGATTCCAGTATTTTTACAGGAGGATCGAAGCTCAATCATAATCCGAATACCTGGAGGTGGAAACCAGGGAAGGCACCTGCCAAGGATGATATTAATAATACACTATTCTTTTTCTCAAGTGATTCGGTAGGTAATACCTGGTTCGTTGGCAGTGGCGACCGGAAAAAAACAAACGGTAATACCTACCTGGATTTTGAATTACTTCAAAATCCACTTTATAAAAATTCAGACAGTACATTCACTTCTCTTGGTCCGGACGGAGGCAGAACCATCGGCGACCTGGTGATTTCAATTACTTATACAAATGGCGGTTCAAATCCACAATTATTTATTTACCAGTGGGACAGCTCAGCTCAGGGAGATTTTGGCTATATTTTGGTGAGCCCGGCGGCAGGCACTGCGTTTTTAGCGACAAATAACGACAGCGCTATTGTCGTTCCTTATGGCGCTTTTGGCACCAATATTTATCCGGTGTCTGCTTTTACAGAAGTAGCCTGTAACCTGAATGATTTGATTCCAGGTTCTAATTCCTGTCTGGGTATAAAAACTGTAATTGTAAAATCGAAGGCATCACAATCAATTAACGCTGCATTAAAGGACTTTACAAACCCTGTTCAGGTTGACATTAATTCGGCTCCTGTGGTAAGCGTTAACAGTCCGACGATCTGCTTTGGAGACTCGGTCACTCTGACTGCTACTATACTTTCCGGGACAGGCCCATACTCCTATTTATGGAGCACCGGCGATACGACCCAATCGATCATTGTATCTCCGGATACAACGACACAATACACCGTTGTGGTTACAGGAATAAATGGATGCCCGTCTTCTCCGATTATATCAACGGTGACAGTAATACCATTACCCATATGTTTTATCTCCGGACCTGATACGATCTGTCCCCTGGGTACTGGCCAGTTTTACGGTCCTGATTCGTTAAGCTCCTACGCCTGGACGATCTTTGGGGCAGGCACCATACAGGGAGATACTTCAGTACAAATGGTTGATGTGCTGGGGAACGGAATCTGCGATACCACTTTTACCTTAACACTGGTTGTAACGGGCGAAGGCGGATGTTCAAGCACATGTTCGATGACAGTTTATATGGTTGATACTGTCAATCCGGTTATTACAGATGTACCAGATTCTCTGTTTTTACAATGTGCTTCAGGAGTGCCGGTGGCTTCTCCCGACTCAATCACCGTCACCGATAATTGTGTGGGCAGCCTTGCCGTTACGGTTACAGATTCAATAACTAATGACACTGTTTGTCCAAACCAGTTTACATTGATACGTACGTGGACGGCAACAGATACCTGCGGTAACATCGCTACCGCTACACAGATCATTACCGTATTTGATAGTATCCCTCCGGTACTTTATGGTGTGCCGGCCGACACAGGGGTCTGCTGCGGAGACTCCATTCCTCCCCCGGCCGTTGTTACAGCCATTGACAGTTGCGATGGTTCGGTACCTGTTGTGTTAACCGAAGTGGTGAGCGATAGCACAAGTCCTTTCTATTTTACATTGACGCGTACCTGGACGGCATCGGATACTTGCGGCAATACCGTTTCCGACAGCCAGGTGATCGAGGTAAATGACTCGCTTTACGGTGCGTACTTCGTTAATATCAATTCCCCGGAAGGTGACATGATTAAATACTTTGAGGTGACACCCAATCCGTTTAACAGCTCAACGAACATACAGTTCAGTCTCTATCGGGATGCCTACGTTTCAGTGGAGTTGTATAACTATACGGGAGTGAAACTAAAATCAATATATAATGGCAATGTACCTGCGGAAACAAATATTGCCTTACATCTATCGCCTGATGCATCAATGGGAACAGGGATGTACCTGCTTGTTCTGAGGACAAATCATGGTATTGAGACCAGACGCATTATTCTGACAAAATAGCATTAAATTGGTGCGTGGTTCGCGGTGCGCGATATGCGGCATGAGATAAACTTCGAAAATCGAAAATAAAAATTCATTCGACCCCTTTGGGGTCGGGTTTCTAATTTCTTACCATTCAGCTATAAATATGTGATGCCTTTGGCATCAAGGTATTTTTATTTGTAATTCTGTATTCTGTGTGTGCAATTTTAAATATGATTACTAATTTTCAGTTGATAATTGTCAATATAATTTGTGATTTGCCAATTGGATTTCATTAATATGTCGAATATTGTAAATCAAATATTTAACATCATATCCAATATTGTATTACAGAACTGTAAATTGTAAATCATCACGGATCCCGGAGGGATCCCATGTTTATAGACAATGGATGGCGTGGATAGATGCGACCCCGGAGGGGTCGAACAATTTGTAATTCTGTGTTTGCAGTTTGCAAAATACATCGTAAATTCTAAATTGTAAACACAGAATTGTAAATCAAAAAAGGGGCTGGCCTTTGCCCACCGTAGCTTTAGCGAAGGTGGGACGCGCCCCTTTTTTGCTGCTCCCCTTCTTGGTGGAAGTTGCAGCACAGAACGGATTTCTCCTGACCACAATTGTTTTAGATTGATGATTTATCAATTGGTTTTAGGATAATGATGTAAGGAATACTGCTTTTTCATAGTGCTTTCTTGACATCCCATTATTTTTAGGCTAATTTTAGGTAATATTATGGTAGCCTTATACCTTGAGTAATTCTGCAAACCAATAAATTATCTCATGATAAAACATTCAACAGTATTTCATCCGCGGAT
The DNA here is from genome assembly GCA_021107535.1 of Bacteroidales bacterium. GTDB lineage: Bacteria > Bacteroidota > Bacteroidia > Bacteroidales > B18-G4 > B18-G4. The sequence goes on along the minus strand of JAIOSQ010000211.1, from coordinate 7,779 downwards.
AATCAGAATAGTGGAAATTATTCTTTTATCCCTGTTTATTATTTCATTATTCTTTCCATATGTTTGGGGAGTTAGGCCAAAGGAGTTTTTCTGGGATATATGGGGTTCCGACGGGATTGATGAAGATTGGCCCTTTATTTTTACAATAAGCCTTCCTTTAGTTTTATCCTTTATCCTATTTATTTTAATAACAGTTAAACCTAAATTCGGGGATTTAACCTTTAAGTTTCTAAAATGGTTTATTACAATTATTTATACTTTTATTCTGGTTCTATTTCTTATATATCCCGGGCTACTTTTTGATCTAAGACCATCTTTTAATTTATTGCATAGTCCCCCAATGATTTTCACCATCGTATTAAGCCTCTGTCTTTTTCTTGTTACTCTATTTATGACCAAAGACAATTACATAAAGATTGAAAATTATATTTTGGCAATTATTACCATTCCCGTTGCATACTATTTCTTTGGATTTCTTGAATTCGATTTCGGGGGCTATCTTTTAAATATTTGTTTTGCAGTATTGTATGTAATAGCTATTCTAAAAGTATTCCCATTAAAAAAGATTGAGGAAAACCCTACAGCTTGAAACTATAATTCATATTAATTAAACATCAGAAGACGAATTTAACCGGGTAGAGTAAAAGTTTGTGAATTGTTTTTATCCACCCTATATGGGAGTGCAAAGGCACAAAATGTGCACCTATAAACGTTAGCATTCATTAAAAAAATACTAAACAATAGAATATTTATCACGACTAAAATATTAGTAATTATGAGAAAAAGGAGTTCAATTGTTACTTTCCCAATTTTAATTCTGGCTTTGTTACTGTTTATTGCTTGCAGCAATAGTAAAAGAATAAATAACATAAGTAAACCTGAAACTGGCAGTTTTACTGATCCGAGAGATGGTAAAATATATAAAACTGTAAAAGTAGGAGATCTTTGGATTATGGCTGAAAATCTTGCATACAAGCCAGATAATGGGAAATTTTGGGTATATGAAAATGATGAAAACAATATCGAAATATATGGTTACCTGTATAATTGGGAAACTGCAATGAATATAACACCAGATGGTTGGCATTTGCCTTCCAGAAAAGAATGGAGAGCTCTTCAAAAAACATTAGGCGCTAAAATGAGTACATTTCCTTATTTGGAAAAGATATATCCAAAACTGGTAGATGGAGGAAGTAGTGGGTTAAATATGTTGTTTGGAGGTATGCGCACATGTGATGGAGAATTTAAATACCTTGGTGACAAGGCCAGGTTTTGGAATTCCGACAATTCAGGTTCAGAAAAAGCCGTTTATGGTTTAAATAGGAACAAAGATGGTATCCCACATGGTCTAAGAGGTAGCAAAGCTCCCTACACATTTAATAATGGATACCAAAAAACTTGCCCAGGCTATAGTGTTCGTCTTTTCAAGGATTAAAAAAATCCAGCTGTACTGTGCCAGTTGATTATTATTAAATTTTTATGTTTATTTTAAGTAGGAAGTGAAGTAGTATAATTATTGATTAACATTATACGCTAACACCGCAGATAGCTTGTGGTGGGTGAAGTACTTAATTCAAGGTTTACGGCTCTAAGCCACATTCGTTTCTGATTGACAAGAATGAACTCCGAGAACCGCAACAAGCCATATGCGAGGTCGTTAAACAGAATACGATTTCACATCTTGACCAAATAACCCACCGGTTTTATTCCAGTCCCTGGCAGCCGGGTAGCTTTTCCGCTGAAAGCGGAAAAGGTGTTAGGTGTTAGGTGGGGTGCGCTTTGATAGCTTGGAGCTTAATTGATGGAGGTCCTTCCTCCCTTCGGTCGTCAGGATGACCGGTAGTGCTTAACTGGCGTTAGAGAAACTTCGAATTTCGAATTTCGAGTATCGGATATCAAAAAAGGGACTCGCGAATGCGAAGTCCCTTTTTTGCCGCTCCCCTTCTTTGCGGAAGTTGCAGCCAATTATCAATAGAAATAACACATTATATTAATTTTAACTGTATATTTGATAAAGAGAATGTACACTTAAACTTTTAAACTAAAACCGTTTGAGTTGTTTTGACGGCAAACAGTCAGAGACGCAAGCCATCGGGGTCACCACTCCGACAATAAACCTTAAATAATATCTGATAATCAAACAGGTAGTATTTTTTTATATCAATATTAGTCAAATAATCACAAGAATAAACCTAAGATTCAACTTAGATTTATTCGCTAATAGATAGTCTTTGCTCTTTGCCATCAGGATTGTATAATATAAGGCTTGAAACCAAAGAAAGTTGGTTCAGTAAGAAACTGATTAAAAAGTAATCTTTTCATACATAGTAAATTTAGTTGCACAAATTAAAGGCCGGCCTTTTTTTTACCCAGAATGGCTGAAAATGTTATTTAAAATATTTAATTATTTTTGTTATATATTTCAGTTTTCAAAACTATCAATGAGAAAAGTTTTCAAAAGCAGTTATTTGTGTTTGTTGGTGATTATTGCAATTAATACATATTCGCAGGTAGGCATAAGAGATATCTTGGGCCCATTGTTGTTTTTAAATATATGTTTTAAATAGTACAAATCAACTAATGCTTCAAAAATTAACTTTCACAATAGAACAATTATCAATCTCTGAAAAAGAGAAACTTACTAAGAGGCAACTAGAATTTACTCAAGGTGCTATATGGGCGGTATTGGGTGGTTATGATACAAAGATTTCTCGAAGCTGGCAATTACCATATAAGTTCTTAAAACCCCAGGTTAAATTTGGAACTCTAAAGCAAGTTTCTAAAAATATACCTATATGGACAAAAGTTGGAAATGTTGGAGTTAAACTGACAAACCATAGTATAGGAACAGGTACAGCTGGTGGATCTATGGGAATGATAATAAATAAAAAGACAAAAATTTTTCCTAATCAGAAAACAGTAACCACAAGAAGCGCAGCATATAGAAATATAAACCAGAATGTAGAAATCCAAATTACGAGTCATATAAGAATTAACTTCATTGTATGTAAAAAAGAAACTATAGACGAAATTCTGGGAAAGTATCCAAACCTTATTCCATCTCGTATTAAAAAACCTTTCAACAAAGACCAGGCGCTAAAAAAATGGTTGAATCTTCTTAAATCTTTGCCACCAAAACCAAATCCTAAAATAACAAAATTACCTTCTTGGTTTAAATTTGATCCTGAAAAGGAAGAAGAGCATAGAAAAAAAATAAAAGAAATCCTAACAGTAAAGGACTCTATACAATACGAGAAAGCAAACAAAGAAAATAAGAAATATGAAACAAGTAAATTGGAAGAATATAAAAATCTCTTAAAGGCAAGGTTTGAATATGATAGATTGATCGGCCGATTCTTAGGAAGAAAAATCATGCATGAATTCTTACATACAATTAAGTTTTTAGGTGGTGAATTGGATATGGAAAAACATCATCATAAAAAGCCTGAATATTTGATGTATGATTCAGATGTATATTATTATAAGAAAGACATACCAAAAGTTGACAAAAGAGATTTCATCAAAATCAAAAAATTTGGAAGTGCAATTACAAGATCGAAAAGAAATTGAGAAAAGAACCTAAATATTCTCCAAAACCTTAATTGGCACTCTAACATATCTAAAATTAGAATTTTAGAGTCAAAGAATGATAAGCTCAATGAAGCTTTAAAAGAGCAAGAAAGTTTAAAGGATTTGCTTTATGAAACTGGTAAACCTCTTGAACAGGCTGTTATAAAAGCCCTGAAGCTACTTGGATATCAAGCGGAAAATTTTGATGATGGTATTCTCGAACTTGATCAAATTATAATTAGTCCTGAAAACATCAGATACATTGGCGAGTGCGAAGGGAAAGACAAAAAAGACATCGATGTTGGCAAGTTTAGACAATTACAGGATTCACTACAAAATGTATAAATGGTGCTAAACGTGAAAAAAATGGATTGATAAAAACTTACGACCTGTTTAAGGTATGTAAGAAAATTCTCGAAGAGAAAAACGATGAATACATAGAAAATTGCAGGAAATCAATTCTTGACCAATTAGGTAAAATTGTGGAATTCCCCCAAGAATAACAATTCTGGGGCTTTTTCAGCGTCAATACTGAAAAAACGGCTGCAACTCTACCCAAAATCTGTGCTTTTTCAAAAGTGAGTGTTGCAACCACCCGTATCCCTTGCCAGTAAAAGAAAAGGGCGACATTTCTGTCGCCCAGTCTATGATGGCTCCCCTTCTTGCCGGAAGTTGCAGCCAAATTATTGTTTGATCACCTTTTGACCCATTACATTCTTGTCGTTCCAGGCTTTGACGATGTATATGCCGGCGGGGAGGTAGTAGATATAACAAACTTTCACTTTAATGAATAATCCAGAATATCCATTTTTATGAAGTTAATCAAGGTAACAGAGGTTTTAAATATCCCCAAACGCAGATGACCTGAATCGATATAATCTGTTTCATTTATTGTGACATCAAGTGGAATCCAGCCTGCATCTTCTCCCATATAGATTTCATTCCAGCCGTGTGATCCAAAACCGCCCCCATACTCGGGGATATATAGACAACCCCAGACCACACGTGCAGGAATTCCAACTGACCTGCATAGTGCAGCTAGTAACATTGACTGGGAACCACAGGCTCCTTCCCTTCTTTTGTAAGTTTCATATGCTGTACCAAATAAAATCGATCCATCGATATTATCTGTCACCCAATTGCTTAACCTCAATGTTGCTTCCCAGTAATCCTTCGATCCTTCAGTAATCTCTCTGGCAAGCTGTGCCAGTTCCGGTTTATCAGACTGGATCATATCATCGGCTTCCAGATACTCTTGAATCTCGGAATTAAAACTGACATCAGAGTTAAAAATTTCTGCATTCTGCCCCTTATACTTTTGATGATTGACCATAAATATTCCTTTGACCAGATTATCTTTGAGATCACCTTTGAATACCTGTCCCGGACAATTAAGATCTTCCATGACTGGGAAGGGAATGGGACTAAGCTCAGCCTCAACCTCCATCGATGATATTGCCTTTATGTTTTGTATGTATTTATTGGTTTTGATAAATATATTCTCATCCCAGTTCCCTACTCCTAATTTCTCCTTTACTGATATATCGGTCAGGTACATACTAATACCTGTCTTTGACTCCATTTTAAGTCGTAATCCACTATTCACATTAATCCAATATTTCACCTCCATCCCTGTCATAGGGTCGTTTTCACTGACAATAACGGATTCATATTCTTCCTCCTCAAGCTCCAGTTTTTCCCTCCCTAATTTTTTATATACGACATTCTTGACTTCTCCCGACCTTACATCAAACACATGGTATGTCACTGAATCCTTATTATTATCTCCCAGATCATCAAGCATGTAAGAATAATAAATGGTATTTGGTAGTATTGTACCCTCTGGCAGGTAGGCAATCTGCAATTCACCATTTATCGTGTCGTTAATATAAATCGAGTCACCGATTACTTTCATTGTGGCAGCCATCACATGTTCCCCCTGCCTGGTATAACTATCATGGTATATAAAATTTCCTGTGCTTTTATCAATATGGTATGTAAACATCTGCTGTTGTTCTATGTCTTTACCGAGAGCCTTAAAAGAGATATAAGTATTCTGTACAATTTCCATTATATGTTTGCTTTCTTTCTCTGCATCCCTGATAAAAATCTCTGAATATCCGCAGAGAACATTATTAAGTTTAATACCCATAAATAATTTCTGAATCTCTTCCTGGCTATAAACGGTTCCTGAAAGAATGATCAAGGTCGCTACAATAATATATTTTATTACCCTGTTTAGGCGATTACTGGTTGTCATGTCTGAATGTTTTTATTCAACGGTAAATATACGAAATACGAGAGGTGAAGTCAAGTTAAGAGATCGCTTGGAGCTTTATTGACGGGGGTCCCTTCTCAGAATAAAGAACAGAGGAACAAGGAATAAGAATAAGAATAAGAAGGGGGAAGGAAAGCATTTACAATTCAGTGTTTAGACTTTACAATTTAGACTCTGATGTTTGATATTCAATATTCGATATATTATCTATTTGGAGATTGAACATCGAATACCGTATATTGAAAACAACATTATAAAGTCTAAACTGTAAACACAGAATTGTAAATCAAAAAAGGGGCTGCACAACGTGCGCCCCTTTTTTGCCGCTCCTCCTCTTGGACTCGAACCAAGGACCCTCTGATTAACAGTCAGATGCTCTAACCAACTGAGCTAAGGAGGAAGATGTTTTCAAAAGTTGTGCAAAAATAAATAAAATCTCGAAATAATCAATGCTTTTTTAGAAAAAGGATTACCGGCTGCGTGCAATTAAACAGGAAGGCATATTTTGAAACACTTTTAATTTACTGTATCTTTGAATAGAAATTCTTTTTACTTATTGCGAAAATTTAATAACCCTAAAATCCGTCCACATGAAAAAGACAACATCCAATCCCAACAGGAAATTTCAGAAATACATGCTTGTAATGCTCTTATTATTGATCCCGTTTACCGGTATAGGCCAATGGCAGGCAAAGATGTTCAATAGCATTTCCGGCAGTGAAAAAATATACAGGGTTTATTCAAACCTGGATCAGTATTGTTACTCATTTTCTGAAGACGAAATAAGCGGTGTGGTGATCGTAAGCCCCGGAATTAACCAGACGGCTATTTTGAACACTGACGAAAAAATGGTACATTATACCTCATGCGATGGCATGATGAGCAGCATGAATGATCCCGTGCAGGCATACAATAATTATAAAAAGCATGGTGAAGAAAAAGTCATTGGAGCTGAAACCCTTGACGGATATGACTGCATAAAAAAAGAACTCTACCAGGGCGATCAGAAGCTTTTTACCCAGTGGTTTTCCAAAGAACTTAATTTCCCGGTCAGGATAGAAGGCCATTTTTCAGAGAACGCATATATGCAACTGGAAAATATACAGAAATGGGATGTTAATCCATCCGTATTCATTGTTCCCGCAGATTACATAGAAGTGGACGAAGAATTGGAACCGGTTACCCAGGAGCCACCCCCACCTGATAAATAAGAGAGGATAGAAGTTTCGGTATACCATGGTATGTTTTTTAGTTGCGGCACCGAAGTCTTCGTCAGCATTGATTAAACCCAAAACCCTCTTAATACTTAATACTTCGTACTTAATACACTTACCACAGCCCGAATTAATACGTATTTGATAATAATATTAGCACCAATCCTTGATTTCAGGGATCAATGTGTGTATATTTACTATCTCTTATTAAGGAATGGGCGACGGGCCTGATATTCCTTATATTACTTCCAGATCGAAACTTTTTCCATAACAAAAACACTTATATGATTATGAAACATTTAAAACTATTACTCATTGTAATTGCTGTTTCGCTGGCTTATACGGGTACTTCCCAGGAGCTTTCCAGACATGTATTCTCCGCCGGTGGCGGCAATTACCAGACGGGTGCCATGCATGTCTCCTGGACTATTGGCCAGGCAGAACCTGTGGCAACATCCTACCAACCAACGGTTATTTTTAGTGCCAGTTTCCAGCAATTCGATGACCAATTGGTATCCGTGGAGGAGGAAAACGTGGAAAGTAATTTCCAGGTGTATCCGAATCCTTGCAGTGACAACATTCGCCTCGATGTTCAATTTGAACAATCTTCAAGCCTCAGTTACAGGCTGTACGATTTTAGTGGCAAAATGTGAATAAGCAAAGAAATAGCCTTATAGGCCACAAGCTTTCAGGATGTCATTGACCTCAGCGACCTGG